>JBPCJA010000167.1:0-7747 GCA_051005755.1 Solirubrobacteraceae bacterium
CGGCGGTTGGCACCCCACGTGGGTGGGGGGTGGGTTGGGGGCCCAGCCCACACCACCCCCCCCCCCCGACCCCGCGGGTCGACCGCCGTCAGCTCGGCGCCGCGCCAGACGACCGCGTAGCGCCCGCGCGGTGACCACGACGCGCCGTCGTAGGTGCCGAGCCGGCGCCTGGCGCCGTCGTCGGAGACGATCCACGTGCTCGAGCCCGACGCGACGAGCAGGCGTCCGCCGCCGGGCACTCGTACGAGCGCCGTACGCGCGTCGGGCCTCCCCACGCCCAGGACGCCGCGCACGAAGCGACCGACGTCGCTGCGCGGCGCGCTGGCCGCCGCCATACCGGCGGCGCCGGCGAGCGCGACGAGCGCCGTCGCGAGGAGCGCCGCCCACGGCCGGCGCCGCGGGCGCGGCTCGTAGCCGGCGTATGCGGCCTGGACGACGCGCCACGAGCGCTCGCGCGCGGCCGGATCGTCGGGCGAGGCCCGTTCGAGCTCGCGACGCAGCGCGTGGCGGCTCATGGGCGCTCCTCCTCCGAGACCCAGTCGCCGAGCGCGTCCAGGCCGCGCCGCAGCCGCGAGTTCACGGTGCCGCGCGGCAGGTCCAGCGCGGCCGCGATCTCGCCGGGCGTGAAGTCCAGGACATAGCGCAGGACGATGACCGCGCGCTGCTCGGGCCCGAGGCGCAGGAGTGCCGCCGCGACGTCGTCGCGTAAGGCGCGCGGGTCGCCGTCGAGCGTTGCCGCCTCCGGCGCGGCGTCGGCACCGACCTCGTGGCGGTGCGCCCGCGCGCGTGACCAGTCGATCGCCCGGTTGACGACGATCCGGTGCAGCCACGGCCGCAGCGGCCGGCGCAGGTCGAAGCGCGGCAGCGCCCGCAAGGCGGCGAGGAAGGACTCCTGCGCGATGTCCTCGGCGGCCGCGCGATCGCCGGTGACGAGCAGCGCGGCACGGTAGGCGGCGCCCCAGTGACGGGAGAACAGCTCCTCGACCGCCTCCTCGGACCCGCGCTGCGCCGCGCGTACGAGTGCCGCCTCGCCGAGCCGGCCCCGGCGCGTCAGCGAGCGCCTCCGGCCGGCGCCCTCGCGCCCCGCGATGTCCGCCAGCACCGGCACCGCCGCGACACTACCCCGGCCAGCCGCCCACGCGAGCGCGTCGTCGCCGGCGTCGGCGGATCCAGGGTCATCGCGGCCCACATCCCGGATACGGCCGGTGGGCGCGCCGAGGTCCCGGGATCGACCGACGGCATGCAATGCCCGTCGATCTGCTCGCAACCTTCGAGGACTCGCCCCCGATGCGGGCGGAGGGACTCGAACCCCCATGGCTTGCGCCACCGGCACCTAAAGCCGGCGTGTCTACCGATTCCACCACGCCCGCGCGCGGCCGCCGCGAAAACATCCCGCGGCGCCCTTGGGGAATCGTATATTGGCCTGGCATGGCCCACGGCGCCCTCGTCATCGAGCACCCCAATCGCGACAAGCCAGAGTCACGAGGGACGAAGACGATCGTGGTCGCGCTGCTGCTCCTCAGCGCGGCGATCACGGCGCTCGTGACCGTCGGTGGGTGGGAGGCGCTGCAGGGCGCGAGGTCCCTGCAGATCGCCTACGTCCTCGTGTACGTCGTGATCGCCTTCCAGATCGGCCGCTGGCGCAGCGGGATGCTGCCCGTCGCCGCCGCGCTCGCCATCGTGCTGCTCATCTTCGCTGCGATCAGCGGGCCGCAGTGGTTCGCGCGCGACAAGGAAGGATTCGCCAATCCGTTGCTGGACGAGAGCATCCTCGGCCTGCTGACGATCGTCCTCGTGCCGCTACAGGTACTGCTCATCGTCTTCGCGGCCCGCGGCTTCGCACAGAAGTGGAGCGTCGAGGTCGAGCACCCCACGGGCGCCGGCCCGCATGCGCCGCAACCGGCCTAGCGGATCTGGCCGGGGGTGTCCGCCAGCGCCACCGACCTACAATCGTCCCCCGCGCCCGGGTGCTGGAACTGGAATACAGGATCGGCTCAAAACCGATTGCCCGTAAGGGATTGTGGGTTCGAATCCCACCCCGGGTATCGGGCGCGACGCGGAGGGATATGTCGAGCGCGTCCCGATGAGGGACGCAATCCGCAAGACCCACCGCCCAACGAGCCGCCTCGGCCGCTACGCGACGAGCTCGGCGAGGGGGCCGATGAGCCCCGCAGGCGCCACGACGAGGCCCGGCGGCGCCACGCCCTCGGCTTCGAGCGTGCGCACCTCCAGGCCGGAGCACGTGCAGAGGATCACGCCGGCGGCGATGTCCCACATCTGGATGCCGCGCTCGTAGAAGGCGTCGTAGCGCCCGACGGCGGTCCATGCGAGGTCGAGCGCGGCACTGCCCATGCGCCGCACGTCGCGCACGCGCGGCAGCACGCGGGAGACGGCTGCGGCCTGAACCGCGCGCACCTCGGCCGAGTAGGCGAAGCCGGTGGCGACGAGCGAGCTCGCGAGGTCGGAGCTCTGCGAGCCGGTCACCGGCACGCCGTCGAGCGTCGCGCTGCCGCCGCGCTCGCCGGCGAACAGCTCGTCGCGCAGCGGGTCGAAGATCACGCCGGCGACGCCGCCCTCGTCGTCGTGAACCGCGACGCTCACGCACCACTGCGGAACGCCGAAGAGGAAGTTCACGGTGCCGTCGAGCGGGTCGACGATCCAGCGCAGGCCCTCGCCCTCCTGCGTCTCGCCGCCCTCCTCGCCGAGGATCGCGTCGCCCGGCCGGCGCTCGGCGATGACCGCGCGGATCGCGCGCTCGGCGGCGAGGTCGGCCTCGGAGACGAGGTCGGTCGGCGACGACTTCGATCCGACTGCCCGCTCACCCCCGGCGACGAAGCGCTCGCGCAGCAGCTCGCCGGCGGCGCGCGCGGCCTCGGCGGCGATGAGCCGCAGCTCGGTGGCACTTGCCCTCGTCGTCAAGAGATCGGCGGGCGCTGGTCGGCCCACGGGCGGGCGGCCTCGAGCTGGCGCGACAGCGCGAAGAGCGTCGCTTCGCTGTCGGGGCGCCCGGCGAGCTGCACCGACAGCGGGAGCCCGTCGGCGTCGAAGCCGGCCGGCACCGCGGCGGCCGGGTTGCCGATGTGGTTCCACAGGCCGTTGAACGGCACCCAGCGCAGGACGCCGTTGAGCGTGTACACCGCGCCGCGGCCCTCGTAGTGGCCGACCGGCAGCGCGGAGCGGGCGAGCGTCGGGCCGAGGACGACGTCGATGTCGTCGAAGATCGCGTTGACGCGCGCGGCGTCGCGCAACTCCGCCGCACGGACGTGCGCGAGCCGCCTGCGCGCCGGGGCGCCGAGCCGCGCCAGCGCGCGCGTACGCCGCTCGAGACGCAGCGGCCGATCCACCGTGCGGGCCTCGTCGTGGACGCCGGCGAGATAGCGCGTGAGGACGTTGATGCCCGCGGGCCCGATGACGGGATCGCGCTCGACGACCTCGTGGCCGAGCGAGCGCAGCAGCTCGGCGGTGTCCTCCGTCGCGCGGCGCCAGTCGGGATGCAGCCGCGCGGTACTCCCCGGCGGGATCTTCAGCGACAGCGCGATCCGCAGCTTCGGCGGCTCGTGCTGCGTCGCGGCGACGTACGGCTCGCCGGTCGCGACCTCGTACAGGAGCGCGCTGTCGGCGACCGAGCGGGTGAGGAAGCCGTAGACCGTGAGCCCGTTCCAGACCTCGCCGAGCGGCGCCGTCGGGATGCGCCCGCGCTGGGGCTTGAGACCGAAGAGCCCGCAGCACGCGGCGGGGATGCGGATCGAGCCGGCGCCGTCGGAGGCCGTCGAACCAGCGACGAGCGCGGCCGCGACCGCGGTTGCAGGTCCGCCGCTCGAGCCGCCCGACGTGCGCTGCGGATCCCACGGGTTGCGCGTGATCCCGCCCGCCGCCGTCTCGGTGAACGGCCAGATCCCGAGCTCCGGGGTGCGGGCGATGCCGATGACGATCGCACCGGCGCCGCGCAGGCGGCGCACGAACTCGGCGTCCTCGGGCTCCGGTCTGTCGCAGGCGTTGGAGCCGCGCACCCGCGGGGTGCCGGCGACGGCGCAGTCGTCCTTGACGGCGATCGGTACCCCGAGCAGCGGCCGGACGTCGCCGTCGCCCACCCGGCCGGCCGCCTCGTCGGCCTCGGCGAGCGCCCGCTCGCCGAAGACGATGCGAAACGCGTTGAGCTGGGGGTCCAGGCGCTCGATGCGCTCGATCGCGGTCTCGACGAGCTCCCGCGGCGAGACCTCACCGGTTCGGACGAGCTCGGCCTGCCGCGCGACGCCCGCGAAGGCGAGCTCGCGGCGCTCGCTGGTGGTGACGGCGGCCATTGCGCAGCAAGAGTAGCCACCCGGGCCAGGGGCCCGTCCCCGTGGATCTCACGCGTCGACGCGTGAGATCCACCCGGACGGGCCCTATCCTGGGCGCCCATGAGCCTCGTCGTCTGCGAGGACCGCGGTGCGGTCCGCCACGTCGTCCTGAACCGGCCCGAGAAGCGCAACGCACTCAGCGGTGCGCTCATCGAGGAGCTTGGCGACGCGCTGCGCGAGGCCGCCGCCGACGCGGCCGTGCGCTGCGTCGTGCTGCGCGGCGAGGGCGCGATGTTCTCCAGCGGCATGGACACCGCCGACCTCGCGGCGCTCGCCGCCAACCCCGCCCGCCTGCACGAGTGGCGCGCCGCGATCCTCGCGATCTGGAACCTCTGCGAGGAGATGGCCAAGCCGACGATCGCGCAGATCCACGGCGCCGGCCTCGGCGGCGCGGCGGAGCTCGCGCTGGCCTGCGACCTGCGCGTCATGGCGAAGGACGCGGTCATTGGGTTCGTCGAGACGCGGGTCGGCCTCGTCCCCGACCTCGGCGGCTGCTCACGCCTGCCGGCGCTCGTCGGCCTCGGGCGCGCGAAGGAGCTCATCCTCGCCTCCAAGCTCGTCGACGGCACCGAGGCCGAGCGGATCGGGCTCGTCAACCGCGTCGCGCCGGCGTCCGAGCTGGCCGCGGCCACGGACGGCCTCGCAGCCGAGCTGCTCGCCTGCGCACCGCTGGCAGTCGGTCTCGCCAAGGGCGTGCTGAACGCGGCCGCGCGGCCGGCGCTGGCGGAGACGCTCGAGCAGGAGGTCGCCGCGCAGGAGCTGTGCTCGGGCAGCGAGGACTTCCGCGAGGGGACGCGGGCGCTCGCCGAGCGCCGCCAGCCGCAGTTCGGCGGTCGCTGATCCGTCCGCCGGACCGCGCCGCCGCGTGCGGATATGCTCGCTGCGTCCTGCCCGAGCCGGTTTCCATCATTGGCGCCTCCGGCGCACTCGGCTTCGGCCTGGCGGTACGGCTCGCCCGCGCCGGCAGCGAGGTCACGATCGGCTCCCGCGATCTCGCTCGCGCCGAGGAGGCCGCGCAGCGCGCCCGCGCGGCGCTTCCCGAAGGCGCGTTCACCGGCCTCTCCAATGCCGGCGCCGCCGCGGCCAGCGAGCTCGTCATCCTCTGCGTCCCGTTTCGCAACCAGTCCGAGACGCTGCACAACCTGCACGACGTCCTGCGCCCGGGGCAGCTGCTCATCGACGTGACCGTGCCGCTGGCGGCGGCGATCGGCGGACGGGCGACGCGCACGCTGGGCGTCTGGCAGGGATCGGCGGCCCAGCAGGCACAGGAGATGGTGCCCGAGGGCGTGACCGTGCTCAGCGCCCTGCACACCGTGAGCGCCGTGGCGCTGCGCGACCTCGACCACCCGCTCGACGAGGACGTCCTGCTCGCCGGCGATCGCCGCGCGGACAAGCGCCGCGCCGCCGCGCTGATCGACGGGATCGAGGGCTTGCGCTGCGTCGACTGCGGGCGCCTGGAGATGGCGCGCCTCAGCGAGCAGCTCACGGCGCTCATGATCTCGATCAACGTCCGCTACAAGACGCGCGCCGGCATCAAGATCACGGGCTTGCCCGACGACCTCTGGCCGGCGACCTGATGGCGACGGTCGTGGTCCTCGCCGGTGGCACGGGCGGCGCCAAGCTCGCCCGCGGGATGCTCGATGTCGCCGGCGACGACCTCACCGTCGTCGCCAACACGGCCGACGACATCGAGATCTACGGTGCGTACGTCAGCCCCGACCCCGACCTCTGCACGTTCTGGCTCACCGACCGCATCGACGAGCGCGGCTGGGGCCTGCGCGACGATACGTTCGCGGTCATGGACGGGCTCCGCGAGCTCGGCGTCGACGTCTGGTTCCAGCTCGGCGACCGCGATCTCGCGATCGGCATCGAGCGCGCCCGCCGCCTGGCCGACGGCGCGCTGCTGACCAAGGCGCTCGGCGAGCTCGGGGCGGCGCTCGGCCTGCGAGGGCGCGTGCTGCCGATGTCGGACCAGCCGGTGCGCACCTGGGTGCGCGCAGACGGGCGCTGGATGGCGTTTCAGGAGTTCATGATCCGCGCGGGCGGCCACGGTCCCGTGCAGGACACCGAGCTGCGCGGCGTCGGCGAGGCGCTGCCGACCCCCGAGGTGCTCGCGGCGCTTGCGGACGCGCGTGCGATCATCATTGGCCCGTCCAACCCGGTCGCCTCGATCGGGCCGATCCTCGCAGTACCCGAGATGCGCCAGGCAGTGCTCGACAGCCCCGCGCCGGTCGTGGCGGTCTCCCCGATCGTCGGCGGCGAGGTCCTCAAAGGACCGACCGCGGCGTTCCTGCGCTGGGCCGGCCATCCCGCGACGACCGCGGCGATCGCCGACTGCTACGCGGGCCTCCTCGACGGGCTCGTCGCCGACGAGGCGGTCGACGGCATCCCGGTCCTGCGAACCGACACGCTCCTGTCTCACCCCGGCGCCCGGCGCCGGGTCGCCGCCGAGACCCTGAGCTTCGCCGAGGGCCTCGCGTGATGGCGCGCACGCCCGAGCGGACGTTCGCGATCCTGCCCGTCAAGCGCTTCGGCGACGCGAAGTTTCGCCTCGGCGAAGAGCTCTCCGGCGGCACGCGCCGGGCGCTCACCGAGGCGATGGTCACCGACGTGCTCATGGCGCTGCGGCGCACGCAGGCCGTCCACGAGGTGCTGCTTGTGACCTCAGAGCCGGCAGCCGAGGCGATCGGCCGAGGGTACGGCGCAAGCGTCCTGCACGACGACGCCGAGGCGGGGCAGAGCGCCGCCGCGCAGATCGGGATCGCGCATGCCCTCGAGGCCGGCGCGACGCGCGTGCTGCTCGTGCCCGGCGACTGCCCGGCGCTCGACCCGGCGGAGCTCGAGGCGCTCCTCGACCGCGCGCTGACCGGGCGCGCTGTGACGATCGTCGCCGACCGGCACGGCCTCGGCACGAACGCGCTCGTCCTGACGCCGCCGGAGGTCATCGCGCCCGCCTTCGGGCCCGGCAGCCGCGAGCGCCACGAGCAGGCGGCGGCCGCCGCCGGCGTCTCGTGCAGCGTCGAGGACGTACCGACGCTCGCGCTGGACGTCGACACCGCCGATGACCTCGCCGCGCTGCGCCACGTGCTCGCCGGGCGCCGTGGGGGGGCCGCGCACACGCGCGGGATGCTGAGCCGCCTGGCCGGCTGGGGCCGCTCGCCGGCCGCCGACACGTGATCGCCGTCGCGGCGCTGCCCGGCCTCCCGGAGATCGGCTCCGGCGACGATCTCGCCGCGCTCCTCGTCGCCGCGGTGTCACCGCTGGCCGACGGCGACGTGCTCGTGATCGCGCACAAGGTCGTGTCCAAGGCGGAGGGCCGGGTCGTCGCGCTCGCCGAGGTCGGGGCCAGGGAGCGCGTGCGGGCGCTGGCGGCCAAGCACAGCAAGGACGCCCGCGCTCTCCAAGTC
>JBPCJA010000168.1:0-5188 GCA_051005755.1 Solirubrobacteraceae bacterium
CTGCTTCCCCGTTGCCTACGCTGCCGCCAGTGCCTTGGCGGTGTCGATGACCCGTCCGCCGCCGAGCGCGACGACGAGCTCAGCGGGCTCGACCTCGCCGAGCAGGGCGCCCGCGATCTCGTCGACCCGGCCCGCAGCCACCTCGT
Source organism: Solirubrobacteraceae bacterium (assembly GCA_051005755.1). Classification (GTDB taxonomy): domain Bacteria; phylum Actinomycetota; class Thermoleophilia; order Solirubrobacterales; family Solirubrobacteraceae; genus CADCVQ01. The sequence continues at coordinate 147 of JBPCJA010000168.1, forward strand.
GCATCGCGCCCGCGCGCGCGGCGAGCTCGGGTGCCATGGCGCGGGCCCGCGCCGTGGTCAGCAGCGTGAAGCCCTCACCGAGCGAGGAGGGCGTGTCTGCGAGCGCGCCCCGTCCGAAGTGGATCGTGCGCTCGCCGTCCTGCCAGGTGAAGCGGTCGCGGGCTATCCCACATCTCATCACGGCAGCCTCTGACCGCGTTGTGGGGCGAGCAGTGTCTGACCGCGGGCGACCGCCGCGACGGCGTCGCAGATCGTGGCGCGGTCGGAGTCCTTCGTGAGATATGCGCTCACCCCGTCGGCCATGGCGCGCAGGACGGCGGCGCTGTCGGCCGAGGCCGAGAGCATGACGACGCGGGTGGGCAGCCCGTCGCGCCTCATCGCCTTCAGCACCTCGTTGCCGAGCAGCCCCGGCATGTTCTCGTCGAGGATCGCGACGTCGGGCACGAGGCGGCGGATCTCCTCCAGCGCGTCGCGCCCGTCGCTCGAGAAGCCGACCACGTCGAACTCGGGCCGCCGGCGCAGCGCGCGCACGAGACCCGCGAGATAGATCGGGTGGTCCTCTCCGACGTAGACCGACACGCGTGCAGCCATGACCGCCGCCAACCGTACGCCTTGCCGCGCTGCCGGCGCGGACGCCTGCGTCAGGCCGCGTTGGCGCCCGAGCTCGACCCCTTCGGATCGGCGGCCGTCGCCTCCACGAGCACGTCGCAGATCCTGCGCCGCGGCGTCGTCTTGTCGAGCTGGCGATCCATGCCGCAGGCACGGGCGCGCACCATGACGTCCTCGCCGAGGAACGCGCTGACGAGGACGAACCTCGTGCGGTGCACCGGCGGGTCGGCGTGCACCCGGCAGCAGACCTCGACGCCGTCGAGCGCCGGCATCTGGAAGTCGAGCAGCGCGACGTCGGGCTGGTGCTCGCGGATCGCCTCGAGCGCCGCCGCTCCGTCGGCGACCTCGGCGACGAGCGCCAGCCGCTCGTCGGCCTCGATCGCCCGCCGCATGCCGCGCCGGTAGACGTCGCTGTCGTCGGCAAGGACGACCGTCACGGCTCGCGTGCCGCCCTTTGGAACGGCCGCTGGGGAGACGTTCGGGGGGCTCATGGTGTCAAGGATGACGGATCGCGCCGCTTAATCCATACCCTTGCCGCACGAAAAACAGACGATCTCGTATTCGGCCGGTCGCACGACCCCGCCCAGCCGCGTCCGCTCGCCGCCGGACCGACTACGCTGCGTGCTTCGGAGAACCGGCACCAGGATGGAGCTCGAGGCCATGGAACGGCTGAACGGTACGGGGACACGACTTACCTCGGCGCAGGCCTCCGCCGCGCTGCGCATCGGTGCCGCGATCGTCGTGGCGCTCGCGGTCCTGCTCGGCCCCGCCGCCTATGAGACGGGCTTCCTCGTCACGCTCGCGGTCGGCTGTGTCTACGCGATCGTGCTCGCCGCGCGCGGGCTGCGCGGCCTGCCCAGCGTGGCGATCGCGCTGACCGACGTCGCGTTCATCCTCGGACTCATAGCATTCAGCGGCGGCCCGGCGTCGGAGGCCCGGCTGGCGCTCGTCATCTACCCGGTCGCCATGGGGCTGGCCCACTCGGCGCGAATGATCGCGCTGCTGACGGCGTTCGCGGGCGCCGGCTTCGTCGCGGTCTCGGCCTCCTCGCTCGGGACGCGCGCGGCCGACACCGCGTTCGTCGAGACGCTCGCCGCGCTGCTCGTCGTCGGTGCGATCGGCGTCGCGCTGGCGCGGGCCATCCAGCGCCGCACGCGCCAGGTCCAGGAGCTCGCCGTCGACCGCGCGGCGCTCCTGCACGAGGCCCTCGACGCCGAGGAGCGCGAGCGGGCGCGCATCGGCGAGCGGCTCCACGACGACACGCTGCAGTCGTTGCTCGCCGCCCAGCAGGATGTCCGCGAGGCGCGCGCCGGCTACCTGCAGTCGCTCGAGTACGCCGACGAGGCGCTGACGGACGCCGTGCGTGCGCTGCGCGAGACGGTCCTCGGCCTGCATCCGACCGCGCTCGCCGACCGCGGGCTGGGCGTCGCGCTGCACGTCGAGCTCGACCGCGCCGCGCGCCGGGCGAGCCTCGACGTCGAGCTGCAGGTCGATCCGGACGCCCTCGGTCCGCACGACGCGCTGCTCTACGCCGCCGCGCGCGAGCTCGTCACCAACGCCGTCAAGCACGCGGCGGCCGGCCGCCTCGAGGTCCGCCTCGAGCGCACGGCGGAGGCGATCGTGCTGACGGTCACCGACGACGGGCTGGGCATGGTCGTCGCCGAGCGCACCGAGCAGGCGCTCGCCGCCGGACACGTCGGCCTGGCGTCCACGCGCCACCGCGTCCACGCCGCCGGGGGGCAGCTCCACGTCAGCTCGGCACCCGGCGAGGGCACGACGGTCCGCGTCGTGCTCCCGGCACGCGTCACCGAGCGGGCCGCGGTGGTCGGCGATGCGGACGACGGGCGGGATCGTCGTCAGGCACTGCAGGCGACCGGCCTGCTCGACAGCCCGCCCGACGAGAGCTTCGACCGGCTGGTCCGCCTCGCCGCGAAGCTCCTGCACGCTCCGATCGCGCTCATCTCGCTCGTCGACGTCGATCGCGAGTTCCTCACCGCGCAGGTGGGCGTGCCGCAACCGTTCGCCGCGCGCCGGGAGTGGCCGCTGACGCACTCGCTCGCCCGCTACGCGGTCGCCAACGCCGCGCCGCTGGTCGTCGCCGACGCGCGTGCCGATCCGGTCCTGCGCGACAGTCTCGCGATCGCCGAGCTCGGCATCGTCGCCTATGCGGGGATGCCGCTGACGACCGCCTCCGGGCGCGCGGTGGGCGCGCTGAGCATCGCCGATCGCAGGTCGCGGACGTGGTCGGAGGAGGAGCTCGAGATCCTGCAGGAGCTGGCGCGAGTCGTACGGCGGGAGATCGTCTGGGCCGAGCACTCGGCGCACAGCGACCGCGGCGGCGACGAGGTCGAAGCCGAGCGCCGGTTCATCGCAGCCGTCCTGGAGAACCTCGCCGAGGGGGTGATCGCCTCCGACGAGCGCGACGAGCTGCGGATCGTCAACGCCGCGGCGCGGCGCTACGTCGAGGACGAGTCGCTCGCGCTCGGGGACCTCGCCGACCGCGGTCAGCTGCACCTGGCGGCCTCCGGTGAGCCCGTCGCCAGAGAGGACCTCCCGCTGCAGCGCGCGCTGCGCGGAGAAGCCGTCGCCGACGAGGAGTACCTCGCGGGCGATCCGGCCGGCGAGCGCCGCTGGCTCGTCCTCGCCGGGCAGCCGATCGCGGCGTCCAGCGGTGCTCGCGGCGCGATCATGACGATCCGCGACGTCACCGAGCAGCGGCTGGCGCAGCGGGCGTCGCTCGAGGCGGAGGAGCGCTTCCGCGTCGCCTTCGACCATGCGCCGGTCGGGATGGGGATCGCCGGGCTCGACGGGCGCTTCTGGTCGGCGAACCTCGCGCTCGCCGAGCTCACGGGCACGCGCCTCAGCCAGCTGCGCCGGGCGACGCTGACGTCGCTCCTGCATCCGGACGAGATCGAGTCCAGCGTCGCGGGACTGCAGGCGCTCGCCGAGGGGGCGACGACGGTCCACGTCACCGAGAAGCGCCTGCTCCACGCCGACGGCCACGAGATCCCGGCCTCGGTCCACGTGGCGGTCATCCGCGACAGCGCCGGCCGGCCGCAGCATCTGCTCGTCCAGCTGCAGGACATCACCGAGCGCCGCCGCGAGGAGGAGCGTCTGCGAACGCTCACCGATCGCGACGAGCTGACGCTCCTGCTCAACCGCGCCGGCTTCGCCCGTGAGCTGCGGCGTCACGCCGCGCGCGCCGAGCGCTACGGCACGGACGGCGGCGTGCTCATGATCGACGTCGACGGTCTGGACGCCATCAACGCCGCGCTCGGGCGCGGCGGCGGCGACGACGTCCTGCGCCGCTTCGCGAGCGCGCTCGAGTCGCGCGTCCGGCGCAGCGACTTCGCCGCCCGCGTCGGCGCGGACGAGTTCGCGGTGCTCGTGCCGCACGGAGATGCCGCAAGCCTCATGGGGCTCGCGGAGGACCTGCTCGAGCGTCTGGAGCAGGCGCAGGCCGACTCGGCGGAGCGGATCGGGACGCCGGTCACCGCCAGCATCGGCGCCGCAGTCTTCGGCGCCGGGGCGAAGGAGGCCGACACCGTCTGGCAGCGCGCCGCGACGGCGATGCACGCCGCGACGCGAGCCGGAGGCGCGCGGGCGCTGCTCTTCGAGCCGGCCGTGCTGAGCCCGCCGCTGGAGTAGCGGTGTGGCCGGATCTGCGCCGGGTTTGCCGGATGCCCGGCCGCGACACGACGCGCGTTATCGTCCTCGTGGGCGGTCGTGTCGTGCCCGGTGGCCTGTAGCGCGCCTGCGGCGACACGACGCGCGCGTTTGTCGCCCTCGTGGGCGGTCGTGTCGTGCCGGGTGGCACATGGCGCACTTCCGGCGACACGACGCGCGCGTTCGTTGCCCCGACGGGCGGTCGCGTCGCGCCAAGGCCGCGCGCGTTGCCCCTGCGATGACATGATCGGGGACGGTGGCCGTCAGGCGCGGAACCCCGACGTCCTCCGGACGCGTCCACCAGTGATGGCGGCGGCCCGCTGAGGCCGCCGCATCGGCGGTCCGTCCAGTTCGAGCGCGGACGCACCTCGACGAACGAACGTCCGTCTTGCGCCGTGGCCGTGCGGGGCCGCGGTCGCGCCGGACGAGGTGTGAAGGGTGATCCCCTTCCGCTGCCTCCCCATCGCCCGCCTGCTCTGCCTGCTCCTCGCCGGCGCGGTCTCCGCCGGCGCTCCGGCCCCGGCAGACGCCCACACCATCGCCTGCGCCGCCAGGCACGGCAAGGCCAAGCGCGCGTGCGTCAAGCGCGCATCGGCGCACCAGAAGGCACACGCGGCCCGCAAGGCCAAGCGCCGCCCCGCGAAGCCGACGACGCCGACCACGCCCGCTCCCATGACGACCCCGGCGCCCCCGCCCGTCCCGGCGGCCACGCCCGTGCCGGCGCCCCTGCCCGTGCCGGCGGCCCCGTCCGTCGCGATCCCGGCGCC
>JBPCJA010000169.1:0-12390 GCA_051005755.1 Solirubrobacteraceae bacterium
CTCGACGCCGTCGAAGACCACCTCGCCCAGGCACTACGCCAACTCGAACACGAACCCGGCACAATCGCGTCGCTCACCCATCGCGCCTGGATCACAACACCCAACATGACCGCAAACTAGTATGAGACGCGCAGGCCGGCTTGGATGGTGAGGATCAGCATGGCGCGGTCGCGGCGGCCTTCCCAGCGGTTCGGTGGTGGCGCGTCGATCAGCGCTTGGGATTCCTGCGCGGTGAGGAACGTCACGGCGCGTTGTTCGAAGCGTTTGGCGGGGATGCTGAGCACCCGCGCGATCACGGCGGCGTGTTCGGGATGACGCAGCGCCGCGTACCCAAACAGCGACCGGATCGCGGTGAGCCGCAGGTTGCGCGTCCGTGCGCTGTTGTGGCGTTCGACCTCGAGGTGCTCGAGGAAAGCCGTGATCAGCGGCTCGTCGAGGTCGTCCCAGTCAAGCGCCGATGGTGGCGTCGCGGTCTTGTTGTGAGCGAAGCCAAGCAGGAGGCGCAGCGTGTCGCGGTAGGACGCGATCGTGCGCGGGCTGGCCTGCAGCTGCTTGGTCAGGCGGTCGCTGAAGAACGCCTGCAGCGTCGGGGCGATCAGCGTCATGACGCGACCTCCGTGGCTGCGTCGAGCAGGCCGGCGGCATGCGCCAACAGCTCGGGCGCGGCCGACAGGTAGTGGTAGGTATAGGACGGCTTGCGATGTCCGAGGTACGTCGAGAGGGCAGGTAGCCGTGCCGGGACGTTGTCGCCGTCGCGGTACCAGCCAAGCAGCGTGTTGACCGCGAAGGTGTGCCTCAGATCGTGGATCCTCGGGGGCATCGTGGCCTGCGCCCCGACCTCGGCTGCGTCGCAGAGGACGCGGAAGGCCGTGTCGACGGTGCAGCGCATCAGCCGCGTTCCGCGCAGCGACACGAAGAAGCTCTCCTCGCGCGGTCTGGGACAGAGCTCGTCGCGCCGGCGCGCGTAGCGTTCGAGCGCTTGCAGGGTGCTGTTGTGCAGCGGAACGTAGCGCGACTTGTTGAACTTCGAGTCGCGGACGAGCAGCACGCCTTCTGACCAGTCGATGTCGGTTCGGTCGAGCTTGATCGCCTCGCTGATCCGCAAGCCGGTCGCCGCGAACAACCCGATCAGCGTCTCGTAGGTCGCAGCTCGCAGCGGCTCGCGAATCACGCGCTGCGTTTGCGCCATCAACGCCAGGATGTCGGCGTCCGTGTAGATGAACCGCGGCCGCCGGCGCTGGCGACACGCGATCAACCCGGCGGGCGGGATCTCGGTCCGCGGATCGACGCCCGCCATGTAGCGTGCGAAGCCCCGCACGACCAGCAGCCGCATCGCCCGCACGCCACTGCCCGCCAGAACGTCGGGCTCAAGCGCCCACGCGAGCGCGAGCTCGATCGTCACGAACTCCGCCCCGGCGGCCTGGAGATGGGCGGCGAAGCGAGGAAGCAGGCGGCCTGCCTCGTCAAGCTTGTAGCCGAAGGAGCGGCGCAGCCGCAGATAGTCCTCGACGTGCTCGGCCAACGTAGTCATCGTGCCGTCCCCGGCCAGGGCTGCGCGGCTTGGCGCAGGCGCGTGAGGTCGACCTTGGCGTAGATGGCCGTGGTCTCGAGATCCTTGTGGCGCAGGACCTGGCTGATTTCCAGCAGCGAGGCGCCCTCGCGCAGCAGGGCGCTGGCCAGCGCGTGTCGCAGCCGGTGAGCCCCGATGCGCTCGACGCCAGCTCGCCGGCACGCATCGCGCACGACCGATCTCACACCGCTCGGCTCAATCGGTCGCGTCGGAGCGCGAACGGTGAGAAACACCCGGCGGCTACCGCTGTGGCGACGCAACGTCAGATAGCCCACGAGCGCGTCGCCGACGTCGCTGGGCAGCGGCAGGCGGCCGCGCTCGTGGCCCTTGCCGTCGACCTCGATCTCCCCGGCTCGCCAACGCAGATCGACAAGCTCGAGCCGGGAGACCTCGACCGCGCGCAGCCCGAGCCGCGCGAGCAACATGAGGATCGCGAAATCACGCGCCCCGACGACGCTCGATCGGTCGCACGAATCGAGCAGCCTGTCGATCGCCGGTCGCGCCGGGAACTGGGGAAGGTGAGCGTCGCGCCAGCGACCGACCGACGGGACGCATTCCACCAAGCCCGGATCGGCGAGTCCGCGCACGCTCAGGAAACGCAGCAGCGAGCGCAGCCGGTTGGCGTAGCACGCGGCCGACCCCAGCCTCACGCGCGCGCTCTCACCGATCAGGAAGCCCGTCACGTCCACACCCGTCAAGTTCTCGACCCCGAGCTCGTCATGCGGTGAGATGCGTTTCGCGAGAAACCGTCGCGCCAGCGCCTCGCAGCTGCAGACCGTCGTCGCTGCCAACGCCCGCTCGATGAGCAGCCACTCCCGGTACTCGCCGATCAACCGGTCAAGCGGCGTCAGCGGCCCCGCGACCGCTGGTCCGAGAACGCCCTCCCTGCGCAGGTAGTGCAGCAGCGGCTCGACGCTCGCCGTCGGCAGCCGCCCCCGATCCTTGACGTGCGCCGCGAGAAACGCGCTGACGACGCCGGCGTCGAGCTGGTCGACATCCACCCCCTCGCGTGCCATCCATCGGCCCAGATGCCCCAGCGCCGTCAGCGAGTGCACCGCGGTCAGCGGCGAATAACCCAGCTCCAACAACGAGACGCGGTAGCCGTCCACGAACGGACCCAACAGCCCAGGCTTCCTGCGACTTCCCGACATGATCAGACCTCCCGCCCGAGCCAGCGCCCGGACCCGTAGAAGTGACTCGTCGGGCCGCGAAGCTATGCCGACACCCTGCAACAGGCGCAGGCGGCGAGGACCTTCACGCGATGTGGCGCGCGATCGCAGGTTAGGCTCGCCACCGATGCGCGCGACGATCGTCCGGCCGGCGACCCACGAGGATGCGGCTGCGATCGCTCATGTCCATGTGCGGTCGTGGCGGGTGGCCTACCGCGGTCTGGTACCTGACGCGATCCTTGACCGGATCTCGGTCCAACAGCGCACAACGACCTGGCTTCAGATGCTCGAGAGCATTGACGACGCCTTCACTCTCGTAGCCGAGGGCGACGCCGGACTTGTGGGCTTCTGCTCGATGGCCACGCCCAGTCGAGACGACGACGCTGGCGAGGCGACTTGCGAAGTTGCTGCGATCTACGTAGCGCCTTCAGTCTGGCGCGTCGGGATCGGAGATGCCTTGCTCGACGCGGCACTCGGCAAGGTCCGCCAGGACGGCTGGCGGGAGGTCACATTGTGGGTCTTCGCCGCGAACGCGGGCGCTCAAGCGTTCTACGACGGCTTCGGGTTCGCACCCGACGGCGCCGAGATGCACGACCAGTCCAGCGGTCAGACAGAAATCAGGCTGCGGGCGTCACTCTGAGCACCGGCAGCCTGAGTGCCGAAATCAACGACGAGCGGCAGCCGCATCGAGCGCACCCCTGGCCGGCTCCCCGCCGCCTGAGCACCGTGTCGGCATAGTCGCGAGGTCGGCGTAGTTCGCCCTATGCCGATATCCGCATAGGCAGTAGAAGCGCGCGACGTCCATGTCATCGGCGGCGACGCTCGCCAGCTGCGTGAGCAGCGCGCTGCCCAGATCGAGGTTCGTGCCGTGCGCCTGCCGCGTGATCTCGCGCAGGTTGGCCCGATGCTCGACGTCGAGCTCTTCGCGCGGCGTGCGCTCGCGCTTGGTAGCGCCTGCGCGCTTGGCCTTGCCCTTCTCGGCAACGCGCGCCCTGACGTCGGCGAGCGTCCGCGCGATCGCCTGCTTGCACAACTCCCGGTACACCTCACGATCCGTGATGATCGGCGCGCCGCGCTCGATCTCGATCAGCACGCCGGCCGCGCGCGCCTGGTCGACGTCGGCCTGCGTGAAGCGGATCGTCGGCGGCCCGTAGGCGTAGCGATCCAGCTGCTTGTGCAGCTGCTCGGCCTCCGCGACCAGCGCGTCGGTCTTCTTGCCCAGCCGCAGGCCCTTCAGATCGCCGTGGTGTACCTGGTTGAGGTAGGCGCCGAAGGTGTCCTTGCCGGCGTCGCGCAGCGCCTGGCCGATCGCCCACCCCGGGCTGTTGACCAGCTGCGACCCAGCGATCTTCGTTGCGGCGACCGCGTCGACGACGGCCTGCACGATCGGGGCTGACACCTCGCCGATCGCGAGCAGGTTGTCGATCGCGCTGACCGGGATCTCGCCGATGCCGACGAGCTGCTGACCGACCGCGGGGAGCTTGAGGATCTTCGCGCGCGCGGTGACCAGCTGGCGGCTCCATCCGAGCGCCTGCGCCGCGCCGTCAGTGGTGTAGCCCTCGTCGAACATCGCCTGCACCGCGCGGGCCTCCTCAAGCGGCGTCAGCTGCTTGCGCGTGACGTTCTCCGCTGCGCTGTCAGCGCTCGAGCCAGCGGGCTCACGGACGACCACGGGCACGTCGACCAGGCCGAGATTGCGACACGCCGCGATGCGGTGATAGCCGGCGACGAGCTCATAGCCGTCGTCGACCGCCCGCACGATCAGCGGCACGAGCACGCCCCGCAGCGCGATCGACTGCGCAAGGTTCTCGACGTGCTCTGTGTCGAGCTCACGGACGTTCTCGCGGACCGCGATCGCGTCCAGTGCGAGGCGCATCTCGCCAGCGAATGTCGTGGTAGTACTCATCTGAGCCCTCCCTTGGGCCTCGTGGCCCCGCCCGGTGCGGGACCGACCCCCACCCCCCCCCGCCCGAAGGGTGCGATCTTGGGAGAGGGGCGGGCGCACACCGGGCCCACCACAACACCGGGCGTTCACGAGCACCACCCAGGGCACGCGATTTCGGACGATCTATCCCCCTGACCGCCCGCGCGCAGGCCCTCAGATCGCCTCAGATCGCACCGAAATCCGTCAGCTCCTCCCACCGCTGGCCCTGCTGGCCGACTCAGCGCATGTCAGATCTCAATCGGTCGCTACCGAGGTGCCGCGCGTGGCCGCAGGAGGGGGCGTACAGCACGCCAGCGGCGGCCTTGGCTCCCGTGGTTCAGAGCATCAGGTGCTCCCGCACCCAGCGGGGAGCTACGCAGGGCGTTGGCCGCGACCCAGTTGCGCGTCGGCTCGTCCGCGGCGCCGAGCGTCAGCGCAAGGTTGACCTGCTCGCCGATCGCGCGACGATTGAGCTCGCGCAGGCGCTTGCGTCCAACGCCACGCGCGAGCAGCAACACCTCAAAGAGCGCGCGATCAGCGAGCTCGACGGGCTGGTCGCGCATGACCTCGCCGAGGGTCAGCTGACCGCTGGCGAGGGCGCGACGACGTGCTTCTTGGCCTGGCGAACCTGCGTGCTGCGCTCGGCCAACTCGATGCCTGATCTGAGAGCCATGATCGACCTCCAGCGGTGGGCGCCCCCTGGGCTGGGCGCGATCGTTGGCACGCTGTGCGTGCGACCGTGGGAGCCCGATCGCGCCCGGCCTATGGCGCAGGCGGCTCGTCCTGGCGCGCCAGGCGCGATCGGCGTCTTGCAGCGTGCTGTCGGCGATCATGACGGTGACGGTGGCGGCCGAGGCATGGAACGCATCGAGGACGTCGCGCAGCTCGGCGACGTGGTCAAGCAGGCACGCCTGAGCGTGCGTCTGCCCGGGCTGTTGGCCGGGCAGGACGTACTGGTCGATGATCGGCGGGCCGCCCGGGCACGCTGCACAGGTGCGAGGCGGCGATGTCGCCGACCATCGCGACGAGGTAGCCGGACGTCAGCGTGACGCCGAGCTGCTGCAGCGCAGTGGCGACGACGACGGCGTAGCCGTCGATCGAGCCAACCGTCGTCGAAGCGTCCTGGGCGACGCTGTCGGTCGCGACGTCGATGCCGGAGAGGACAAGGCGGGCCACGGCCCGCGGAAGCTACTGCCGGGCGACGACGCGCACGATCATCGGTGGCTCACCAAGCAAGTCAACCGCCGGGCCTGGACGTGCCTGCGGGCGATCGTGGCGGGGAACTATTCCAAGCGGCGAATGCAGCCTCGATACATCCACGTCCGGTCGCGGCCGCTTCAGTCCTCTTCTGGTGGCTGGGTCGCGAGTTCGGAGAGCTCTCGCAGGTGTCGTTTCACGCTGGCGAGCATCTCGTTGAGGACCACGAGGGCCGACTCGTCCGCGAGCGAGTAGTAGACGTTTGATCCCTTGGGGCGGCGGGACACGACTCCGGCGCGGTGCAGTACGAGCAAGTGCTTGGAGACGTTCTGCTGTGATGTTCCGATGGCGTCGCTGAGTTCTTGAGGGGTCGATGCGCCTGTCTTCAGCTGCTCGATGAGGCGAAGGCGAACGGGCTGGCCGAGCACGCGCAGGCGCTCGGCGACGCGTAGCAGCAGTCCTTCGGTGATCGGCGGTTCGCGATCCACTCGAAAGTTTGTACTGGCAAACGGCAGTGTGCCGCTGAGGCAGAACGCGCACGGGCGCGTGCGGTTGTACGTGTATCGCCGGGCCAGGCGAGCCCACGGTGGCCGTGTGGTGCTAGAACCGGGCAGGCGTGTCGGTGCTCGCCGTGGACTGCCGGCAGGGCACGTGACCGGGCGGACCCTGGACCGGGCGGCCAGCGATGGGATCGCTCGGCTTCCCGGGTCTTGGGGGCTGACCATCGTTCCGCTCTCAGCGCTGGTGGATGTCGAGGGCTGCGGCTACTGGCGTCGTGGTGGTGCGGTGGGGAACGTGTAGCGGAGGAAGAGGTCTTGGCCTGCTTGGAGCGTCCAGCGGAGTTGGAGGTCGGTCGTGTCGCCTCGGGGTAGCGGGGCGATGATGCCGAGCCCGGTGGGCTCGCCTGAGAGCTTGGCGGCGATCGTGAGGAAGAGTTCGTCGACGAGCTGTTCGCGTAGGAGTGCTGCATTGAGGCTGGGGCCGCCTTCGCAGAGCACGGAGCGCACGCCGTAGTGCTCGCGCAGCGTGCGCAGGCTGGGTTCGAGGCTGGCGGTAACGTGGTCGTGGCGGATGTACTCGATGCTGGCTGGGCAGTTGCTGAGCGTTTGGTCGGACGCGGTCACGATGATGACGCGCGAGCCGGGGTCTTGGAGGAGGGGCAGGCTTGGGGGGATCGTGAGGCGGGCGCTGACCAGCACGGCGAGCGGGTTCGGCGACAGGCCGCGGGCTTGGCGTTGCTTGCGGCGGGCGGGGTTGGTCAAGAGGGAGTGGTAGCCCTCGACGGTGGCGGTCCGGGCGCCGACCATGACGGCGTCGGTGAGGGTTCGCATGCTGTCGAAGAGGGCGCTGTCGGCCTCGTTGCCGATCGGGCCTGCTCGCCCGCCGAGCGTGACGGATCCGTCGATGGTGCTGACCATGTTCAACACTAGATATGGGCGGTGCGCTGGGGCCCACGCGCCGAAGTCCAGCTCGCGCACCAGATCGTCGGCGCTCAGCGCGGGCTCGGGCGTGAGGGGATGCAGGAGGCGGGGGTCCTGCGCAGCGGTGCGCACGGTCACGTCTGGTGATGTTCAGCGGGGTGGTTCGCTGGAACCGCGTCGGGGTCGTCGGCGTGCTTGGTGTCGGCGGCGAACCCGGTCAGGCTGCGCTGCAGTGCGCGTACGCGGTTTGCGATGAGCGTCATGCGGTCGTCGCGCTCGTTGGGGTCGACATGGGCTGCCTGGGCTGTGCTTTGGCCTGGCCACTTGCGGTAGAGCAGGCCGTTGTCGGCGATGAAGTAGCCGGGGCTGAGGACGCTTGCTGCCAGCAGCATCCCGGTGTCCTCGGATGCCGGGAGTGCCATCCAGCCGCCGACGGCGAGCAGCAACTCGCGGTGGATGCAGACCGTCGAGGGCAGCACTTGTGCGCGGTGGGCGTGATCGAGCCAGTACTGGAAGACGTGCTGGCTATCGAGCCGTCCTTCGGGCGGGTCGTCTTGGTCCCATGCGACGGTCGATCCGTCGGGCAGGAGGTCGAGTGCCTTGGAGGTCGTCCAGCCGACATCGGGATGGTCGGTGAGCACGGTGATGTCGCGCGCGAGGGTGTCGGGTAGCAGCTGGTCGTCGGCATCGAGGACCTTGACGAGGCTGCCCGTGGCACGGGCAAGCGCCATCGTGCGGGCCACGCCCGGTCCGCCCTTGCGGCTGCTGCCCGCGCTGATGCGGGGATCGTCGGGTAGGGCTGCGGCGACCTGCCCGGTCTGGCCGTCCTCCTGGACGACCCATTGCCAGTCCCAGTCCGGGGGAAGGGCCTGGCGCTCGAGCGAGTCGTAGGCGTCGCGCAGGTACGGGATCGTGGGTGGGTGGGCGGCTGTGATGACGGAGATCAGGTGGGTCACGTGGGGTATCTCTTGAGGTTCGTGGTGTAGACGAGCTGCGTGCGGTCGCCGGCCATCAGCACGTCGGCGACTTCGACGACCTGCCCGGTCGTGTCGATCGAGGTCTTGCGCAGCACGATCAGGGACACGCCGGCCTCGATGCCCAGTGCCTCGGCCTCGTCGAGTGAGGGCGGGCGAGCGGTCACCTCGTCGATGATGCGGTCGATCTCGATACCGACGGTATAGAGCTGATGCGGCGTGCCGCCGGGCCACGGCTCGTTCTCCGCGCTGAGCAGATCGGGGTTGGCTGCGATCCGGTCGAGCACGAGGTAGGAGGTCGAGAGGACCAGCGAGGCGTCTTCCTCACGTGACTGCTGGCGGTAGGAGCGTCGCAGCAGCGGTGTGCCGACTGGCACGCTGAAGGCGTCGGCGAGATCTGCGTCTGCCTCGATCGATTCGAACTGCGCTTCGAAGATGAGGTCCTCGTGCGCCAGTCCGGTGTCGCGCTCGACCACGCCGGGCGCTCGCCGCTCGGCCTCGGTCAGCAATGCGCGGTCCTTCTCCCACTGGTAGCGATCGGTCGCGCGCCGCATGCGCCGCCGCCGGGTGCGCACGAAGTTGCCGTGCCCGTGGCGCTTCTCGATGAGCCCCTCCATTTCCAGGACGTCCAGCGCGCGGCGCAGCGTCAGCAGGCTGACGTTGTAGTCGTCCTTGAGCGTGGTCTCCACGGGCAGCTGCTCGCCGGGACCGAGCTGCCCGGTCTGGATCTTGCGCCGCAGGTCGGCGGCAATGCGGTCGTACTTGGTCGCCATCGGGGCTCTCCTCGGGTTGGCCGACGTCGGCGGAGCCTAGTCCTGCACACCTCTTGACAACGCCATGAGGCCGACTATTATGGTCCTATAGTCTTCTGTAGGAATATAGGACTGTCAACGGGTCGTGCCGGGCGCGCTGACAGCCCTCACAAGCCGAAGGAGGGACATGCATATTCCAATGGCTGGAAGCCAGCCGACGCTCGTCGTCGGCCGCGATCCCGCGAAAGCGATGGACACGCAGCCCGCCGGGCGGCGCTGCCGTGTGGGTCGCGCGTATCGCGCGGGACGGCTGGTCTGCGGGTGCGTGCATGTCACGGTCAGCATCGACGGTCGGCTCGGCCTGACCCAGCGCGAGCGGCGCCTCGTGCTCGTGCGCGTCCACGAACCTCTAGATGACGGGTTGCGTAGGGAGCTGGCGTTGCTTGTGCGCCGGCGGGGCGCGGCGGCGCGTCGTGTTGCCGAGGAGCTGGATGCGATCGAGCTGGTCGTCGATGATCCGCTGAGCGGGCGGGAGCGGATCGTGGGTCGTCTGCTGCCGCCGCTGGTGCGTCACGGGCAGCTGCGCGACATCGAGTTCGGAGTGCGCGAGCTGGAGCCGGGGCGATGAGCGCGCAGCAGCGGTCGTGCCTGTCGGGCGAGGAGGTCATGGCGCTGAAGTTCGCCGCGCACCGCCAGCTCGCGCGCTGGGCCAACAAGCGCGACCTGACCGCACACCAGCGTGGCCAGCGCGCCGCGCTCAAGAGCGCCGTGGGCGTCCTGCAAGACCACGCCTTCTCGCAGGGGTGCGAGCTCTGTGTCCCCCCGGACGCGAAGGAGAGCGTTGATGGTTGACGGCTGGCGCAAGCTCGAGCGCGGGCTGTTTGAGTCCGCCGACGGCGAGTGGCGCATCTCTAACCCGTGGCGGCTGACGACCGAGCTGCGTCACCGCTGGCTGGTCGCCCAGCGCCGCGCCACCGGGTCGGGGTGGTCCATGCACGACAGCGACCACGCCACACTGCACGACGCCTGCGCCTACGTCGAGAGCCTCACCGACCTCACGCCAACCACGGCATCCACCGACCAGTGAGCCCAGGGCCCGCCACATCCCCGCCCGCAGGCTCGTGGCCGCCCGTCGACGACGGTTTCGCCACGCCGTGGCACGGGGAAGCGCCTCAAGACGGGCCAGGCACGCATCGGCGAGCGCGGATCCGGTAGGGCGATGAGCGCGTGCCCGTCATGTCCTACCCACCACGATCACACCGGCGCCCAACGCCTTCTGAGCCCGAACCGGGATCTGAGCGCAGACCGACCTGGCGCGGCCTCGCGGTCACGGTCGTGCGCGACGCCGCAGCCACTCGCATCCGCGCACTGGGACATGTCGACCGATTGCGCATCGTGGAGGTCCTCACGCGCCGGCCGGCGAACGTCGGTGAGATCGCGACCGCGCTCGGCCTCTCCACCAACGTAACCTCACGACACCTACGCGAGCTGCACGCCGCCCACATCGTCGACCGCACCCAGCACGGCAACCACGTCGTCTACGCGCTCGCCGACACAGACGCCGCCCGCCTCGTCGCGGTCGCCTACGCCGGCGCCGCGACCCAGATCCGACGACTCGTCGCGCTCGCCAACGACGCATCGACGCAAGCCTGAACACAGGCTTGAGAGGGCCGATCACCACGCGCCGGCGCGACGGTTTGGTCGGGCCGGGTAGTCCTCGCCTGACCCGCTACGTCGCGGACACGCAGGTCCGCGGCCACAACTGCTCAGGCGTACGCCGGAGTAGGCACGCCGGGTCGCAAAGCGGGTGAGATGTCACGTCCTCCCGGACAAGATGCGGGTGGCTGGCGATCTCATCGGGATCGATCGGGAGCTGGCGCGCGAGCGGGATCGACGCAACGAGAGGGGGTCTTGGGTTGGCGCCAGCAACACGGCGGGAGCCCGAACGGCGCTCGGGTTCTCAGAGAGAGAGAGCTGCTGTCCCGGCGTGGGGACAGGGCGGCTGGTCGCCACCAGGCGTGCACGGGCGTCGTTGAGCCACAGCGACGGTGCGGCCTGGCGGCGGACCTGGATGCCGCGCGTGCTCCAGGGGCGGTGGCGTGCGCGACGTTCATCCTGGGGCTGTGAGGTCGCGGTCGAGTTGGCGCAGGATGCGCTTGGCGCGCGCGATCTGCTTGTTGGTGGTCGTCAGGCTGACGCCCTCGGCGAGGGCGATCTCGCGGTAGCTGTAACCCATCGCAAGACGCAACAAGAACCGGCGTGGCCGTTCGGGGACCTGCCAGACGAGCGCCAAGCGCCGCCGGCGCTCGCAGACCACGTCGACGTCGTCTTCGAGCGGCTTGTGCTGCGCCGTCAGCCGTTGGAGCTCGTCCTCGGCGAGCATGGGTTCCTCGCGGACGCTGCCCAGCCGCCACGCCTCGCGGATCGCGGTCGTCGTCAGCCACCCGAGCACCCGCCACGAGGGCGCGCGCAGATCGACATCGTCGGCGACCAGCAGCTTGGACCAGGCATGCTGGCAGGCGTCGTCGACGATCTGCGCGCACCGGCTTCCGCGGCGCGAGACGACGCTGTGCAGCTGCGCGTCATGTGCGACATACAGCGCGGCGATCTGCCGCAGCCGCTCGGTCGTGGGCATGGCTGACCTCCACTGGGCTGGTGATGTGAAGGGAGGCGAGCCGGCTGGCCGGCGCGCCCCCGCAAGGGCGGGGCCGCCTGCGCACGCGCGCGCAGCCGCGGGCCACGCCCGGGGTGAGCACGCGTGCGACGCTGCCCTCGCCTACGGGGTGCGACGCCGCAACGCCTCTCGTGTCCAGAGCAGCGGTCGCGAGAGCGCTGCGAGGGTGAGCGCGCCGTCGATGAGCACGAGGCTCGCGTCGGGTCGCGTGCGACGGAACGCGTGATCAGCGGCGCACTCAGCCAGCGGCGCAGCGCGCCCAGATGAGCGGCCACGGTCCGGCGGCATGCTCGGCGACCGCGATCGCCGGTGATCAGCGGGCAGCACCCGCCCGTCTCAGTCGGCGTCTACAGTCGGCGGCCGGCCCCGCTCGGTGAAGGCCGCGGGCGCGGCGAGCGAGGTACATCGGGTCATCGAGCGGATCGTCGCCGCGGCCCGACGGTTCGCGATCGCAGGGCTCTTGATGAACGACAGCGCGGGAGCCGTGTAGTGATGTCCGGTCACGGCGCGAGACTCTGCCCATGGACCCGGTGCAGATCTACGAAACAACTATTTACAACCGTGAGCGTCACGGACAAGCATAAGCGCGAGCAGACGTCGTGGCCGTCGCGGGTGCGGTAGACGAGCGTCTGAAAGTCGGTGTCCTCCAGTGACGCGGCGAGGTCGGCGATCGTGCGCGGCTGGCGGTCGGCGACCAGCGCGCTGGGCG
>JBPCJA010000170.1:0-8124 GCA_051005755.1 Solirubrobacteraceae bacterium
GGCCACCACAGCGGCCTCCTCCGCCTTGCGCGCCGCCGCGAGCGGCTCGCCGCCGGCGAGCAGCACGGCCGCGCGCCCGCGCAGGGCGAAGGCGGTCGGCAGATGCAGCGGCGCCAGCTCGGCGGCAAGCTGCTCGCAACGGCGGACGTAGCCGTCCGCAGTGTCCTGGCGCCCGAGCGCGAGCTCGACGAGCGCGAGGATCTCCCAGTCGATGCAGCGCTCGACGGGGATCTTGTGCTCGAGCTCGTCGCTGCCCAGGGAGTGCATGATCTCCCAGGCCAGCTCGACCTCGCCGGCCTCGAAGCGCGCGCAGCCCAGTTGCCACCCGGGGCCGCCCCCGGACGCGGGCATCGTGCCGCCGGCCAGCCGCCCGCCGACGCGGGCGCTCTCCTCGCCCGCGACGATCGCCGCCTCGAGGTTGCCCGCGTGATAGTGGGCCCAGCCAAGCTCGAAGAGCGACCAGAAGAGGTAGTGGTCGTTGCCCGAGAGCCGCGAGGCCTCGACGGCCGCCTCGGAGACCTCGATGGCCTCGGCCAGGCGACCGCCGAACTCGAAGGGGTAGCCCTTGATGAGCATCATCGGGACCAGCAGCCGTCCCTCGCCGATGGCGCGCGCGATGACGATGCCCCGGTCGACATGGGCGATCGCCTCGTCCCAATGCTCGAGGTAGTTCTCGGCCCAGCCGAGGTAGAACAGGGCCTCCAGGCGCGGCGCGAGCTCGGCGTCCGACAGGCGATCGATCTCGGCCAGCGCCTCGCCGCGGTGCTCGCGTGCCGCCAGGATCTGGCCGGCGGCCGCCTCGGTGAGACACAGCGCGGACGCCGCGGCGGCGATGAGCGGGCGATCGCCGACGGCGCGAGCGACCTCCAGCGCCCCGCGACCCATGTCGACGGCCTGCGCGAGGTCGAGGCTGTAGAGCCCGTCGACGGCGAGCTCGATCTGCAGCGCCGCGGCGGCGGAGGTCGTGCGGTCCGGCAGCTCGTCCCATGCGCGCGCGAGGCGGTGGTGGGCGTCGTCGTGGCGACCCAGCCAGTGCTCGACCGCGGCGCACAGCGCGGTCAGCTCGACCCGGCGCGAGCCGGCGTCCACCGGGAGCAGCTCCATGGCGGCGAGCAGCGTCTCGCGACAGCTCTCGAGCTCCAGCGAGCGCTGCGCCGACGCGAGCGACACCCGTAGCTCGACCTGGCGCTCCACGTCCGCGGCCGGCAGCAGGCGCAGCGCCGCCTGAAACCAGCGCGCCGCGGCCGCGGGGGCGCGCGGCGCCGTCGCGGCACCGGCCGCGGTCAGCACCGCGATCGCCTCCTCGTCGCCCTGGGCCGCGGACCGCTCGACATGGTGGGCGAGCTCCGTCGTCGCGGCACCGCGCTGCGCGAGCGCGCGCACCGCGCGAGCGTGCGCGCCGAGCCGCCACCCGGCCGGGGCCCCGTCGTAGACCGCGCGCCGCACGAGCGGATGGCGGAACCTGAAGCGGCGCGGCACGGTCGTCGGTCGCAGCAGGTCGCGGGCCAGGAGGGCATCGAGCGCGTCGAGGCCCTCGTCGAGCGCCAGCTCGACGACCGCCGCGGCGAGGTCGGGCTCGAACGGCTCGCCCGCGACCGCCGCGCCTTCCAGCAGCGCCCGCTCGCTGCGCGACAGCGCCGCGAGCTCCTCGGCGAGCGACGCCGCCACGGCGGCGGGAATCCCCTCGCCGCCGCCGCCGCCGGCCCCGCCGTCGCGCGGGGCGACCCGCGCCAGCTGCTCGAGGTAGAACGGGTTGCCGCCCGCGCGGCGGTAGATCGCGCCCGCGTCGGCGTCGGCGTCGCCGAGCAGCTCGGCGGCGTCGCGCCCCCTGAGCTGCCCGAACGCGACCCGCTGGAAGCCGGGCGACGCGCGCGCGGTAGCGAGACATTCCGGCGCATGGCCGGGCCGGAACGCGAGCGCCAGGAGGACGGCGGCGTCCGGGCCTCGCCGGAGCAGAGCCGCCACGAGATCGATCGACGCGGGGTCGCTCCAGTGCAGGTCGTCGAACGCGAGCACGAGCGGCCGCTCGCCGGCCAGGACGTCGAGCAGGCCACGCATCGCCCGGTGCGCGCGGTAGCGCTCGTCCGCGACCGAGCTGGCGGTCGCGCCCCGGCGACGGAGCATGGGAAGGATCTCGGCCAGGTCGTCGGCGTCGGCGAGGTCGAGCTGCTGCGCGGCGACGTAGGCGTCGAGCGCGTCCGCCCACACGCTGAAGGGCACGCTGCGCTCGAACTCCGCAGCCGAGCCGGCGAGGACGAGGTGGCCGCGTGCCTCGGCGCGGTCGCGCAGCTCTCGCAGCAGGCGCGTCTTGCCGATTCCGGGCTCGCCCTCGACGGCGATGCAGGCCGACGCATGGCCATCCAGCACATCGAGCGCCGCTTCGAGCTGCTGGCGCTCGCGCTCGCGCCCCACGATCGGCCGTGCGCTGGAGTCGATGGACATCTCCAGGCGAGCGTACTGCGGTTCAGGGCCCCGGTTCAGGGACCGTCCCCGATGTTCCCCCGCCGCTGCGTCAAGAGGCTGCCGACCATGCCGCGCACACCGACCAAAGGGACCCACATGCAGCCATCACGCAACATCGCAGCGCGTGCCGGGCGCTGGAGCGCCCAGCACCGCACGACGGCGATCCTCGGATGGATCGTCTTCGTCATCCTCGCCTTCGTCGTCGGAGGCAAGGTCGGCACGAACACCCTGACCAACGAGCAGAGCGGCGTCGGCGAGTCCGGGTCGGCCGACCGGATCGTCGCCGACGCCTACCCGAAGCGCGTCGACGAGATGGTCCTCATCCAGAGCACGACTCTGAAGACCGACGATCCAGCGTTCCGCGCCGTGGTCGACGACGTCAGTCAGCGACTGGACAGGATCGACGGCGTCGTCGCGATCTCCCAGCCCTACGGCAGCGATCAGCAGGGAGCCGTATCCCCGAAGCACGACGCGGTCCTGGTGACGTTCGAGATCCCCGGCGACACGGAGAACCCGAAGGTCGGCGCGACGGTCGACGCCACCGTCGCCGCGGTGAACGCCGCACAGAAGGCGCATCCCGACCTGCGCGTCGAGCAGTCGGGCAGCGGCAGCAGCGAGGACGAGTTCACGGCGGTCTTCGACTCGGACCTGCAGAAGGCCGGCACGACGTCGCTGCCGATCACGCTGCTCATCCTCCTCATCGCGTTCGGCGCGGTGGTGGCGGCGGGGATCCCGCTCCTGCTGGCGATCACCGGCGTCGTGGCGACCATGGGCCTCGTCGGGCCGCTCAGCCAGCTGACCCCCGTGGATGACTCCGTCAACCACGTGATCCTCCTGATCGGTCTTGCCGTCGGCGTCGACTACTCGCTGTTCTACCTGCGCAGGGTGCGCGAAGAGCGTGCGGCGGGGCGCAGCAACGCCGCAGCGATCGAAGCGGCCGCCGCGACCTCCGGGCGCGCCGTGCTGATCTCCGGCATCACGGTCATGATCGCGATGGCCGGGATGTACTTCGGCGGCGCGTCGACGTTCGTCTCCTTCGCGACGGGAACGATCGCCGTCGTGGCCGTGGCCATGCTCGGGTCGCTCACCGTGCTGCCGGCCATGCTGTCGCTCTGCGGTGACCGCGTGGACGCGGGGCGCATTCCGGGCCTGAACAGGCTGAAGGCCGGCATGACCTCGTTCGGCCTGTGGTCCCGGGTCGTGGATCGCGTCATGCGCCGCCCGCTGCTGTGGGCGGTCACCTCGGTCGCACTCCTGCTGGCGCTCGCCGCACCGGCGCTGCAGATGGACACCGGGACCCCGGGGACGGAGACGCTCCCGCAGGACCTCAAGGTCGTCCAGAAGTTCGAGCACCTCAAGGCGGCCTTCCCGAGCGAGACCTCATCGCTCAGCGTGGTCGTCAAGGGGGCCGACGTGACGGCGCCGGCCGTGACCGCGGCCGTCGAGCAGCTCGAGCAGGCCACGCATCGCAACAAGGCCCTGTTCCCGGGGGACGGCGCGTTCGATCAGGACATCAACCCCGACAAGACGGTCAACACGCTGACGATGGAGGTCGCGGGCGACGGGACCGACGAGGTGTCCAGCCGCGCCCTGGACGCCCTGCGCGACGACCTCGTCCCGGCGACGCTCGGTCAGGTCGACGGGCTGGAGGCCTACTCGACCGGTGGCACCGCCATCGACCGGGACTTCAACGACTCGATGATCTCGCACCTGCCGCTCGTGTTCGGGTTCGTGATCCTCGCAGCGTTCCTGCTGCTGCTGGTCACGTTCCGGTCCATCGTGGTCCCGATCAAGGCGATCGTCCTGAACCTGCTGTCCGTGGGCGCCGCCTACGGCGCGATGGTGCTGGTCTTCCAGCACGGGTGGTTCAACGGCCTGCTCGGTATCTCCTCGACCGGGCCGATCGAGTCCTGGATCCCGCTGTTCATGTTCGTCGTGCTGTTCGGGCTGTCGATGGACTACCACGTGTTCATCCTGACGCGGGTCCGTGAGCTCTACGACAACGGCATGAAGACCGAGGATGCGGTCGCGACGGCGATCAAGAGCACGGCGGGCGTCGTGACGAGCGCCGCCGTCGTCATGGTCTGCGTGTTCGCGGTCTTCGGGACGCTCTCGTGGATGATGTTCAAGCAGATGGGCCTCGGCCTCGCCTTCGCCATCCTGCTCGACGCGACGCTTATCCGTGGGGTCCTGCTGCCGGCGAGCATGAAGCTCCTCGGCGACAGGAACTGGTGGCTGCCGAGCCGGCTCGGCTGGCTGCCGAAGATCGCGCACGAGGGCGAGGTGCTGCCGGCGAACGCGTAGCCACGACAACCCCTCGATGCACCATCGGCGCCCGCCCTCCACGGCGGGCGCCGGTCGTTGTGCGCACGGTTCAGGGACCGTCCCTGATGATCGGGTGCGCGAGGTGCGCCAGCCTGATCGCAGCCCTCTTTCTCCTCCATCACCAGCACGCCCCAGCGGAGTGCGCCGCGGCGTTCGCCGCCTGGACCGGATTCGACAGCCCTCTGCGCCACCGCCGTGCCGCCTCGACGTGCCTGGCCGGCGGTCATGCTCTGTGGTGGCGCGTCGAGGCGGCGAGCGTCGACGCCGCGCTCGCGCTGCTACCGCGCTACGTGCGCGAGCGGACCAGCGTCACCAGCATCCGCGACGTCGAGATCCCCTGACGGCGCCCCTCTGTTCGGGGATCACCACGATCCTGACGCTCGCCTGCTCCTGGACAATCGCGGGCGCCGGTCGCGGCGGCTGCGTGTGCACCTCACGAAACGCTCGACGTGGACGTTCTTGAGGGACATGCGCATCAAGGACACCGGGGCACGCGCGCTACCACAAGGTCGGGCTGCGCCACGGCGTGAGCACCATCACCCGCGGGCAGCGCACGGCGCTCGGGATCAGCTTCCACGACGCCCGCTGATCTCGAGCGCACGCGATCCCGCCCCGCAGGGGCGTGGTGGCATCACGGACTGCCTTACGGATCCAAGCCGACGCGTTTCATGGCCGTGACGGCGTTCTGGACCTCGCCCTGGAACTCGGTGAGTACGACCGGCTGGCCGGCGCCGTCGGGGGCGAGCGCGCCCGTCGTGCCGTCTTCGCGCCGCTGTGCCCGGCGGCGCCGCGTCGCCTCCGCGCGCCATGTGTCCATCAGATCGCGCGTGTTGCGTGGGTCGTCGATATCCGTGCGAACGGGTCCCAGCAGACTGCCGAGGTGCGGCGCGCGCTGCACGCGACGAGGCATGCCGGCGAGCGCGGCATCGGGATCCTGCGCGAACGCGAGCAGGATCGTCTTGATGATGCTCGTGTGGTCGAACTGCGGCTGCTCGCCGCTCTGCGTCGGTGGGGGCTCGTGGAGCACCTGCCGGCGCACGCGAGGCCCGACGATGAGCGCGGGTACGCGCAGGCCGTAGGTCTTGTGGGTCGACCCGTCTCCGTCGGCGACCTTCGGCGGCGAGACGTGGTCGTAGAAGCCGCCGTGCTCGTCGTAGGTGACGATCATCAGCGTGTCCTTCCACTCCTTGGAATGCATCAGCGCGTTGTAGACCTCGAAGATGAACGCTTGGCCTGAGCGGATGTCCGACGGTGGATGGTCGTCGTTGGACTGCGTCTCGAGCACGCTGACGTCGACGAAGTTCGGGTCGATCCACGACACCTGCGGCAGCTTGTTCTCGGCGGCGTCGTCGAGGAAGGAGTTGCCGCGTACGATCGCGGCCTCGGCAGCTTCGGTGAGGAAGCCGACCTTGCGCCGGTCGAAGAACGCGAAGTTGTTGCGCATCGGGTTGTCCAGCCGGCGATAGCGCATGTCGATCAGGCGCAGTGTGCCCGGATCGTGTGAGTACCAGCGCCACTGCCCGTCGCCGAGGCGACGGGTGAATGCGGGCTCGTCGAAGAGCGGAAGCGACCGGAACTGCTTCAGCGGTGGCAGCTCGGTGATCGTCTGCCACAGGTCGGAGCTCTTCGCCACGTTTGGACCCTCCTGGCCTGCCGCGGAGTACAGGCGGTTGGGCCACGTGTCGCCGGGAACCGAAGCGAACCAGCGATCGCACACGCAGTACTGGCGGGCCAAGTGGTCGTAGACGGGCACGTCCTTGCTCGTGTAGTAGCCCATCGGGACCACCCACTGGCTGCTCGTGACCTTGTCCTTCGGGTTGCGACTCTCGACGAAGCTCTTGACGAAACCGCCGTTGGGACCGTGAGGCGTCTTGGGGTAGCCGGGCCCCAGCTGCGTCCGCACCGCGGCCACGGAGTGGTCAGGATCGAGCTTCTTCTGCAGCGCCTCACCACGACGCTGAAGCTTCTCGTCCGTCGCGTCAAAGGGCGTGACGCCGATCTTCTTTCCATTGGGATCGAAGTTGAACTCCTTCCCGGTCAGCCCGTCGACCTCCGTCATGCCCTCCATGCTGAGATAGCCCAGCATGTGATCAAACGAACGGTTCTCCATCATCACGACGACGATGTGCTTCAGCGCTCGCAGACGCTTCACGTCCGCCTTGTCGGTGCTGGCCACGCTGTCCCCTTCCTCTCGATGACGCCACCCTCGCCGACGGGCCAGCGAGTTGTCAAGCCCGCACGCGCACAGTACGAAAACGGACGAGCCGTGCCGCGGTCACCTCGGGCGAAGGCCGGGAAACGTAGGAACTGGGGCCGTTTCAACGATCAATATGGCTGAGTTCAGGGATGTCTCGCGGCCAGTTTCTCCTCTACGGCAAGCTGCAGCCGTCAATCCGCCGCTCGGCACGGCAGCGAATTTCGCCGTGCTCGGTGGGAGTGCCGTAACCAACACCGGCGCGAGGCGCGACCGTGGTGACCGGAGACCTCGGTATCGGCAACACGACCGTGATCGGCCGGCCCACCACAGTCGCCCAACACCACGATCAAGGTGGGGCCGGTCTCGGTGGTGCTCAACGAGCAGATCTCATTCGTCGTGCCCGACAAGGGCCTGACCGTCAACGCGGTCCACGTGGAGGTCGGTGGATCGGGTCTGCCCCAGGTGAACGTCATCGTCGCCTCGTCCGAGAGCGACATCGCCAACTGCCCGTAAGCGATCTCGGATCCAGGCTCTCACCCGAGGCCGGAGGCTCGGGTGTCGAGCCTTCCTGGCGTAGCGTCGTGGTCTCGCTCTTACGAGCGGGACCACTACGTCGTGGGTCCCCGCAACGCCGCCGATGGCGGCTACCGCGACGCCGCGGCGAGCACATCCTCGATCGCATGCGCCGGCTGCGGTCGCGCGTAGAAGTAGCCCTGGGCGTGATCGCAGCCGAATTCGCGGAGGTACTCCTCCTGCTCGTGGGTCTCGACGCCTTCGGCGACGACCGTCAGTCCGACGGCGTGAGCCATATCGATGGTCGCCTTGACGATGGCGCGGGCATCGGCGTCGGAGTTGGCACCGGAGACGAACGAGCGGTCGATCTTCAAAGAGTCGAGTGGAAAGCGCTTCAGCCGGCTCAGCGAGGAATACCCGGTGCCGAAGTCGTCGAGGGCGAGGGTCAGGCCGTGCTCTTGCAGCGTTCCCAGGATCGCCGCCGGCGAGTCGGCCTCCTCCCCGAGTTCGACAGCTCGGCGGGTGGTTGGGACGCTCTGCAATCAGGAGTATTGAGTGTTGATGGCGTCTGGGGTGGGGTTTCTGGGGTCGTGGGACACGTGTTCATAGGTAAACGCTGTGGTGCG
>JBPCJA010000171.1:0-19207 GCA_051005755.1 Solirubrobacteraceae bacterium
TAGTGGTCGACGGGGCGCACGCGGTACTCGTTGAACAGCCCGGGCAGCAGCCGCGTCATCGCGACGCGGTTCTCGAGCACGTAGGAGATCCCTGATGGCGTGCGGACGTTGTCCTCGAGCACCTTCCAGGAGCCGTCGACGTCGCGCACGAGATCGCAGCCCGCGACATGGCAGTACACGCCACCGGGAGGGCGGATGCCGTGGGCGGCACGCGCGAAGTGGCTGCGGCTGACGACGAGGCGCCACGGCACGATTTGAGCGCGAACGATCTCGCGGGCGTGGTAGACGTCGTCGACGAAGCGGTTCAGCGCACGGATGCGCTGGGCCAGCCCGCGCTTGATGTGCGTCCACTCCGACGCCGGCAGGATCCGTGGGACGAGGTCGAGCGGGAACGGCCGCTCGAGCGTCGGCCCGTCCTCGCCGGTCGTATCGAACGTGATGCCCTGCTGGACGAAGATCGCGTCGCGGTGGCGGCCGGCCGCAGCGAGCCGCTCGGGTCCGAGCGCCTGCAGGCCTGCGGCGAGCGCGGCGGCGTGCGGCCGCGGCGTCCCGTCGACATCGAAGAGCTCGTCGAAGAAACCGTCCGCCGGCCGGTAGGCCGACTGCGGGCGTGCGACGTCCACCTCGGTCATTAACGCATTCTCCGCGGCCTCGCGCGACGCGACCACCGCTATCCGGGCCAGGACGCGCGGGCGCGGTTTCGCCCGCCGGGCCAGTGTGCCGCGGGGGCGGGCGGGGTACGGCTAGCCGCGGCGCAGCACGCGGAAGCCGCGGGCCGTGGCGACGACGCGCTTGCCGGCGGTGTCGTAGCCGAGGACCTTCCAGCGATGGCTGCCCGCGCTGGCGATGCGCCGGCGCACGACGCGACTGGTGCCGGCGGCGCGCGAAGCCACGCGGCGGCCGTCGAGCATGACCTGCCAGCGGGTGACGCTGTCGGCGCCGGTGGCCGACCAGCGCAGGGTCGCGCGGCGGCCGGCACGGGTCCGCCCGCCGGTGCGCAGGCGCAGCTTGGCGGACTTGGCCGTGGTCTTCGGGGCGGCGGCGGACGTGCCGCGCCACTTGTCGCCGGGCAGCAGGGCATGCATCGCGGCGCCGACGTCGAGGCCGCCGCCGCCGAGCAGGCCGGCGAGGCCGCTGCGCTTCGGCGCGGTCCCCATGAGCGCACCGCGCAGCACCGACTGCGGAAGGTCCGGACGAGCTGCGGACAGCAGCGCGAGCGCGCCCGCGACGTAGGGCGCCGCCATCGACGTGCCCGAGCGGTTCTCGTAGCCCGAGCCGCGCGCCGTCGAGAGGATCGACTCGCCGGGGGCGGCGAGGTCCACGGAGCTCAGCCCGCGGTTGGCGAAGCCGAGCAGGCCGCCGGCCTCGTCGCTCGCCGTCACGCTCAGCACCGACGCCTCGGCGGAGGACGCGGGGTAGGACGGCGTCTGATCCAGGTTGCGGGAGTTGTTGCCGGCCGAGGCGACGATCGTCGCCCCCTTGTCGCTTGCGTAGCGCAGCGCAACCGTGAGGTCGCTGCTCGTCGCGTCGCCATTGATCGAGACGTTGAGGATGCGCGCGCCCTGGTCGACCGCGTAGCGGATGCCGCGCGCCAGCAGCGAGGAGTTGCCGGAGCGGGTCGAGTCGAGGACCTTGACCGCCATGACGCGGGCGTTCGGCGCGAGCCCGGCGCCGCCGATGCCGTTGCCGGCGCGGGCAGCGACGATGCCTGCGACGTGCGTGCCGTGACCCTCGTCGTCGGAGACGTTGCCGGTGTCGGAGAACATGTTCGCGCCGTTGACGTCGTCGACGAAGCCGTTGCCGTCGTCGTCCTTGCCGTTGCCGGGCACCTCGCCGGAGTTCGTCCAGAGGTTCGCGGCGAGGTCCGGGTGGTCGAGCTGGATGCCGCTGTCCACGATGGCGACGAGGACGCCGTCGCCGCGCGACTGCGTCCACGCCTCGTGGGCGCCGATGGCGCGCGCATCGCTCAGCGCCCACTGGTCGGCGAGCAGCGGGTCCGGGGCGGCGAGTGCCGGTGCGGCACCCGCGGCGGCGAAGGCGACGGTGGTGGTGGCGGCGGCGATGCAGCGGTGGAGAGCGGTGGGCATGCTCTCCGGTGTCGGGCGCCGCCTAGCACGCCGTCCAGGGGTTCAGGGCCTCGGCGGACGCATGGTCGATGTAGGTGCATCGGCCATATGTGGACGGATGGTCGATGCAGGCGCCTGCGCGGCGCCTGGACTGATGGCGAGGGGCTGCGATCAGGCGTCGACGGCGAGCTCGGCGCTCATGGCGATGGCCGGCGTCCACGTGCGCGCCGGGCTGTACTTCGTCGTCACGAGCGTCGCGCGCTCATATACCGGTGGGCCAAAGATCGGTCTCGATCTTCGACACTCGGGCCAAGGCGCGAACGCCGACGTGCCACGTATCGTCCGGCCGTGCACTATCGGAGGCTGATCGCCGAGGGCGTCAACGCCGCCCGCATCACGTCGCTCGTCGGCTCGCCGCCGACGCCGCCTGGTGCGCCGGCCGGCGAAACCGCGGCTGCGATGCGCGACACGCGCAGCGCGCCCGCTGCGATCAGCCCGGCGCACGATCAGCCGCGTCCCGCGCGCGCGCGTGGCGCGCGAGGTGCGAGTCCACCCAGCCGCGGCGCTCGAGCTCGGCAACGAGGCTGAGGTAGGAGTCGCGAAACCGCCCGACGCGGTCCGGGCGCGGGTCGATGATCGCGAGCGTGCGGCACATCTCGGCCGCGACGTCGGCGCAGGCGCGCCCGGGCGTCGCCGAGGCCGCCAGGACGGCCATGCCGAACGCCGACTCGCCCTGCTCGGGCAGGCGGACCGGGCGGCCGAGCACGTCGGCGCGCAGCTGACACCAGTAGCGGCTGCGCGTCGCGCCGCCGGTGAGGCTCAGCTCGCCGTCGACCGGCGCGCCGAGCAGGCTCACGTAGTCCAGGCACAGGCGCTCGACGTACGCGAGGCCCTGCAGCAGCGCCGCGAAGTGCTCTCCGTCGTCGGCCGGCTCGCCGAGCATGAGCGCGTGCGCCTGCGGGGCGTCGAACGGGAAGCGCTCGCCGCGAGCGACGAGCGGGTAGGCGAGCGGCGCGCTGTGCTCGTACGGCTGGGCGCGACGGCCGAGCTCGTCGAGATCGCGGCCGGGGAAGCGCGCCGAGAGCACGCCGGCGCCGCTGCTCGAGGCGCCCCCGGGCAGCCAGCCACCGTCCGGCGCCCGATGGCAGTACAGGACCCCGTTGGGGTCGCGGATGCGCCGTGACGAGGCGCCCTTGAGGACGAGCGTCGTGCCGAGCACCGAGTTCCACGCGCCGTCGCGCAGCGCGCCCGCCGCGAGCTGGCCGGCGCAGCCGTCGGTCATGCCGGCGACGACGGGTGTCCCCGCGGGGATGGCGGTCTGCTCTGCCGCGCGGTCGCAGACCGGGCCGAGCTCGGAGCCCGAGCGCACGACCTCGGGCAGCAGCCCCGCCGG
Organism: Solirubrobacteraceae bacterium; assembly: GCA_051005755.1. Taxonomy (GTDB): domain Bacteria; phylum Actinomycetota; class Thermoleophilia; order Solirubrobacterales; family Solirubrobacteraceae; genus CADCVQ01. The sequence goes on from JBPCJA010000171.1 coordinate 3,460, forward strand.
GACCCCAAGCGCGTCGAACAGCTCGTACGGCCAGCGGTCGGCCTCGACGTCGTAGCCGCTCTTCAGCGCATGGCTCGAGTCGGTCGCGACCTCGTGGCCGACGAGCCGGCGAGTGACGAGATCGGGTTGGTGGGCGAGCCGCGCAGCGCGCGCGAGCCCGGGCTGTTGCTCGAGCAGCCACAGAAGCTTCGGCAGCCCCCAGCCGGCGCCGATTCGGTGGCCGAGCGCGCGACCGGCCGCGGTGGCACGCCGCGCCTGCGCGGACGCGCGCGCGTCGTCGTACATGAGGGCCGGGGTCACGGGCGCGCCGTCCCGATCGACGAGGAGGATCGTCCCCGAGGTCGCGCACGTCGCGACGCCTTCGACGCGCTCGGCCGCGACGCCGGCGAGCGCCTCGCGGCAGGCGGCGGCGAGCGCCTCCCACCAGGTCTCGGGATCCTGCTCGTGGCGGGCGCCGTCACGATGACTCGCCAGCGGCCGCGAGCCGCTGCCGGCGACGCGTCCCGACGCCGACACCGCCAGCGCGCGGGCGCTCTGCGTGCCGAGGTCGAGCCCGATCCAGATCGGCCCGCCGGCCGTCACGGCACCGGCAGCCGCGGAGGCGGGCCCGGCTCGGCGGGCGGTGCGCCATCGTCGTCGGGCGCGAGGGGCAACTGCCACCACGAGACGTCGCGCCAGGCACCCGCCTTCCAGCCGATGGCTCGGTAGGTCCCGACCGGCTCGAAGCCGACCGCGCGGTGCAGGGCGATGCTGGCGTCGTTGGGCAGCGTGATGCCGGCGCACGCGATCCGCAGGCCCTGCCGGCGCAGGAGGTCCAGCAGCGCGGTGTAGAGCCGGCGCCCAGCGCCGCGACGACGATGTTCGGCGTCGACGTAGATCCCGACGTCGGCCGCCCAGCGATACGCCGTTCGCGGGCGATGCTGGGAGGCGTACGCGTAGCCGATGAGCCGCTCCGCGTCTTCGAGCACAAGCCACGGGTGCGTCCGGGTCGTGCGCGTGATGAGCGCGGCGAACTCCTCGGTGCTGGGCGACACCTCCTCGAACGTCACCGCGCTCGCGGTGACGTACGGCGCGTAGATCGCCGCGCACGCCGCGGCGTCGCGGGCGGGATCGGCGTGGCGAAGCGTCGGGACCACGGCGCCATGATCGCAGCGCGACAACATGCGTCCGGGCGGGCGCCGGCGGGTAGGCGAGGCCGTCATGAACAGCGCGGTGGTCGTCGTCAACATGCTCAACCCGTATGAACACGAGGACGCCGAGCGCCTCATGGCGTCGGTGCGCGAGACGCTGCCCGCGATGCTCGAGCTCATCGCGCGGGCGCGCGAGCAGGACGTCCCGGTCGTCTACGTCAACGACAACCACGGCGATTGGAGCGCGTGCCGGCCGGAGCTCGTCGAGCGTGCGATGCAGGGACGCGCCCCCGAGCTCGTCGAGTCGATCGCGCCCCCGGCCGACGCCGGCCTCGTCGTCAAGGCCCGCCACTCGATCTTCTACCAGACGCAGCTGGAGTACCTGCTGCGCCAGGAGGAGATCGAACGGATCGTGCTCGTGGGGCAGGTCACCGAGCAGTGCATCCTCTACTCCGCGCTCGACGCCTACGTGCGCCACTTCGCCGTGGCCGTCCCGCCCGACGCGGTTGCCGCGATCCACGAGGACCTCGCCGACGCGGCGCTGCGGATGATGGAGCGCAACATGCGCGCGGACATCGCCGCGGCCGCCGAGTGCGCGCTGTAGGACGCGGGTGGGCTCGGGGCGTGGTGGCAGGGCTCCGGCCGGCCTGAGCTCGGCGGCGGCACCGCCGCTGTATCACCTGGTGGGTTTGGTGCTCATCCCTGTACGGGCGGTCGAATCGCTCGCCTCCGGACACCGAAGGAGCACGGACAATGCAAGCAGCGCTACAGCCCCGAATGACGATGACCGGACCCCTGCTGCGCGGCAACGGCGAGCTGCACATCGTTGGCAGCCACGACGTGACCTCGATTCCCGATCCGAACGGCGCGCTGCACCGCCTCGTCGTTCTCGCCGACGGCTCGCGCAGCACGAGCGAGCTCTACTCGGCGCTCGTGACCGAGTACCCCGAGCTCGACGAGCAGGACATCGTCGACGCCGTCGACCAGCTCGAGTCGGCCGGCCTCGTCGAGGACTGCGCGCCGGGCCGGCGGACCTTCGGCTCGCCCCGCCGCGCCGACTGATCGGCCTGCACGAGGCGTCGCTCGCCGGGGCCCCGGCGAGCGTGCGTCGTCTCGTGCAGCCATCGTCCGCCCATGTCCTTGGCCCTGGGGCAGACGATGTAGCGTCCCGCGCATGGCCGACCCGCTCTTTCGCCTCGTCTGCGCCGCCGGCATCCTCGAGGACGCACCCGAGGGCTGGGTGAGCACGATGCTGCAGGAGGGTGAGCTCGCGCTGCTCGTCGACGACGGCCTCGACGCGATCACGGCCGTCGCCCACGCGCTCGACCTCGTGACCGTGCCGCTCCTGCGCAACGAGGAGACGCCCGCGCAGCAGGAGAGCACGGTCATGTCCTACGCCGAGTCGAAGCCGCTCATCTGGATCGCGGGCGGCTTCGGCGAAGCAGCGACGCGCTGGGCCCACCAGCGCGGCGCGATGACGCTGCTCGTCGAGACCGACGGCCCGCTGTCCCCGGACGAGCGTCGCCGCGTCGAGCGCTTCGTCGTCATCCTCGGACGCCAGGCGGAGTAGCGGCTCGATCCCTCCGGGGCTGATCCACGGCACCGGCGTGCCGGGGGCGTTGCGCATGACCTCGGTGCGCAGAGTGCCCCGCTCATCGAGGGTGCCCGTCTTCACGGCCCGCTCGCTCGGTTCTTGGAGCTGCGTTCGGAGCCCGCCCGCCCGCCGGCTGTGACAGCGCAGCCGGCTGGACTCGTGTTCTAGCATCGCAACCCGTGGGCGCCGCAGACGCCGAACCCGCGCGCCCGCGCCGGCGCCGCAGGCCGCCGATCGGGCCGCGCCCGCCGCGGCGCTCCCGCCGTCGCTGGCGTCGCGCGCGCCGCCTGGCGCTCGCGCTCATCGCTGTCGCCGCGGTCGCGCTGCTCGCCGACGTCACGCTGCGCGGTGGCTCGGACGCCGCGCCCGAGCCGGGGGCGTTCTACGACCCGCCCCGCCCGCTGCCCCCCGGTACGCCTGGCACCGTGCTGCGCGCGCAGGCCGTGGACGACCCGCCCGCGGCCTCGCGCGCCTTCCGGATCCTCTACCTCTCGCGCAGCCACACCGGCGAGCCGGCCGCGCTCAGCGCGCTGCTGTTCGTCCCCAGGCGGCCGCCGCCCTCGAGCCGGCGCAACATCGTCGCCTTCACCCACGGGACCGTCGGCGTCGCCCGGCGCTGCGCTGTCTCCTTCCAGCGGGCGACGTGGCCGAAGATCGCCGGCCTGCGGCGGTTCATCGCCGCAGGCGACGCCGTCGTGGTGCCCGACTTCGAGGGCCTCGGCACGCGCGGCACGCACCCCTACCTCGTCGGCGCGCACGAGGCCTGGGCGACCCTCGACGCCGTGCGCGCGACGGCTGCCTTCGGCCCCGCGGGCGCGAGCCTGCGCTTCGTCGCGTGGGGCCCCGGGGCCGGCGGCCAGGCGGCGCTCTTCACCGGCCAGCAGGCGCCGCGCTACGCGCCCGAGCTCGAGCTCGCGGGCGTGGCGGCGGCGGCCCCCGCCACCGACCTGCCGCGGCTGCTGAAGAGCACTCGCGAAACGACGTTCGGGCGCGTCATGTCGGCGTACACGCTGACGACCTGGCGCCGCGTCTACCCGCAGCTACGCCTCGACGAGATCGTCGCACCGGGCGGGCGGCGCGCCGTCCGGGAGCTCTCCGACACGTGCGTCGCGCCCGACCACGCACGGATCGGGCGTAACGTCGCCGCGAAGGCGCGCGGGCTGCGGTACACGCAGAGCAACCCGTGGGACCGTGCGCCGTGGCGAGACCTGCTGGCGCGCAACAGCCCCGGCCGCACCGGCATCCCCGCGCCGGTCTACCTCGCGCAGGGAAGCGCCGACCGGCTCGTGCGCCCGGCCGCCACGCGCGGCTTCGTGCGGAGCCTGTGCAGCGTCGGCGCGCGCGTGCAGTACCGAGCCTTCAGGCGCGCGGCCCACGCCGACGTCGGCCGGCGCAGCGCACGCGCCGTCGCGCGCTGGATCGCCGACCGCTTCGCCGGCCGTGCGGTCCGCACGAGCTGCTAGCGATCGTGTATTGAGTCGTTAGGACGCTGGCGGGGGCGTTGCCATGAAGCCGCGAGGAAAACCCGGCGCGCTCGCGAACGCCATCTGCGAGGCGGGGGGCTCGCGCGCTCGCGGCTGGCCCCAACGGATCGCATGCACAACTGCCGCCTCAAAGTGAGCGCGGGATCGAGCCGGCAGTTGTGCATGACATGCGTGCACAAGCGACCACTCGAAGAGGCGGCCCGATCGAGCCGGCAGTTGTGCATGACATGCGTGCACAAGCGACCGCTCGAAGAGGCGGCCCGATCGAGCCGGCAGTTGTGCACGTCAGGCGTGCCGCCGCACGTGCCGGCACCGGAGGTGAACATCGGTCGGGCGGAACCGTACCGGGGCCTCGATCGGCAGCGGCGGCACGTCCCCGCAGTGCGGAGGCCCCGGAGCCGTCCCACTACGATGCCGTGCGCCGCATCCATGAGCCCGATCAGCACAAAGCCCCCGTCGGGAACCCGCGACTTCTTTCCGGAGCAGCTCGCCGTGCGCGAGCACGTGATCGACCGGTTTGCCGCGACGTTCAGAACTCATGGGTTCGCTCGACTCGATTCGCCCGCGCTCGAACGGATCGAGGTGCTCTCCGGCAAGTACGGCGACGAGGGCGAGGGTCTCATCTTCAAGATTCTCAAGCGCGGTGCCGGGGAAGCGACCGGTGAAGCTGACCTTGCGCTCCGCTACGACCTCACGGTCCCGCTCGCTCGAATCGCAAACGAGTACCAGGCCCGCCTCGGTCGCGAGTTCCGGCGATACCAGATCGGGCCGGTGTGGCGTGCTGAGCGCCCCGGCCGCGGTCGATTTCGCGAGTTCTTCCAATGCGACATCGATGTGGTGGGCATCGACGATCGGCTTGCCGACGCAGAGGTGATCGTGTGCGTCGTGGAGGCGCTGCGATCGGTCGGCCTGTCGGGGTTTCGCGTATCGCTGAATTCCCGAGCGGTCCTCACGGGGCTCCTGGAGGCCTACGACGTGCCGGCTGAACTCGCGTCCGGCACCCTGGTCGCGCTCGACAAGTTCGACAAGATCGGTGCGGAGGGCGTGCGTGGCGAGCTCGCGGAGCGCGGACTCGCTGATCGAGTCACGGGTGCGCTCGTCGATGATCTGACGAGTCCTGATGCCGCGCATGTGGCCCGCGAGCGATTGTCCGCAAACGAGACCGGAACGGCAGGTCTCCGGGAGGTCGACACCGTGCTCAGGGCAAGCACCGCTGCGCTCGGCGAGGGCGTCGTCGCATTCGATCCGCTGCTCGCACGCGGCCTGGCGTACTACACCGGCCCGATCTTCGAAGCATCCGTGGACGACGTACCAGGCAGCATCGCCGGTGGCGGGCGCTACGACAATCTGCTTGGGATCTTCGGCAATCGAGCGATCCCGGCCACCGGAGGGTCGATCGGGCTTGAGCGAATACTGCTGGCGCTGCAAGAGCGCGACGAGCAGCGGTACCAGACCACGCCGGTCCTGGTGACCGTCTGGAGCGACGACGCCCGGTTCGAGTCGTTCGCGATCGCGCAGGACATCCGAAGGGCCGGAATCGCGTGCGAGATCGCGCTCAGCGGCGGCAAGATCGGAAAGCAGCTCTCACGGGCCAACGAGCGCGGATTCAAGCTCGCGGTGCTGGTTGGCCCGGATGAGCTGGCTGCCGGCGCGGCCGCCGTGAAGGATCTGCGAACCGGCGAGCAAACGCGCGTGCCACGCGCAGAGCTGCCCAAGAGCATCGCAGCACTTCTCGACGGCCCAGTGGTCAACTCGGCCGGTCGCAGTTAGCCTCCTCCTCCCCTGTCGAGAGGAGAGCGGCATGCTCAAGCAGACGATCGCGGAGCGAGGGATTCCTGCTGTCTGGCAAGACTTCGGTACGGCCCTGTCCCGAGATGCCGCGTTGTCGGTATCGCTGGTGGAGTCGATCCGGGCAGCACGGGCGACTGACTCTGGCGAGGTCCGCGAGCGCGCACTGGAAGTGTTCCACGCGAAGATCGCGAACCTGGCCGACGCACGCCGACAGCTGAGAGACGTGATGGGCCAATACGACTTGGCGAACTATTGGACGCTGCTGGATCGCGTGCTCCACTTCGACTTCGACATCGACCACGAGCTCGCCGAACTACGCGCGGATTTCGGCCTGCATCCCTTTCCCGTGGTCCTCGAATCGCTACGCGCAAACTGGACGTACATGCGAGAGCACGGCGTCCGCGTCTTCTACGAGATGACCGACGCCTACATCGAGCGCCTGGAGGAGCAGAACCGCGACGGCCGTGACAGCCTCGAGCGCGAGTTCGAAACGGGCGAGATCGAAAGCTGGTGGCTCTTCGCGCTCGGTTTGCAATCCGTCGAGCTTCCGTCGCATTGCGATATCTGCCGCGCGACGAGCGCGCCGCTGATCGCACTGGCATCCGCCGACTCACCCATTCCGCACGAGCACGTCCGACTCTAGTCTCTTGCTGCTCCCCCGCAGCTCGCGGCCCTGAGCGAAAGCTTGGTCTTCCAAATCCGGATGGCTCGCACGAGGGCGGTCCGCCGGGCGCGGTCATCCGCGTCGAGATCGGCGCCGAAATGACCGTATTCCCGACCGCGCGCCACCTGGCGTCCTGGGCCGGGCAAATGCCCTGGCAACGAGCGCTCGGCCAGCAAGCAACGCAGCGGGCGCCCACGCGAAGGGGCTCGCTGGCTGAACGCCGCGCTCAAGGGCGCCGCGATGGCCGCCGTCCGACCAAGAACACGTACCGGCGCGCGCTCTATGGCTCTACGACGACCTCGGCGCCGACTACTACCGCCGGCGCGACCCACGTCCGCACCACCGTGCGACGGTCGAGGCCGAGAGCAGAGAGCCTCGGACCGAGCCCATGCCCGTTCCGACCGCCACCGTGGTGGCAGCCGCGTTCTACGGCGTGCTTGGTGCCCGTGCGCCGTACGCGACATCGAGTGGCGTCGAGGCGTTCGTCGGCTGCCACGCGCTCAACTGCCACCGCTGATCTGATGCCTAGCGAGAGCGGCTGAGCGAGCGCCGTTCTCCGAGCGGCGACGGAGGAAGACAGATGCCTCATCGAGTCGTGCTGGAGACGCAGCACGGTCGCCGCCTACTGGACGGTGGGCCGGATGACACCGTGGCCTCGGTGCTGCGCGATGCCGGCGTGCCGTCACCGGCGGTGTGGACGTATGTCTGCGATGACGCGGACCTCGCCGACCGGCCAGCCTCGGTGCGATTCGTGCCCGGGTCCACGCGGCTGGGACGGCTGGAAAGCGACGTACGCGCGCGGGCGAACCGCAACGTCGACTTGGTCGGCTTGAGCCGGTTGGCAGCGAGCAGCGCGCTGGACGCAGACGAGGCGACGACGGAATGGACGTTCCCCGGCATCGGAGGCGGCGCCTACGAACGCACGGACGCGGGCCTGTCACAAGAGGATTGCGTGTCGATCGTGGGCGAGGCCGTGTGTCGGGTCTTGGATGCCTGGCCGCCCAGCGTCGCTCGTCGGCTCGTAGTTGGGATCTCGGGTGGGGGTGACTCCAACGTCTTGCTTACCGCACTTGTGCAATCCAAACGACTCGCCCCCGACGATGTCGTGCCGATCATCGTGCACGGGACCGGACATGGAGCAGCACCTGCAGGTCGCCGTTGAATTGTGCGACGAGCTTGGTTGCCCTCTTACGGTCATCGATCAGAGACAAGCGGCACGGCTAGCAGGGATCCGCTCGATTCGGGATTTCTTCCTGACCTTTGAGAAGCACTACCCCGACGCCGATGTCGATTTCGCATGGACATGGCTGTTACGCCGGACGCTTGCGGCCGCCGCTCGCGTGCGGGGTATCCCCGCGGTGGTGATCGGCGCCAACCGCGAGGATCTGCTCAGCGAGGGATTCCTGCGGCTGGCCCGGGGCCTCGCGCCGATGCCGGCCCGTTCCGCCGGATAGGGAGCGAGATGTTCGTGTATCCGATGTGCGAGGTGCCGAAGAAGATCGGTGATGGCGCCTACCCTCGCCGCTCGCTGGAGAACTACGAGACTCGGACGCCGAGCGTCGCTGCCGGCCGTTCGGCCTGCCGCAGCTTGCGCAACGGCACCGCGTGCCCCCCCCAGATGCAGGTCCGGTTTCGTCGGATCCACGCCGAACTTCACCCGCAGTGGGCGCCGATTCCCGGCTGCAGCCTCTTCGATAGCGCGGCGGAAATCGTCCTCGGGCACAACCTGCACGGTCCCGCTGAGCAAGATCCGAAGCTGCTCCGACGCCGAATCGTTCATGGCCATAGCGGCACGAACCGTAGCGAGGACGTGCTGGGATCGGGGCCTGGCATCGCATCGCTCGAATATCTGCTGCCGGCTGCGCCGTCAGACACGAACCGGCTGATTGGCGCGCCCCTGGCCCGCACGGGCGACTGTGCCGCGGGCGCCCACGGCGGCGTTGCGTCGCACGGGAGCTGACACGAACTCGCCCCGGGCACCGCTCGCACCGACCTGCAGAAGGTCGAGGCCAGAGGGCGCTCGCACGAAGCTCGGCCCTCGTCGGATGCGAACCCACCGCCAGAACACGTCCGGCGCTGCGAGCCGCGGACCACGCCCTACCGGTAGTCCGGGTTCACGAAGTCAAAGCGACACCCCGCATCCCACGCAGAGCGCTGGTTGCCGTGGGCCGGGATCCCGCCGGCGTCCTTGAGCATCCTCGCGAGGTGTAGGAGGTTCCACGTGAGGAACGTCGTGTTGCGATTCGTGAAGTCGTTGTCGGGGCCGCCCGAGCCGGGATCGAGGTAGCTCGGGCCGGGGCCTGCCTCGCCGAGCCAGGCGGAGTCCGCCTGCGGCGGGATCGTGTAGCCGAGGTGCTGCAGCGAGTAGAGGATGTTCATCGAGCAGTGCTTGGCGCCGTCCTCGTTGCCGGTGATGACGCAGCCGCCGACGCGGCCGTAGTACGCGTACTGCCCGTCGTCGTTGAGCAGGTGGCTGTTGCCGTACAGGTGCTCGATGACCCGCGTGCAGACCGACGACTTCTCGCCGAGCCAGATCGGCGACAGCAGGACGAGGATGTCGGCCGCCATGACGCGTTCGTGGATCGCCGGCCAGTCGTCGTGCTCCCAGCCGTGCTCGGTCATGTCCGGGTAGACGCCGGTGGCGATCCGCTGGTCGACCGCGCGGATCGTGTCGACGGCGACGCCGTTGCGCTCCATGATCGCGATCGAGCGGTCGCCGAGCGCCTGCGTGTGCGACACCTCCGGCGAGCGCTTGAGCGTGCAGTTGATGAAGAGCGCGCGCAGGTCTGAGAAGTCCCAGCGCGACGTCACGCAGAGCCGCTCGTCGATCTCGGTCAGGTCGGCCATCGTCGATTCCTCCTTCGGTGTACGAGTTCGTCGCGCCCCCGGCCGCTGCGTTACGCCGGCACGACCCGGACCTAGTACACCCAGCCGGAAGTTCCGTGGCGTTTTCCGGGATGCCCGGCCCTGCTCCGGGTGTACCTAGACTTCCGCGCATGCTCACATCGCAGGAGCTCGCGCGCCGCGTGACGGTGAGCGCGTGAGCGCGGACGGCATCGACCCCGGCGATCTCGAGGTCTGCCTGCGCGTCCTGGACGAAGTGGGCGCGCTGCCCGTCGAGCATGCCGACGCCGTCGCCGTACGGCGCGCCACGGCCGGGCTCTTCAAGACCGTCAAGCTGCGCCGGCGCGCCGAGCGCCGCGCGGCGATCCTCGCAGGCGACGCCACCGTCACCGCGGCGACCGCGACCGGCGCCGACGGGCGCATCGACGACGAGACGGCGGGCCTGCCGCTGCGCTCCAGCGCCAACGGGGCGACGGCCGGCACGCTCGTCCAGGCGCGCGCGTGCTACGTCTGCAAGGAGCGCTACGTCGACGTCGACGCCTTCTACCACCAGCTCTGTCCGCCGTGCGCCGCGCGCAACCGTGCCCGCCGCGAGGCCCGCACCGACCTCCGCGGCCGGCGCGCGCTGCTCACAGGCGGGCGCGCGAAGATCGGGATGTACATCGCGCTGCGGCTCCTGCGCGACGGGGCCGAGACGGCGATCACGACACGCTTCCCGCGCGACGCCGCGCGCCGCTTCGCAGCGATGGCCGACAGCGCCGACTGGCTGCACCGGCTGCGGATCGTCGGCATCGACCTGCGCAACCCCGCCCAGGTCGTCGCGCTCGCCGACGAGATCGCCGCCGAGGGTCCGCTCGACATCCTCGTCAACAACGCCGCCCAGACCGTCCGCCGCTCCGCCGAGGCCTACGCGCTGCTCGCGCGGGCCGAGGCGGCGCCGCTGCCGGCCGGCCCGCTGCCGACGATCCGGACGTTCGGGCCCGCGGGCGCCACGAGTGGCCTGCCGGCGCCCGCCGACGCCGCCATCCGGCCGCACTGGACACCGACCCCGCACGCGCTGACGGCGCTGGCGCTCAGCGCCGGGTCGGCCTCACCCGAGCGGATCGCGGCCGAGCGGGCCATCGACGCGGGCGGGCTCGTGCCGGATCTCGATGCCGTCAACAGCTGGAGCCGGCACATCCAGGACGTCGACCCGGTCGAGCTGCTCGAGGTCCAGCTCTGCAACCAGACCGCGCCGTTCATCCTCGTCGGCCGGCTGCGCGCGGCGCTGGCGGCGTCGAGTGCGCGCCGGACGTACGTCGTCAACGTCTCGGCGATGGAGGGTCAGTTCCACCGCGGCTACAAGGGCCCGGGGCACCCGCACACGAACATGGCGAAGGCCGCGCTGAACATGCTCACCCGCACGAGCGCCCACGAGATGCTGCGCGACGGCATCCTCATGACGAGCGTGGACACCGGCTGGATCACCGACGAACGGCCGCACCCGACGAGGATGCGGCTCGCCGGCGAGGGCTTCCACGCGCCGCTGGACCTCGTCGACGGCGCGGCGCGCGTGTATGACCCGATCGTCCGCGGCGAGGCGGGCGAGGATCTCCACGGCTGCTTCCTCAAGGACTACGAGCCGGCGCCGTGGTGACCGGCGTCGATCTGACCTCGCTCGCCCACGGCGCCGGCTGCGGCTGCAAGCTCCCGGCGGCGGCGCTGCTGCCGATCGTCCGCGACCTGCCGCGCAGCACCGACGAGCGGCTGCTCGTGGGCACCGACTGCGCCGACGACGCCGCGGTCTTCAAGCTCTCCGACGAGCTCGCGCTCGTCCTTACGGTCGACTTCTTCACGCCGATCGTCGACGATCCGTACGACTTCGGCCGGATCGCCGCCGCCAACGCGCTGTCGGACGTCTACGCGATGGGCGGCCGGCCGCTGGCGGCGATGAACGTCGTCGCCTTTCCGCTCGAGCGCCTCGGCGCCGACGTCCTGCGCGAGATCCTGCGCGGCGGCGCGGAGATGGCGATCGCGGCCAGCGCCCCGATCGTCGGCGGGCATTCGATCGACGACCCGGAGCCGAAGTACGGCCTCGCCGTCACCGGCATCGTCCACCCCGACGAGCTCATCTCCAACGCCGGCGCGCAGGTCGGCGACGCGCTCGTGCTCTCCAAGCCGCTCGGCGTCGGCGCCGTCGTCACCGCGCGCAAGCGCGGGCTGCGCGACGACGCGCTGCTCGCGGACGCCGTCGCGACGATGGCGGCTTTGAACGACGTCGCGTCGGCCGCGGGCTGCGCCGCCGGGGCGCACGCGATGACCGACGTCACGGGCTTCGGCCTGCTGGGCCACCTCCACGGGCTCGCGCGCGCGAGCGGGGTCGCCGCGCGCGTGGACGCCGCGGCGGTGCCGGCGCTCGCCGGCGTGCTCGAGCTGCTGGAGGGCGAGGCCGCGGTGTCCGGCGGCAGCGCGCGCAACCGCGAGTACGCCGAGACGTTCAGCTCGTTCGCCGCCGGAGTGCCCGAGGCGCGCCGCCGGCTCGTCTGCGACGCCACGACCTCCGGTGGGCTGCTCGTGTCCGTCGCGCCCGAGCGGGCGGCCGAGCTGCCGGGACCGGTCGTCGGCGAGATTGTGGCCGGTGCGCCGGGAGCGCTCGCCGTGCGATAGCGCGTGGAGCGGCCCGGGCCCGGTGGCCCGACCGGTCTTCAAAACCGGGGGGAGCGCGGCAGACCGCGCTGGAAGGTTCGACTCCTTCGCCGCTCCGTACGAGGCCGCGGGTCCACTAGCCTCATGGTCCTCATGGAGGCCCAGCACGCCCAGAACCTCGACCCCGTCGCGCTGCTCGAAGCAGCCCCCGACGACGAGTTCGCGCTGCTCGAGCTGCGCCTGGACTGGCCGCCGGACCTCGACATCTATCCCCAGCACCGGCAGCTGTGGCTGCGCCTGTTCCTCATCACCGGCGACCCGCTGGCGTGGATCCCCAACCGCGGGGAGGCATGGGCGAGCACGACCGTGGACGACGAGGTGCTCGAGATCGACGTCTACGTCACGCTCCCGGCCGTGCTGCGCGGGATGGAGGAGGAGGGCGACGTGGCGGCCGCGATCGCGCCCTACGCGACGACGGCGATGCAGGCGGGGCTCGACAACGAGGAGCTGCTCGTCGCCGGCGACTACCACGACCGGGTCCTGACCGGTGACGCGCCGCGCCTGCTCGACGGCTTGGACGACGACCATGGCGCCTTCGGCATACCCACGATTCAGGCCCGGCGCAGCTGGGGGCCGGTTGGCTTCGGCGCGCTGCTCGATCTCGTGCAGGAGGCCTTCGGACCCGTCGACCTCGACCGCACGGAGGTCACGCTCGACCCGGTGGGCACGCCCGCCGACGACTGCGCCGCCTGTGCCGGCGAGAGCTTCGGCTTCCCGACCCAGCTCGAGGAGGCGCGCGCGAAGTTCTGCGCTCCCCACGACGCGGCGGCGCAAGCCGTGAACACCGCCCGCATCGCGCACGCGCGCGAGTCCAACCCTGCCGGCTGGCGCGCGATCGACAAGGCCGCGATGCGGATCAACAAGCTGCCCGAGCCGCGCTTCGCGCCTCAGCCGCCGCGGATCGTCGGCGACACGCCGGCCCGCAACGACCCCTGTCCCTGCGGCAGCGGCAAGAAGTACAAGCGCTGCCACGGCGCGTGACATCGAGTCATTGCTCGACCATCGTCAGCATGGAGCCGAAAGGTAAGCCCTCACGATGACATCGGGGCATTGCTCGACCATCGTCAGCATGGAGCCGGAAGGTAGGCCCTCACGATGACGTCGAGTCATTGCTCGACCATCGTCAGCATGGAGCCGGAAGGTAAGCCCTCACGATGAGCGAGCAGCGGCCCCCCACGCCCACCGGTCGTCTGCGCGACCTGCCGTCCGTCGATCGCCTCGCGACCTCCGTCGCGCGCGCCGAGCTCGACGCCCGCCGCGCCGAGCTGCTCGCCGGCGAGACCGACGAGGTCGACCTCGTCGCCCGCGCGCGCGAGCGGCTGCGCCCGCACCTGCGCCGCGTGCTGAACGCCACCGGCGTCGTCGTCCACACGAACCTCGGCCGCGCGCCGCTGTCCGCGCAGGCGCGGGCCGCCGTCGCGCGCGCCGCCGAGGGCTACTCGAACCTCGAGCTCGACCTGCGCAGCGGCAAGCGCGGCTCGCGCAGCGACCACGTCGAGTCCCTGCTGACCGAGCTCACCGGCGCGCAGGCGGCGATCGCGGTCAACAACTGCGCTGCCGCGGTGCTGCTGGCGGTCGCGGCCCTCGGCGGCGGCCGCGAGACGATCGTGTCTCGTGGCCAGCTCATCGAGATCGGCGGTGGCTTTCGCATCCCCGAGGTGCTCGGCCAGGCGGGCACGACGCTCGTCGAGGTCGGGACGACGAACCGCACGCGCCTGCCGGACTACGCGAACGCGATCGGGCCGGACACCGGCGCGATCCTGCGCGCGCACCCGTCGAACTTCCGCATGCTCGGCTTCGTCGAGGAGGTCGCGATCGAGGCGTTGTGCGAGCTCGACGTGCCCGTCGTCGACGACGTCGGCTCGGGCGTGCTCGCCGACGACATGGCGCTGCTCGCCGACGAGCCGCCGGTGCGCCGCTCGGTGCGCGCCGGCGCCGCGCTCGTCGCCTTCTCGGGCGACAAGCTCCTCGGCGGCCCGCAGGCCGGCGTGCTCGTCGGCACGCGCGCAGCGATCGACGCCTGCCGCTCGCACCCGCTCGCGCGCGCCGTGCGGATCGACAAGCTGTCGCTGGCCGCGCTCGAGGCGACGCTCGCGCTCTACCGCGACCCAGCCGCGGCCCGCGCGGCGCTGCCGGTACTGGCGATGCTCGACGCCGATCCGCGGACACTCGCGCATCGCGCCGCCGAGCTCGCGCAGGCAACGGGCGGCGAGGTCGTCGATGCGACGGCTCGAGTCGGCGGCGGGGCGCTGCCGCTGCTGGAGCTGCCGGGTCGCGCCGTGGCGCTCGACCCGGGGCCCGCCGGCGCCGACGCCTTCGCCGCCGCGCTGCGCGAGGGCGATCCCGCGCTCGTCGGTCGCGTCCACGGCGGCCGGCTGCTGCTCGACCCACGCACGCTCACCGACGACGAGGCGCGCCAGGCGGCCGAGGTCGTGCGCGCGGCGCGCGCGTGAGCGCCGCGCCGCTGACGCTCGGGACCGCCGGCCACATCGACCACGGAAAGACCGCGCTCGTGGCGGCACTCACCGGCGTCGACACCGACCGCCTGCCTGAGGAGCGCGCGCGCGGGATGTCGATCGAGCTCGGCTACGCGCCGCTGACGCTGCCCTCCGGCCGGCGCCTGTCGGTCGTCGACGTCCCCGGCCACGAGCGTTTCGTGCGCACGATGGTCGCCGGCGCGACCGGGATCGACCTCTTCCTCATGACGGTCGCCGCCGACGACGGCGTCATGCCGCAGACGCGCGAGCACGCGGCCGTGCTCGCGGGGCTCGGCGTGACGCGCGGCGTCGTTGCGATCACGAAGGCCGACCGCGCCGCGCCGGGACCGGCGGCCGCAGCAGCAGCCGAGCTGCTGCCGGGAGTCGAGACGGTCGTCTGCTCGGCGCGGACGGGCGAGGGCGTCGCGGCCGTCGCGGCCACCCTGGATCGGGTCGCCGCGGCGCTCCCCGGCCGCGGCGGCGCGGAGCGCCCGGCGGTCCTGCACGTCGACCGCGCGTTCACGATCCGCGGCGCCGGGACGGTCGTCACCGGGACGCTGTGGTCGGGCGCCGTCGCGCGCGGCGACACGCTCGTGCTGCTGCCCGCCGGGCGGGCGGTGCGCGTGCGCTCCGTCGAGGTCCACGACGCGGCCGTGCAGCGGGCGGACGCCGGCCAGCGCGTGGCGCTCAACCTCGGCGGCGTCGGGCTGCGCGACGTGTGCCGCGGCGACGCGCTCGCCGCAGCGGGCGCGCCGATGCAGGCGACGCTCATCCTCGACTGCGCGCTCGAGTTGCGCGGGGCACGCACGGGCGCACGCGTCCAGGTCCACCACGGAACGCGCCACGTCCCGGCGCGGCTCGTCGCACTCGGCTCGGACCTGTGGCAGCTGCGCCTCGAGCAGCCGCTGCTCGCGGCCGCCGGCGACCGGCTCGTCGTGCGCGCGGTCGCGCCGCCCGACACGCTCGGCGGCGGCACGGTGCTCGACGCGCACGCGCGCCGCCATGGGCGGCGGCCGGAGATCGTCGCGCGGCTACAGCGGCTCGCGCGCGGCGAGCCCGAGCCGCAGGCAGCGCTGGTC
>JBPCJA010000172.1:0-23349 GCA_051005755.1 Solirubrobacteraceae bacterium
CTCGACGCCGTCGAAGACCACCTCGCCCAGGCACTACGCCAACTCGAACACGAACCCGGCACAATCGCGTCGCTCACCCATCGCGCCTGGATCACAACACCCAACATGACCGCAAACTAGTATCAGGGTGCTCGGGGCCGAGGATCCGCTCGCTGTCGGTGAGCACCCGCTCCCCGAGCTGGATCGCCTCAGCGATTCGTCTCGCCGCCCGGTAGGACGCGGCGAGAATCATTCGGGCGCGCAGGGTGTCAGGGTGCTCGGAGCCGACGATCCGCTCGCTGTCGGTGAGCACCCGCTCCCCGAGCTCGATCGCCTCCGTGCTGTGCCCCGCCGCATGATGCGAGGCGGCGAGAATCATGCGAGCGCGCAGCACGGCAGGGTGCTCAGGCCCCAGGATCCGCTCGCTGTCGGCGAGCACTCCCTCCCCAAGTTCGATGGCCTCTACGTTGCGTCCCGCCCCGTGGTAGGACAACGCGAGAACCATGCCGGCTCTGAGCGTGTTGGGGTGCTCGGGGCCGAGGATCCGCTCGCAGTCGGCGAGCACTCGCTCCCCAAGCTGGATTGCCTTAGCGATTCGTCCCGCCCAGTGGTAGGAGGCGCCGATGCTTATGCCGGCGCGCAGCGTGTCGGGGTGCTCGGGGCCGAGGATCCGCTCGCAGTCGGCCAGCACTCGCTCCCCGAGCTCGACCGCCTCTGCACTACGCCCCGCCACCTGGTAGGACAAGGCGAGAATCATGCCGGCGCGCAGCGTGTCGGGGTGGTCGGGTCCGAGGATTCGCTCGCAGTCGGCGAGCACCCGCTCCCCGAGCTCGACCGTCGCACCGACGCGCCACGCCAGATCGTGGGAGACGAAGAGGATGGCGCTGGCGGCGTGCAGCGTGTCGGGGTGCTCGGGGCCGAGGATCCGCTCGCAGTCGGCGAGCACCCGTTCCCCGAGCTCGACCGCCTCCGCACTACGCCCCGCGCCCTGATACGAGGCAGCAAGGTTGGCGCGGGCGCGCAGCGTGTCGGGATGCTCAGCGCCGAGGACTGCCAGCGCGCACGCGCTCGCTCGCGTCGCCGCATCGACCGCACGCGTACCGAAATTGGCCCTGAGCAGGTAATCCGAGACGCTGTTGAGCAACGTGACCAGCTGCGGGCTTTCC
Source organism: Solirubrobacteraceae bacterium (assembly GCA_051005755.1). GTDB lineage: Bacteria > Actinomycetota > Thermoleophilia > Solirubrobacterales > Solirubrobacteraceae > CADCVQ01. The sequence goes on from JBPCJA010000172.1 coordinate 1,146, forward strand.
TCGTCGCGCCGCGTGAGCGCAACATCGATCGCGAGGGCGTGCGGCACCAGCGGCTCAGATTGCGGCCACGTCTGCGGCCGATCGTGATCGCTCGGAAACGCGGCGGCCACCGCCGCCAAGACGCTCCGCGCGGCCGTCTTGTCAGCGCGGACGATCGGATCGTCACGGACGACCTTTTGCAGCAGCCGATGAACGCTGACTGCGTCGTCATCGACTTCCACCAGACTCAGCCGGTGCAACACGTTGAACGCGTCCAACAACGGCTTACGCGCGGTGGCGGAGCTGGCATCGTCGAGCAGCACCTCAAACAGCACCCCTGGGATCGCGTCCGGAGCGAGATGGGCGGCCATCGCAAGCACCTGGCGCGCCAGCGGTGCCTGCCGTTCGGCAGCCTGGATCGAGACGTGCCAGGTCGACTCAACCGTCTGCGCGTATGACGTCTCGGGGTGGCTGTTGAACAGCTTTGCGGCGGGAAGGGCTCCCAGCAGCTCGAGGTAGTCGGCAAAGCTCGTGCCGGCGGCGCAATATGCACCGGCGTGCGATAGCGCGAGCGGCAGGAAGCCGAGCGCTCGTGCCAGGCGGGTCGCGCTGTCGCGATCCTCAGTGCGCCCGGATGTCGCAAGCAGGTACTCGGCGGCGGTCGCCTCGTCGAACACGTCGACGCGGAGCTCCGGACCGAACTGCGCCAGCCGCCGGTCACGCGTGGTGACGATCACCCGCCCGTTCCCGGCGCCGGGGCAGCAGTCCAGGAGCTGCTCTGGCGCAGCGACGTTGTCGAGCACCAGCAGCCAGCGTTCGTCGCAGCCACTCAGCCAGCGCACGGCGGCGCCGGCGCGCTCGGCGGGCGTCAGCTGCGCGACCGGTAGGCCAAGCTCGGCCGCCAGCTCGGACAGATCCGTTGTCCCGCCGTCCTCAGCGCGAATCCACGCCACGACGTCATAGTCGTCGGCGCGCTGATGGACGTATCGGACCGCGAGCTGGCTCTTGCCAACACCACCCAATCCAGTGATCGCCTGCGTCACGACAGCGCGGTCGGCGACGCCAAGCGCCTCGTTGAGAGCGTCGAGCTCTCTATCCCGACCGGTGAAGTGCGCCGCCGCCAGAGGAAGCCTGAAACGCAACGGCCGCCTGTGCCCAGCCGCGGCTATCGCCTGCGCCGCCGGCGTCGCAGCAGCGCTGCCGGGATTGCTTTTGCCGTCCCCACGTTCGGCCGGGCATGTGCCGGCGCGCACCGTCTCCGCCAGCTCGCGCGTGGCCGCCAAAGGAACCGTTTCAAGCTGCTCGCGCAGCCGCCGCACCAGCTTGTCGTAGGTGGCCAATGCGGCCGCGCGATCACCCGCGTAGGCCAGGCGGCGGATCAGTTCCCGCACCGGTTCCTCGGCCAGCGGATCTAGCGCGACTTGGCGGCGCGTCAACAGCACCGCGCTCTGAAGATCGCCCATTGCTTCAGCCTCGCTGGCGGCCGGCCCAAGCGTCTCAGCGAGTCGCTGTCGCAGTTCATCGCGACGTTCATAGACCCATTCGTCCTCAAGCCCGGTCAGCAATTCGCCGCCCCACAACGCAAGCGCCGCCTGCACGCCTCCATCCTCAAGCAACCGCTCAAATTCGCCGACATCCACCCACACCTCATCCGTGCCCGCGAGCGTCACGCGCTCAAGGGTCGCGTGCACGAAGCGACCAGCGTTCGGGCCAAGCGCCGCGCGCAGCTGCATCAGCGCGGTGCGGAGGCTCGCGCGCGCGCTCTTGTCCAGCACGTTTGGCCACAGTCGCGCCGCGAGCGCCTCGCGCGAGTGCGGCCGACGGTCGACCGCCAACATCGCCAGCAACAGTCGCGCCCGCCGACTCGACGGCGGCGCCACCTGGACACCGTCGACCTCAGACCGGCAACGCGCTGCGGAGGTCCAGCGCCCGCTCACCCGCGACGGCCAACCGGTGCCGAATGCGGGCAGGGACCTGCTCGCCGCGCTCGCGTACTCCTACGGTCCGGGGTTTCCGGCCGACGACGTCTGGCCGGCTGTCGCCGCTGCGCTCAGCGACACCGAGGTCAGTTACGAGCGGCTGGATGCCTACTGGGCGCTCGACCAGTACCGGCGCTACGTCACGGCGTCGAGCCTCGACGGCCAGGCGGTCTACCGGCTTCACCAGCGGCTTGCCGAGGCGCTGCGGCGGGATCGCGACGGCGCTGAGCGCGAGCTGCCGCGGATCGCCGCTGCGGCGGTGCTCCGGGAGTACCAGCAGTTCCTGCAGAGCGGTCGCAGGGCGTTTGAGCATCCGTACCTCTGGCACTACGCGTGGCGCCACGCCGTCGATGGGGGACCCGAGGGGATCGAGGCGCTCAAGCGCCTTGCGGCACTCGATCCGGCGCTCGGCCCCGACGTGGCCCATGCGCTCAACGCCCTCGGGGCCTTCTACAGCGGGGTGGGGCGGCGTGCGGACGCGGTCGCGCCGACCGAGCGCGCCGTGGCGATCTATGAGGTGTTGGCGCAGGAGAACCCGGCGTTCCTCAACGACCTCGCCGGCTCGCTGAACAACCTCGGAGCCTGCTACAGCGGGGTGGGGCGGCGTGCGGACGCGGTCGCGCCGACCGAGCGCGCCGTGGCGATCCGTGAGGTGTTGGCGCAGGAGAACCCGGCGTTCCTCAACGACCTCGCCATGTCGCTGAACAACCTCGGCAACCACTACGACGAGGTCCGTACGCCCAACGAGGGAACCCGGAGATGGACCGAGGTGCTCGAGCGGTTCACGGCCGATCCCACCACCGGCGTCGTCCTGCGCCTGGGGCGCTCGCGCGGTGACGACGAGTACGACGAGCCGTCGGCGACGTCCTCGAAGCCCACGCGATCGACCCCGGCACGGATCCTGGTCTCACGGCGCAGCTTCGCGCCGCGGCACGCTCGGTCCGCGACCGCGATCCCGGGCGATTCGACGTGCGCTGGAATGAGGCCGCCGGCCAGCCGCCGGCATGGCTGCTGCTCGACGACGACACCTACCAGGCCGCCGCCGACTGGATCAACACCCCGACGTGGTCGCAGTCGCGCGCCTTCCTGACCTCCAACGCCGACCGGCTCCTCACCGACGGCGGCGAGACCGCTCTTGAGGAGCTCGCGCTCGCATCAGGACGCGATCCTACGGTCAGCGACCACGAGCGGATCCTCCAAGCCGCACGCGAGCACGGCATCGACGAGACCTACCGCCCGCTCCTCGTCCTCGACGCCGTAGACGCCTGGCTTGACATCGAGGACCTCGATGCCTCCAAGCGCTTCCTCGTCGACCACCACGACGATCTCACGACGCCCGCGGCCGCCGAGACGCTCGCCCAGCGAGACGCGCTCGTCCACCACGCCCTCGCCACGCTCGCGCGCGACGGGCAGACCGACCGCGCCTACAAGCTCCTCGAAACGCCCGACGAGCTGCCCGGGGCGCTCGCCGCCGCCCGCCGCGAGGCTGACGCCGAGCAACTCCAGGCCATTGCGCAGCTCGCATACGAGACGGCACGAACAGCTGATGACCACGCCCTCGCTGCCATCCACGTCGCCATCGCCCTCATCCTCACCGGTGACGACGAGCACGCGACGCAGCTCGCCGGTCAGCTCAACGACCCGGACCTCGACACGACGCCGCTCATCCACGCTCTCACCGACGCCATCACCCACCGCCCCGACCACGCACCGGCACTGGCCGCGCTCATCCGCCAGCTCACCTCGGGCTGACGAACGCATCGGCCCTGCCGTCAGAGCGCCGCGAACGCCTCGCGGAACTCCGCGGCCTCGTGCAGGTCGCAGGCGGCGAGCCGGCGATCGAGCCGCTTGAGTTCGCGTGCGGTCTCATCAGACCTCGTGGTCTTCGCGACGTCGAGCGCCTCGAGGCCTTCGGCAGCCGCCCGCTCGAACTCGCCGGCGGCCGCGCAGGCGAGCGCGAGGCGGGCCTGCTGCACGCTGCGGCCGCGTGGCCGATCGTCCGGCCAGATGCGTAGGGCGTCGTCGAACAGCGCGATGGCCTTGGCCGGCTGCAGCCACAGCCAGCAGCGCGCCTCGCCGACGAGGTTGAAGTGAGGGGAGGCGTTCTGGGCCGCGAGGTCGTCCCACCAGGGCGCCGCGGCGTCTGTGTCCGCCAGGAGGCTCTGGGAGTCGGCCAGGCGGCGCTGGCAGGCGGCGGCGTCGTGGACGAGCGCGTGTCCGTAGGCCTCCTGTCGTGCGCAGAGCGCGCGGATTCGGGGCGTCGTGTCGGGCGTGCGCAGGGCGGCCTGCGCGAACGCGATCGCTCGCCGCGGGTCGGATCGCTCGCAGGCCCACTGGCTCTGCCACATGAGTAGCCAGGCAACCAGCTCTTGGTCGTCGGCTTCCTTGCCGCGACGCAGCGAGCGGACGGCCCAGCGGTCGCGCCCGCGCGGGTCGTCCGTGTCGTTGCTCAGCCAGCTTGCGTACTCCGACCAGCGCGCTTCGACGCGCAGCAGCCCGCCGCACAGCTCGCCGCGCGCGACCTGGCGGTGCGCGGCGATGAGATCGACCTGGTGCCGGATCGTCCCGAGCGCGTCGTGGGGGCCGAACATCGCGGTGTGCTGATCGAGCAGGCGCAGGAGCTTGCGCCAGTGCTCGACGAGCCCGGGATCGATCTCGCGGGCTGCTGCGGGTGCGGTCGTGGCGTTGAGGCCAGCTGCGGCCCCTGCGCCCGCGCCGAGAAAGCTCCGACGGCTGAGGGGATCCACGTCTTCTCCAGCTTCGTGCTGAAGCGCCAAGGGTATCGCCGCGGGAGCGCCACGCGCCGCCGATCCGCCGTCCACCGCGGCGGTCGGCCCGTCACCCCCTCCTGCCGCGCGCCGCGCGGCGCTGCGGTCGTGGCGCCGCACGGCTCGCTCGCAGATCACCGCCGGCATCAGATCCAACAGGCTTCCGCCCGCCTCGAGCGTGAGGTCGCACGCGGCGACGAACGACGTGGACACCGGCGCCTTGGCCCGCTCGACCTCGCTGATGTGCTGGGGCGAGAAGCCGATCAGCGTTGCGAGCGCGCTGAGCGTCAGCCCTTGCGCCTGGCGATGCGCACGGATCTCGGCACCCAGCCGCGCGGCGTGCGAGGCGTCGGGGTTCAGGGAGTGGGGCGGTCGGCCGCGGCGAGGCTGCGTCATGTTCGAGGGTGCGAGGGGCGCCGTGTGGATGCCCGCGTGCGCTCGAGACCCAACCAGCGTCGGCCCCCGGACGCAAGCAAGAAGGGCCAGACGCGCCACGATCTGCCTGCATATGGCCCGTCCCACCGGCTTTGTCAGCTTATGAGCTATATCCGCTCATTACCTGAAAAACACCCGGCGGCCGAGGTTCGGCCGAGCTGTTCAAGATGCGTCCAGCGCAGTCCGCCGCACGCAACGAGGCCCCGGGGAGACCGCGAGCCGTGCCAGACGCCTACTCGATCGTCCGCCAGGCGATCCTCGACAAGGATCAGATCGTGGCCACCTACCAGGGTCATCGCCGTGAGATGTGCCCTCATGTGATCGGGACGAAAGCTGGGCGTCGCCAGGCGCTCTTCTTTCAGTTCGCGGGATCCAGCAGCAGTGGGCTTCCGCCGGGAGGAGAATGGCGCTGCATTGCGATCGACGGGCTCAGCGAGGTCATCAGCCGACCCGGCGAATGGCATGCCCGACCTCATACGCAACCGCAGACCTGCGTGGATCTCGTTGACGTCGAGGCCGCGTAGTGACCCCGCGTCATCCACGTTGCGCTCCGAATGGCGACGTGGTCGGGATAAGGCCGAGCAACTCGCCATTCGCCCGGCCTGCGGCCGTAGGAACAGGGCCTACGCCGCGTAACGCTGCGCGGCGCGCTCCCGCGCCTTGGCGGCCTCGACCTCCCGGTCCTTCGGCGGCGCGGAGGTCACGAGCCCGCCGAGCAGCCGCGACGAGGCCGCGGCGACCTCGTCGACCGCGCGCTCGAATGCCTCCGCGTTGGCGGCCGAGGGCTTGGAGTAGCCGCTGATCTTGCGGACGTACTGCAACGCCGCCAGGCGCACCTCCTCGTCGGTCGCGGGCGGCTTGAAGTTATGGAGTGTTCGGATGTTTCGGCACATGCCGAGAGAGCTTAGGACCTCTCTACCTCAGGCTCGCCGGCCGGTGGGACCTCCGCCAGCCGGCGGTGCAGCCGCTCGCGCAGCTCCTCGGGGTCGTACTCGCGCTGGGGCCTGCGCCGGCGGGCGACGACGACCCCGGTGGCGGCCACGCCCGCGATCCCGGCGAGTCCGACGACCTTCCAGGGCACGCGCATCGTTTGCGTAGGTTACGGGCCGTGGACGAGACGGCGCTCTCCTTCGATGATGCGATCGCTGCGGCGGCGACAGGCGATATCTGGCTGTTCCGCGGCCGGTCGCTCGCCGACCGCGCGATCCGGACCGTCACGAACAGTCCCGTCAACCATGTCGGCATGGTCGTCGCGCTCGACGACCTGCCGCCGCTGCTGTGGCACGCCGAGCTCGGCCGCTCGCTGCCGGACGTGTGGACGGGGGAGCGCCAGCGCGGCGTGCAACTGCACCGGCTTGCCGACGCGGTGGCCACGTGGACCGGACGCTACGGCCAGCGCGCGTGGGTGCGCCAGCTCCAGGGCCCGCTCGAACGTCGCCACGAGGACCGCCTCATGGAGGTCATCGAGCGCCTCGACGGCCGCCCCTTCCCGACGACCCTCGGCCTCGCCCGCCAGTGGGTCACCGGGCGCCTGCGCCGGTCGTCCTCGCTGGAGACGATCTACTGCGCCGAGCTCGTCGCGACGACCTACCAGCACATGGGCCTGCTGCCCAGCCGCCGGCCGGCGAGCTGGTACGACCCCGGCCGCTTCTGGAGCGGCGACCGCATCGAGCTCGTCGCCCCGTTCGCCCTCGCCGGCGAGATCGCCGTTCGCTGAAGGGCCTGCCCCGAGCGCCATACTTGGCCGGTGGGCGCTCGGATCGAGAAGGCGCAGGACCAGCCACCGCCGCGTCGCGACCAGATCGAGGCGATCTTCGAGCGCGAGGGCCTGCGCCCGTACGCCTGGGGCAACGAGCCCGGCGATCGCTACGGGTGGCACACGCACGGCCACCGCAAGATCCTCTACTGCGTCTCGGGCAGCATCGTCTTCCACACGCGCGAGGAGAGCGACCTCGCGCTCGAGCCCGGCGATCGGCTCGAGGTGGACGCGGGCACCGAGCACGCCGCGACCGTCGGGCCTGACGGCGTGTCGTGCCTCGAGGCCGCGGGCTGAGCTGAGCGAGCCGGAGCCCGCGCGGCTCAGGCGACGGGGATGCCGGCGGCCGGTCCCTCGACGGTGCCGAGCGAGACGGCGAAGACGACGTGCTGGCGGTGGACTGCGATGAACTCGTGGGTCGCGGTCGCGCGGGCGCCGTCGAGCTCCTGCACGGTCGCGTCGCTCAGCGCGATGAAGTCGCGCTCGGGTGCGTTGAGGAGGTCCGAGAGGCGGCTGCGGTAGCCGTCGGCCGCGAGCGTCGCGGTCCCGATGATGCGGTGGCTCGGCGTGTCGATCGAAATGCGCTCGTAGCGGCGGTGCACCCGGTGGTCATCGGCAGATCGGGCGGCCGGCTGAAGGGCGCACCGAGTTTTTTCGTCGCAGGGGGCAGACTGCGGTGCGTGAGCGAGCCACTGCACGTCTACCGGCGGCGCCGCGCGGGTGCCCTCGCGGTGCTCGCCGTCGTGGTGCTCATGCTGGCGCTTGCGGTCCGCACGTGCGGCGGCGGCTCGGCGGCCACCGCGCCCGGACCGGCCGCGAGCAGCGCCGCGCGGGTGCCCCTGGTGGAGCTGCCGCGCGGAGGGCGGCGGATCTTCCCCGACCACCGCGTGGTCGCCTTCTACGGCGCGCCGCAGAGCGCGCGCCTCGGCACGCTCGGCATCGGCACGCCGGCGCAGGCAGCCTCCCGCCTGCGCCACGTCGCGCGCCGCTACGCGAAGAAGACCCGGCCGGTCCTGCCCGCCTTCGAGCTCATCGCGACCATCGCGGCAGCGCACCCCGGCGACGACGGCATGCATCGCATCCACCAGCCCGACGAGGTCATCGCCCGCTACCTGCGCGCCGCGCGGCGCGCGAAGGCGCTGCTCCTGCTCGACATCCAGCCCGGCCGCGGCGATTTCCTCAGCGAGGCGCAGCGGCTGGACCGCTGGCTGCACGAGCCGGACGTCGGCATCGCGCTGGACCCCGAGTGGCACGTCGGCCCCGACGAGATCCCCGGCCAGACGATCGGCTCGGTGACCGCCGACGAGATCAACGCCGTCGCGGCCTACGTGTCGGAGATCGTCCGCCGCGACGATCTGCCGGAGAAGCTCTTCGTCGTCCACCAGTTCACGCGCGGCATGATCGTGGACAAGGCGCGGGTGCTGCGACCGCCCGGCCTGGCGGTGACGATGAACGTCGACGGCTTCGGCGACCGCCCGAACAAGATCTCCAAGTACGACGAGTTCACCGCCGAGGTCGCGCGCTTCAACGACGGCTTCAAGCTCTTCTACGAGGAAGACACGAACCTCATGGGTCCGCGCGAGGTCCTCGCGCTCAGTCCTCCGCCGGACCTCGTCGTCTACGAGTAGCCGGGCGTCCCTCGCCACCCGGCCCGAGCCCGTGCGACCGGCGCCGCCTCTGCGACATCACGCACATTTTCCACAACGTTTTGCCCTTTCGGTTTGATCGCGGCGGGTCCGGGGACCACAATGACCCGATGGTGGTCGCCGTGAACGCCCTGCTGTACGTCTTCGCGTTGACGCTCGCGGTGGCCGTCATCAGCCCCCCCCCGGAGGGGGCCTCTCGCACCGTGCGGGCAGCCCGCGCCGGGCTCGCCTGCGGTGGCGGTCTGACGATCACCGCCGCGATCGCGCTGGCGTTCATCGGCCTCTGGTTCGAGTCCGCCCTCGCCGGCACGGTCGCGATCCTGATCGTCGGGATCTGCATGTGGTTCGGCCTGTCGCGCATGCCCGCGCAGTCCGACGACGACGAGGACGACGACGACGACGGCGGCGGTCGGCGCCGTCCGGTCCCGCCGGCGCCGACCCAGCCGGTCGGCGGCCCGCCCGACGATCTCTGGGCCGAGTTCGACGCCGCGCGGGCCGGCTGGGATCGCGAGCCGGTCGCGGGTTAGCAGCCCGCTACGCGGACTCCACGCGCGCCTTGAGCTCGCCCGGCCGGCCGTCGATGAGGATGCCTCGGATCTTCTGCTCGAGCGCGCCCTTGAGGAACCTGCCCATGAGCGCGCCGGGGTCGCCGTCGAGCGTGTAGGTCGCGCGCGTGCGTCCGTCGCCGACCTCCTCGAGCCGCCAGGATCCCTGCATCGACCGCAGGTCGCCGTGCTCCTGCGTCCAGCGCAGCTCACGCGGCGCGGCGTAGGTGAACCTCACGCGCGCCGTGAACACCTTGAGCTTCGTGTCGGTCGTCGTCTCACACTGGATCGCGCGACCCTGCTCGTCGCGCTCGAGCACCGTCATCGTGTCAAGCCCCTTCTGCCACTCGGGCGCGGTCTCGATGTCCTGCACGATTGCCCACACGGCTTGGAGTGGGGCGTCGATCTCGCTGCTCGCGCTGCCGCTCATCGCGCCCATGACGTGACAGTAGCCGACGCCTCAGGCGCCAGCCGCGGCCAGCCGGCGGACGGCCTCGTCGATGACTTCGAGGCGCTTGCAGAACGCGAAGCGCACGAGCGTCCGGCCGGCGTCGGCGTCGTCGTAGAACGCGCTCGTCGGGATCGCGACGACGCCGGCGCGCGCGGGCAGCGCGCGGCACCAGCCGCGCGCATCGTCGACGCCGAGGGGCGCCAGGTCGGCATTGGCGAAGTACGTGCCCTGCGGGACGCAGACCTCGAAGCCCGCCGCGAGCAGGCCCTCGCAGAGGCGGTCGCGGCTTGCGCGCAGCGACCTGCGCAGCAGCTCGACGTGGCGCTCGGCGTCGGCGAGCGCGGCCGCGACGGCGTGCTGGAACGGCGTACCGCCGGCGAACGTCAGGAACTGCTTGGCGGAGCGCACGGCGGCGACGAGCTCGGGCGGCCCGCTGCACCAGCCGATCTTCCAGCCCGTGAACGAGAACGACTTGCCTCCGCTGGAGATCGTCAGCGTCCGCTGCGCCATTCCCGGCAGGGTCGCGAGCGGCACGTGCTCGCCGTCGAAGACGAGGTGCTCGTAGACCTCGTCGGTCACCGCCACGAGGTCGTGCTCGACACACGCGCGCGCGACGGCCTCGAGCTCGGGGCGCGTGAGCACCCGGCCCGTGGGATTGTGCGGCGAGTTCAGCAGGAGCATCCGCGTGTGCTCGCCGGCTGCGGCCGCCGCGAGCTCGTCGAGATCGAGCGCGAAGTCCGGTGGGCGCAGGGTGACGAGCCGGCGAATGGCGCCCGCCATCGCGATCGTGGCGGCGTAGGAGTCGTAGAACGGCTCGAGCACGACGACCTCGTCGCCGGGCTCCAGCAGTCCGAGCATCGTAGCCGCGATCGCCTCGGTCGCACCGAAGGTGACCTGCACGCCCGCGTCAGGGTCGACGTCGAGCCCGTAGCGCCGGCGCTGGTGGTCGGCGATCGCGGCCCGCAGCTCCGGCACGCCGGGCAGTGGGGCGTACTGGTTGGCGCCCGTGCGCATCGCGGTCGTCACGGCATCGACGATCTCCTCGGGCCCGTCGGTGTCGGGGACGCCCTGGCCGAGGTTGATCGCGCCCGTACGGGCAGCGAGCGCCGACATCTCGGTGAAGATCGTCGTACCGAAGGGACGCAGACGCGTGGCGGTCATCGCCCGCCACTCTGCCATGCGCGCGTGATGCGCCGCGCCTCAGGCGTCGTCCGGCGGCAAGCCGCCGCAGGCCAGGCCGCGGTTGGCGTAGGGCGCCTCGCCCGTCACCTCGCGCCCGAACCAGCCCGGCGCCGTGAACGCCCGCGCCGTCGGCTCGTCGTCGAACTCGACCTCGACGACCACGAGTCCTTCGAGCCGGCCGGCGTACTCGTCGACCTCGGCCTCGACGTCGCCGATGCGCATCAGCCGCCGGGTCTTCTCCAGCCGTCGTCCCTCGGTGAGCTCCCACAGCGCCTGCGCCTGGCGTCCGTCGAGCGGCAGCTCGACCTCCGTGCGCACCTCGCCGCTACCGGACTTGATCGTGAGCATGGGCGGCGCGGACCCCGTCCTGACGCGCACCTCGGTGTCGCCGTCGAGGGCGAGATACCCCTGCTTGATCGCCTCCCCGCGCGCGAGCCTCAGCGTCGGGGGGAGCTGGCGCAGGAGAAACTTGCGCTCGATCTCGGTCGCCATGGCGTGCATCTTCGCCGATGTCCGCAGGAACGCGGGTCGGCGTCGAGATTCGCTGTTCCCGTTGGCGCGCCGGCGGGTAGGCGCATCGGCGCACCCCAAGGGATCGCCGTGCGGATGCGCCGCCAGGAGCTCGGCCAGGCAGAGCCGAGCACCTGCTGGCTGACGCGTCAGAACCCGGGGCTGTCTCGGCCGCCCCTCGACCGCAGCGCCCGCTTCGGGCTGCGGGGTGTCGCCCGATCCCACGGCACCAAAAAGTGGTCGCAGTTGCGCATTAGTTGTGCATAGACTGAAACGAGCGCCGCGCTCGCGTTCCCTATGCAGCATTGTTGGCGCCTCGTGCGCGATCCCATGGGCACGTTGGCCCGGACGCTGACATCCGGCTGGTGCAGGCGATGAGCGAACATCGTCGCGCCCGGTGACGACTCTGCCACCGCAGCCGCTGGTGGGCATGCCGTGCAGCGGCGTGGCAGATCGGTCGATCGGCATCTGCGGCTCCTACGGGGGGCTGAACCTCGGCGACGAGGCGATCCTCACCGTCGCGCTCGAACAGCTGCGCATCGCCGTGCCGGGCGTCGAGCTGACGGTCTTCACGCGGGACGTTGGCCATACGCGCCAGCACCACGACGTCGATCGCGTGATCGACGCGCGCTCGGCCTTCCGCGACGAGCTCGTTGCCGAGATCGGGCGGCTCGACCTCCTGCTGCTCGGTGGCGGCGGGATCCTCTACGACCGGGAGTCGGAGTCCTACCTGCACGTGCCCCGGATCGCGCAGGCGCTGAGCGTGCCGACGGCGACGTATGCGATCGGCGCCGGACCGCTCGCGCGCCACGAGGAGCGACGGGCGGTCGCCGACGTCCTCAACCACATGGTCGCGATCACCGTTCGCGACCCCGAGACGCGGCGGCTGCTCGAGCACATCGGCGTGACGGCCGAGATCGCCGTGACGGCCGATCCCGCGCTCCTGCTGACTCCTGCGCCGGTCCCGGCCGGCGAGCTCGAATTCCGGGGCATCGACCGCGAGCGCCACCTCGTCGGCATGTCGGTGCGTGAGCCCGGCGGGACGACGCACGGGCTCGAGGTGGGCGTCTACCACCGCCTGCTCGCCAACGCCGCCGACTTCGTCGCCGAGCGCTTCGACGCCAACCTCCTCTTCGTCCCGATGGAGCGTCAGGACATCGGCCACGCCCACCGCGTCATCGCCGAGATGGGCAGTCCCGACCGCGCCTGGGTCCTGCAGGGCACGTACGGGCCGCGCGAGGTGCTCGGGTTGATGGGCGAGCTCGACCTCGCGATCGGCATGCGCCTGCACTTCGTCATCTTCGCGGCGCTCTCGGGTGTCCCGGTGGTCGCGTTGCCCTACGCGTCGAAGGTCACCGGGTTTCTCGAGTGCCTGGGGCTACCGACGCCGCACATGGTCCAGCGCGAGCACGCCGGCGCGCTGCTGGCAGCCATCGACCGCATCTGGGACCTGCGGGAGGAGCACAGCCGTCTCGTTGATGCCAGGATGCCCGGCATGCAAGAGGAGTCGCGCATGACCGCGCCGCTCATCGCCGGTCTACTGGCTCGCGAGGTTCCCCGTGCCGCCGCTGGGCCGGCCTGAGCGCCCACGCGAAATCCGGCTGCCCCCGCGCACCGCCACGGTCGCCGCCGACGTCGACGTGCTCGTCGTCGGCGGTGGGCCCGCCGGTCTGGGGGCGGCGATCGGCGCCGCCCGCGCGGGCGCGGACGTCATCCTCGTCGAGCGCCACGGCTTCCTCGGCGGCAACGCCACCGCGGCCCTCGTCATGCCGCTCATGTCGTTTCACAACGAGGTCCGGGCGGCGCGCGACGTCGAGCCCGGGGAGCTGCGGCTGCTGCCGACCGACCACGGTCCCGGTGAGCCCGTCGTCGCGGGGCTCCTGTCGGACCTGCTCGACCTGCTCTTCGCGTTGGGCGGCGCGATCCCGCCAACCCAGGAGACCGGCTACACCGTCCCATTCGACCCCGAGTGCTACAAGCTTGCGACGCTCGACCTGCTCGACGAGGCCGGCGTGCGCTTCCTCTTCCATGCCTTCGCGAGTGGGGTCGTCGGTGAGGGTGAGCCCCGCGGCGTCGTCTTCGAGACGAAGTCCGGCCCGCTCGTCATCAACGCGCACGCGATCGTCGACTGCAGCGGCGACGGCGACGTCGCCGCGGCGGCCGGCGCGCCGTACGCCGTCGGCCGCGAGTCCGACGGGCTGACCCAGCCGATGACGCTCATGTTCCGGATGGTCGAGTTCGACCGCACCCGCTTCACCGAGTACGTCCGCCGCCATCCCGACCAGTGGCGCGGCGTGCACGGCCTCTGGCAGCTCGTCGCGAAGGCCGAGGCCTCGGGCGAGCTCGACCTGCCCCGTGAGGACATCCTCTTCTTCGGCACCCCCCAGGAGCACGAGGTGAGCGTCAACTCCACGCGGACGCCCGGGCGCGGCCACGACGTCTGGGATCTCACGCGGGCCGAGTGGCGCAGCCGCATGCAGATGCGCCAGATCGACCGTTTCCTGCGCACGCACGTGCCGGGCTTCGAGGACGCCTACAACGCGCAGAGCGGCGCGACGGTGGGCGTCCGCGAGACACGGCGGATCTGCGGCGAGTATGTGCTGACCGACGAGGACGTGCTGCACGCGCACAAGTTCGACGACGCGATCGCCCGCGGCTCGTACCCGATCGACATCCACGCGCCCGAGGGGGGCAAGGGCACGGTGCTGACGCGGCTCCCGCTGCGCGAGGCCTACGACATCCCGCTGCGCTGCCTGCTGCCGCGCGGGGTCGACCGGCTGCTCGTCGCGGGCCGCTGCATCTCGGGCACGCACGCGGCTCATTCCTCCTATCGCGTGACGCCGATCGCGATGGCGACCGGCCACGCGGCGGGCGTCTGCGCAGCGCTCGCGGTGCGAGACGGACGCATGCCGCGGGCGGTCGACCATCGCGCCGTGCAGCGCGAGCTGCTGCGCCAGGGCGCGAGCCTGCGGCCCGAGCTGCGCCAGCTCGTCGAGGCTGGCAAGCCGGACGGCCGGGTAGCCCATGATGCACCCGGCTCGCACCCCGAAGGAGACGCCATGTCAGACGGAGCGATCGACGAGGCCACCGGCCGCGCGAAGGAAGCGTAGGGGGATTGAGCGCCTCGACCACACGGCACGGGCGGCCGTCGTTCGACGAGGCCTACCGCGCTGACGGTACCCCGCGGGCGCACTACGAGGAGCTGCTCGGTGCCATCGACGGCGCGGACCTGCTCGCGCTGCGCGACGCGGCCCGGCAGCGGGTCGCCGCCGAGGGCGCGGGCTTCGGCGACGAGCCGTTTCGGATCGATCCCGTGCCACGCCTGTTCACGGGCCAGGCGTGGGACGCGCTGGCCGATGGGCTGGTGCAGCGCGTCCGCGCGCTGAACGCCTTCGTCGCCGATGCCTACGGGGCGCGGCGGATCGTGGACGCGGGCGTCGTACCGGCGGAGCTCATCGACGAGGCCGAGGGCTACCAGCCCGAGCTCCGCGGGCGGCTGCCGCCGGTCGCCGCGCCGATCGCAGTCGCGGGGCCGGACGTCGTCTACGACGAGGAGGGGACGCTGCGCGTGCTGGAGGACAACTGCCGCACGCCGTCGGGCTTCTGCTACGCCGCGGCCACCCGCCGTGCCGTGAGGGCGTCGCTGGCGCTCGACGGCGCCGGCCCGCGAGAGCTCTGCGATCCGCTGCGCGAGCTCGTCGCCGGCGCGCTGCGCGACGCCGCACCGGCGGGCATCGACGATCCGTTCGCCGTCGTGCTGAGCGACGGCCCAGGTACCGCGAGCTTGTGGGAGCACGAGCAGGTCGCGCGGCTGGCCGGCGCGCAGCTCGTGACGCTCGACGACCTGCGACTGCGCGACGGGCGGCTGTTCGCGCGCTCGCCCGAGGGCGGCCGTCAGCGCGGTGCGCGGCGCGTCGACGTCGTCTACCGGCGTGCCGACGGCGACCGCCTGCGGGACGCTGCCGGCGCGCCGACGGCGATCGCCCGGCTCCTGCTCGAGCCGTGGCTGGCCGGCCGCCTCGGGCTCGTCAACGCCTTCGGCACCGGCATCGCCGACGACAAGCTCGCGCACGCCCACGTCGACGCGATGGTCCGCTTCTACCTCGGCGAGGAGTCGCTGCTCGCGTCGGTGCCGACCCTCGACCTCGGCCGCCCCGAGCTCCTGCGCGAGGTCCTCGACGACCTGCGCGCGTACGTGATCAAGCCGCGCAGCGGCACAGGCGGGCGGGGCGTCGTCGTCTGCGCGCACGCTGACGAGGACACGCTCGCCGGCGTGCGCGACGAGCTGCGGCGCGCGCCCCAGCGCCACGTTGCCCAGCGCACCGTCGCGCTCTCCCTCCATCCGACGGTCACCGCTGAGGGCCGCCTCGAGCCGCGCCACATCGACCTGCGCCCGTTCATCTTCTCCGGCACGGGCTGGACGCGCGCGCTCCCCGGCGGGCTGACCCGGGTCGCGCTCGAGCCGGGCACGCTCGTCGTCAACTCCTCCCAGCACGGCGGCGGCAAGGACACGTGGGTCCTGCGAAAATCCTGAGGTGACCGGGGGCGCACCGGCGTAACCTGCCGCCCGGATGGCCCAACGCCGGCTTCAAGGTCTTCAGCGCGTGCTGGGGGTCAACGCGCTCTTCGCGACCGCCTACGGCAACGTCGGGTCGTCGATCTACTACGCGCTGGGCCTCGTCGCCGGCCTCGCGCTCGGCCTCACGCCGCTCGTCTTCGTCATCACCGGCATCTTCTTCTTCTGCACGGCGGCGACGTACGCCGAGGCGACCGCGATGTACCCCGAGGCCGGCGGATCGTCGAGCTTCGCGCGCCACGCCTTCAACGAGTTCGTCTCGTTCTTCGCCGCCTGGGCGCAGATGTTGAACTACGTCATCACGGTCGCGATCTCGGCGTTCTTCGTGCCGCACTACCTCGGCGGGCTGTTCTGGGACCCGCTGCGGTCTGCGCCCGGGGACGTCATCTTCGGCGTGGGCGTCGTCGTGCTGCTGTCGGTCATCAACGTCGTCGGCATCAAGGAGTCCGCAGGCCTGAACATCGCCCTGGCGGTCGTCGACTTCTTCACGCAGCTGCTCATGGTCCTCGTCGGCGCGGTGCTCGTCCTCTCGCCGCAGACCCTCGTCGACAACGTCCACTTCGGGGTGGCGCCGACGTGGACCGAGTTCCTCCTCGCGATCCCGCTCGGGATGATCGCCTACACCGGGATCGAGACGATCTCGAACATGGCCGAGGAGGCCAAGGACGAGGCGGTCACGATCCCGAAGGCGATCGCTCGCGTGCGCACCGCCGTGTACGCGATCTACTTCACGCTGCCGGCCATCGCCCTGTCGGCGCTGCCGGTCACCTTCAACCAGGCGGCCGGCGAGTACCAGACGCTGCTCGGCGTGCCCGAGGAGGACGGCGGCTTCGCCGGCGACCCGATCCTCGGGGTCGTCAAGCAACTCCACCTCGGCTTCCTGCAGCAGCCGGCCGAGCTCTACGTCGGGCTGCTCGCCGCGACGATCCTGCTCATCGCGACGAACGCCGGGATCATCGGCGTGTCACGCCTCGTCTACTCAATGGGCATCCACCGCCAGGTGCCCGACCGCCTGCGCCAGCTGCACCCGAAGTACGGCACGCCGTGGATCGGGATCCTCGTCTTCGGCGTCATCGCATGCGTCACGCTGCTGCCCGGGCAGGCCGAGTTCCTCGGCAACATGTACGCGTTCGGGGCGATGCTGTCGTTCACGATCGCGCACGCGGCCGTCATCCGGATGCGGCTGACCGAGCCCGATCGCGAGCGCCCCTACCGCGGGCCGGGGACGCTGCGGGTCGCCGGCCGCGAGCTGCCGGGATTCGCGGTCTTCGGCGGCGCGGCCACGATGCTGTCGTTCGTCGTCGTGACCGCGCTGAACCCGATCGTCGCGGCTGCCGGCGCGATCTGGCTGACGCTCGGCATCACGATCTACGCGATCTACCGGCGCCGCCACGGGCTCGACCTCGTGACGACCGCGAAGATCGTCGTCCCGCAGCCCGTGACCGCCACCGAGGCCGAGTACGAGTCGGTGCTCGTCGCCCTCGAGGTGGACCACTTCACACCGCAGATCGTCGCCACCGCGGCGAAGCTCGCCGCTCGCGGGGGCCGCGGGATCTACGTCATCGTGACGATCACCGTGCCGCAGTCCTCGCCGCTGGACGCCGAGCTGCCCGAGCGCGAGGCCGCCGCCGCCTCGGTCATCGAGCACGCGCGGCTGCTCGTCGGGCGGCGCGTCGGCGGAAGGGTCGTCAAGATCCGCGCGGGCCAGGGCGGTCGCGTCATCATCGACGAGGCGCGCACGATCCGCTCGCAGGCGATCGTCATGCCGCTGCCGCCGCGAACGGGCACCACGCTCTTCGGCAAGACCGTCGAGACGGTGCTCGCCGAGCGCCCGTGCCGGGTCATCATCGAATCCGAGCCGTCGCGGGTGTGACTGCGCGTCAGACGATGGAAGATCACTTACGAGCACGCCTACGTCCGCGATTTCGGCGCCACGCCCGATGGCCGTAAGCAGTACGTCGAGGCGTTCTTTCGCGACATCAGCTGGGATCACGTCAACCGCCAGCTCACGCAGGCCGAAGCGGCGCGGCACGGCGCGGACGCCAGCGGCGCCCGCGAGCCGGAGCCGGCGGGCGCGCGCCCCTGACCCTCACTGGACGGCGTAGTTGCGCGCGACCGGGCGGGCCCCACGGCCCGCCCGGCGCCTGTCTGCGTCGCGCCCGCTGCGCACGGGTAGCAGCCTGACCCCTATCCCATCTGGCTCGAGGAGGCCGATGCTTCGTGACGCGCTGTGAGATGTGCGGGAACGACTACGACAACACGATGGAGATCTCGCTCGGCGGGACGACGCACGTGTTCGACTCCTTCGAATGCGCGATCCACGCCATCGCCCCCCGCTGCGACCACTGCGGGTGCTCGGTCATCGGCCATGGCCTCCAGGCGGGCGAGCATTTCTTCTGCTGCGCCCACTGCGCGCGCGAGCAGGGCATCAGCGCTCTCACCGATCGGGCGCCGGCGTAGCCGGGGGATTCAGGACGAACACCGGTGTCGGCGAGAAGCCGGTCGATCCCGGCGAGATCGCGCGCGGCGACGGCGCGAGCAGCGCTCGCACGGTCTCCTCGACGCGTCTGCGCGGACATCGCCTGCGTCGCGGCGCTCAGCCGCTCCTCACGCATGCGTCGCAGGCTCGGGGATGTCATATGGCTCCGGCGCCGGCTGCGTGATCCGGATCGCGTTGCCGAACGGATCGCGCAGCGCGCAGTCGGTGCCGTAGAAGTGCTCGACGGGCTCCTGCGTGAACTCGACCCCCTTGGCGAGTAGCTCCTCGTAGGTCTTGCGGCAGTCCGCCGTCCGGAAGATGACCCAGCCGCCCGAGGCGCCCTTCGTGACGAGCTCGCGGACCTGCTCGGCCGTGGCCTCGTCCATCGCGGGCGGACCGGGCGTCGCCAGCACGATCTCACGGTCGGGATCGCCGGGGACGTTGACGGTCAGCCAGCGCATGAAGTTGAGGTCGGAGTCGGTGTGGACCTCCAGGCCGAGCTTGCCGACGTAGAAGTCGAGGGCCTCGTCCTGGTCGAGCACGAAGATCCCTGAGTGAGTGATGGAGGTGAGCATGAGGACGAGGCTAGATGCGGTCGGGCGTGGCTGCTTCTCCGAAACTGCTCGGCCGCATCCACGCCATCGTGATGCACGCCGGGGCCGCTGTGACGTCGGCGCTCGCGCGGTAGGCGCTCGGCGACTCGCCGACGATGGCGCGGAAGGTCCGGCTGAACGTGCCCAGGCTCGTGAAGCTCACGTCGAGGCAGATGTCGGTCACGCTGCGGTCGGTCTCGCGCAGCAGGAACATCGCCCGCTCGACGCGACGGCGCTGCAGGTAGCGGTGCGGCGTCTCGCCGAAGGTCTCGCGGAACGTCCGGATGAAGTGCGCCTCAGAGACATGGGCGATCCGGGCGAGCGTGCGGACGTCGAGCGGCTGCGCATACGTGCGGTCCATCGCGTCGCGCGCGCGCAGCAGCCGGCGATTGGACTCCTCCACGGCGCGGCTCATGTCGTGATGACAGCACGATCGGGCGGTCGCCGATGCGGTCGATCGGGGCGGATGTGGCGTGCGCCGCTGGGTACCCGGGGGTTCATGACGACCACAACCGCAGCCCCGACCGCGACCCGACCGTGACCAAGGGCCTGCTGGTCCGCCTCGAGGCCAGACCTGGCAGGGAGGACGACGTGGAGCGCTTCCTCGTCGAGGGCCGCTCGCTCGTCGAGCAGGAGGTGACGAAGGGCATCCTGCTGACGTTCGCGCCGAAGTCCGGCCACGAGGACGACGTGGCCGAGTTCCTTCGCGAGGCCCGCGAGTTCGTGCAGGAGGAGCCCGGCACGCTCGCCTGATCTGCGATCCGGCTCAAGGCCGGCCGCTACGGGATCTTCGACGTCTTCCCGGACAAACGCGCCCGGCTCGCCCATCTGGCCGGCGCGTCCCGCGTGAGCTGGTCAAGCACGGGCTGTCCCTCCTCGGATCCCTGCCCGACATGGATAAGAACGACGTGCTCGCCGCCAAGCTCTGACCCAGGCGCGGCGGTCGTCCGCGCCGGGTGAACGGCGCCGTACTACCATCCGTACGGTCCTGTCCCCGAGGGCCAAGAGGAGTGACCTCAGATGGCTGAACTCGAAGCGACCGCCGCCGTGACGCCGACCGCCGGCGAGCTGGAGATGCGGCTCGAGCAGCACCGGGCCGAGCTGACCGGCTACTGCTACCGGATGCTGGGATCGGCGTTCGAGGCGGAGGACGCCGTGCAGGAGACGATGCTGCGTGCGTGGCGGAGCTTCGATCGGTTCGAAGGTCGCGCAGCGCTCAAGTCGTGGCTGTATCGCATCGCGACCAACGTCTGCCTGACCATGCTGGATGGGCGCCAGCGTCGCGCACGTCCGATGGATCTCGGTCCGGCGGGGACGGTCGAGTCGACGCTTGCGACGCTTCCCGAGGCGACGTGGATCGAGCCGATTCCCGACGCTCGCGTCCTGCCGGCGGAGGGCGATCCAGCCGAGCTGGCGATGTCCCGTGAGACGCTGCGCCTCGCCTTCGTCGCTGCGTTGGCGCACCTGCCGGCCCGGCAGCGGGCGGTGCTGATCCTGCGGGAGGTCCTGCGCTGGAAGGCGAGTGAGGTAGCCGAGCTCCTGGACACGAGCGTCGCGTCCGTCAACAGCGCGCTCCAGCGTGCGCGATCGACGCTCGCCGCAAGCAACGTCGCGGTCACCGACCCGTCCCCGCCGCTGGACGAGGCTGACCGTGCGCTTCTGGCGCGATACGTCGAAGCCTTCGAGCAGTTCGACATCGACGCGCTCGTGGCGTTGCTCCACGAGGAGGCGACGCTGTCGATGCCGCCGTACGACCTGTGGCTGTGCGGGCCGGCCGATCTGCGCCGCTGGTATCTGGGACCGGGATCGCACTGTCGCGGCTCGCGGTTGGTGGCGGTCATGGCCAATGGCTTGCCCGCGTTCGGGCAGTACCGGCCAAGCGGTCCCGGAGGCAGCTATGAGCCGTGGGCGCTGCAGGTCATCGAGACCTCACAGGGCCGCATCGCCGCGATCAACACGTTCCTCGACACGGCCCGGATGTTCCCGCTCTTCGGCCTGCCGGTCCGGCCGGAGCTCTAGCCCGGGGCCGGCGCCCACGGCGTCGGCCAAGCCGACGAACAAGAGCAGCTGATGGAGCTCGTGCGAGGCGCGGTGGAGCCGGATGCGGCGGCCGCAGCGGCGCGCGGTGAGCTGCAGACGGGCCAGCGCATCGACGGTGACGGCGTCGGGCGGGAGCGCGCTGACGTCGCACGCGATGACGTCGTCGTCGCTGCCCTCCAGCAGGACGCGCAGGCGTTCGCGGAGTCCCGGCACGTCGCGGATGGGGTGGTCGATCACCAGGACGCCCTTGCTCGGTTCGGGTCGCGGTCGCCGCGACAAGCGCTAGGTGCGCCCCTCGGGCGGTGTGCTGACGGCTTCGTCGATGTTCGTCCTGCTGCCCAGCTGGACCGTGGCGCGAAACCGGATCGCGCCGTTGCGTGAGGTTGGGTGGTTCATGTCCTCTCCTTCTTGGCCGTCTGACGGCCGCAGGGACCTTTCGCCTCAGACCAGCGGGAGCACGAAAACTCATCGGTGCCTCCCCTCGTCACGCTCGCTCGAAGCCGGGAGCCCGAGCTGCGCGGCGCGGGTCAGCGGTGTCGAGGTTTCGCTACGGCGCGATCGTGACGCGTCCCGGCTCGGCGGCGACCCGCCCGAGCCAGGCGCTGACCGCGGGGAGCCCCGAGAGGTCAAAGCCACCATGGTGGGCACGGTGGGTGTACGCGTACAGCGCGAGGTCGGCGATCGTGCAGCGCTCGCGACGAGACGGGTGCGACCGGTCAGATGGCGCTCCATCGCGACGAGTGCCGCCCGGCCCGCCTCCCGCGTTGGACTCGGCCAGGGAGCGGCCGTCGTCGAGGATGAGGACCGGCACGCGCAGCTCCGGGTTCAGCTCGCCAAGCAGCTCCTGTCGGCCAGAGCGGTCGACGACATCGACCTCGCGACGCCGTAGGCGATCCCGAGGTGGGCGAGCAGGAGCCGAACCTTGTAGCAGTTGCCCGACACCGCCGAGTCGTAGAGCAGCATGTCCGCGAACCTACGCGCCGGATCGGTCGTCATGTCCGAGTCGCGTAGCCAACCGTTGCACTGCCGTGAACACCGTGCCCAATCTGCACCACATTCTGACGGGTAGACGACACAAGACAGATCAACCGGAGAGTATCTCCGCGCGAACGAGCTGGTAGTCATAGAACATTTGTCGAAAATGGCTTTCCATCTCGGTGCAGTAGATCAGGGTTCATCGGGCAGATCACGCGGTCAGCGGCGCCAGGGACGGTCGAGCGGCGGGCCGGTGAGGCTGTCGGGACGCACGCGCTTGCCGGGCGGCG
>JBPCJA010000173.1:0-14875 GCA_051005755.1 Solirubrobacteraceae bacterium
GGACCTCGCCGAGCAGATGCTCGCCTACATCGAGACCTACAACCAGACCGCCAAACCGTTCAAGTGGACATACACCGGCAAGACCCTCGAAGCATGAGGGCACGAATTAGCAGGATGAACCACTAGCCAACGTCGACCGCAGAGGCGCGCCGTGCTGTCCTCGGGATGTTCGCTACGACCGAAACGAGCGCTGCCTGGGGCGTCAAACGCAAGATAGAGCCGCTCCAAGCCACAATTCGTCCGAATCTTGCGCCAACGCGCAACGTGTCGGCCTTGGCCGCAGCGCCGCGCCATGCCACCGTGTCCTGCATGAGCCCAGGGCTGCCATGGGGCCGGCGCTACCTCATGTGCCCGCCCACCCACTTCGAGGTCTCCTACGCGATCAACCCGTGGATGGACCTGTCGGTCCCCGTCGATCGCGAGCGCGCGCAGTGCCAGTGGGACGCGCTCGTCGCGACGCTCCGCGAGGCGGGCGCCGAGATCGAGCTGCTCGCGCCGCTGCCGGCGCTGCCCGACCTCGTCTTCACCGCGAACCTCGGCCTCGTCGACGGCGCGACGTTCATCCCGGCCCGCATGCGCCACCCCGAGCGCCGGCCGGAGCCCGCGCACGCGGAGGGCTGGTTTCGCACGCACGGTTTCGAGATCCGCCGCCTCGGCGAGGACGTCGTGCAGGAGGGCGCCGGCGACGCGCTGCCGTTCGGCACGACGCTCGTCGCGGGCTACCGCACGCGCTCGTCGGCGTCGGCGTACGTCGAGCTCGCGCGCCTCGTCGAGGGGCGGATCCTGCCCGTCGAGCTCCTCGACGAGCGCTTCTACCACGTCGACATCGTCTTCTGCCCGCTCGACGAGCGCACGGCGCTCGTCGCGCCGGGCGCGCTGGACGCCGACGGCGCGCGCCTGCTCACGGCGCTCGTGCCCGACCCGATCATGCTCACCGACGACGAGGCGGGGGCGTTCTGCGCGAACTCCGTCGTCGTCGGGCGCACCGTCGTCATGCCGGCCTGCTCGCCGCGCCTGCGCCGCGAGCTGCGCGCCCGCGGCCTGGAACCCGTCGTCGTCGACGTCTCGGAGTTCCTCAAGGCCGGCGGCGGCCCGCGCTGCCTGACGCTCGCGCTCGACACGCGGCTCGGCCACGAGGACGCCGCCGCCGTCGCCGAGCGCCACACGGCCCACAACTATCACCCGCTGCCGGTCACCATCACGCACGCCGAGGGCGTCTGGGTCCACGACGATCGCGGGCGCCGCTACCTCGACGCGCTGTCGGCCTACTCGGCCCTGAACTTCGGCCACCGCCACCCGCGGCTCGTCGCAGCCGCCCGCGCGCAGCTCGATCGCGTGACGCTCACGAGCCGCGCGTTCTCCAACGATCAGCTCGGGCCGTTCGCGCGCGATCTCGCGGCGCTGTGCGGCAAGGACCGCGTCCTGCCGATGAACACCGGCGCCGAGGCGGTGGAGACGGCGATCAAGGCGGCACGCAAGTGGGGCTACGACGTCAAGGGCGTGCGGCCCGACCGCGCGACGATCCTCGTCTGCGAGAACAACTTCCACGGCCGCACGACGACGATCGTGTCGTTCTCCGACGACCCGCTCGCGCGCGCCGGCTTCGGCCCCTTCACGCCGGGCTTTGCAAGCGTGCCGTTCGGCGACGCCGAGGCGCTCGCCGCGGCGCTCGGCGAGGAGGAGGTCGTCGGCTTGCTCGTCGAACCGGTCCAGGGCGAGGCAGGGGTCGTCGTGCCTCCCGACGGGTACCTGCGCGAGGCGCGCCGGCTGTGCAGCGAGCACGGCGTCCTGCTCATCGCCGACGAGATCCAGTCCGGCCTCGGGCGGACGGGACGAACGTTCGCCTGCGACCACGAGGGCGTCGTGCCCGACCTCTACGTGCTCGGCAAGGCGCTGGGCGGCGGGATCGTCGCGCTGTCGGCGGTCGCCGGCGACGACGACGTGCTCGGCGTCTTCGGCCCCGGCTCGCACGGCTCGACGTTCGGCGGCAACCCGCTCGCCTGCGCGGTGGGGCGAGCGGTGCTCGAGCTCCTCGCGACCGGTGAGCCGCAGGCCAACGCCGCCCGTCTCGGGGCGCGGCTGGGCGCCGCGCTGGCCACCGCCGCGCCGGTCGCGCTGGGCGAGATCCGCTCGCGCGGACTGTGGTTCGGCCTGGACCTGCATCCGCGCGCGCGGCGCGACGCCCGCGCCGTCTGCGAGGAGCTGCTTGCCGCCGGCGTGCTCGCCAAGGACACGCACGAGCGCACCATCCGCCTCGCGCCGCCGCTGACGCTCACGACCGACGAGGCCGACTGGCTGCTCGAGCGCCTGCTCGCCGTGCTCGCCGCCCCCGAACGGCTGCGCCTCGCCGCGCCGCCGCGTCGCCCGGCATCCTTCGCCGCATAGACGACGTCGACCGCCGCATCGTCGCCGAGCTGCTCGAGGACGGGCGCCTGAGCCTCGCCGAGCTCGGCGAGCGCGTGAACCTGTCCTCGCCGGCGGTCAAGCGGCGCGTCGACCGGCTGCGCGCGACCGGCGTCATCACCGGCTTCACCGCGCGCGTCGATCCCGCCGCGCTCGGACAGCACACCGAGGCCTTCGTCGAGGTCCACTGTGAGGCGAACATGAGCCCGAGCGCGCTGCGCGAGACGCTCGCCGGCGAGCCCGAGGTCGTCGCTGCCTACACGGTGACGGGCGAGGCCGATGCGCTCGTGCACCTGCGCGCGACCGACGTCGGCCATCTCGAGGCGACGGTCGAGCGGATTCGGGCCAATCCGGAGATCGCGCGGACGAAGACGATCATCGTCCTGAGCCGGCTCATCACCCGCGGTGACTGATGGACGACGAGACGCCGTCGCCTGCCCGCCGTGCATAGACTTGCCGCCCGAGTGGGTAGGGGCTCGGCCTCAAGCCAACTGACAGGCGGTGAACGTGGCGATCGCTTCGGCACCGATCCCAGACAACGATGTGAACGATGTGCGCCCTCTCGAAGCGGTCCTCAGGTGATCCCGATCCCGAGGACCGGCGACCCCGTGGAGATCTCGTAGCCGCTTCCTGCACACGATTGCCCGTGACGTCGGCCCTGCGCCGCTCGCTTCCCGCCGTCCCGGCGTCGGTGCCGGTGCTGCGCTCGGCCGTCGCCGAATTCGTCGTCGCCGCCGGCGTGCGCGAGCCCCAGCTCGCTGCGGTCAAGCTCGCCGTCTCCGAAGCCGTGACGAACGCCGTCATGCATGCATACGGAGACGCCGACGAGCCGGGCGAGGTGCGCGTCGCCACCTGCCTGCGCGGCGGCACGGTGCACGTGACCGTCAGCGACGACGGCATCGGGATGATGCCCCGGCTCGACAGCCCGGGCCTGGGCGTCGGGCTGCCGTTCATCGCCGACAACGCCGATACGCTCGACATCGACAGCACCGAAGGGGGTGGCACGGAGCTGCGGATGACGTTTTGCGTGCCGGGCGCGGCGGGAGAGCTTCGCGCATCGTGACGGCCGCGGGGTTAGCAGGACGGCAACACGAAGCGCACCGGCGCGCCCTACGTTCCGGCCGCATGCACATGCTGCGCAAGGCGCTGCTGCCTTCTCTCGCCGTTTTCGCATGCGCGTGCGCGTTCGTCGTGCAGTCGCCCGGCTGGGCGCAGACGTCGTACATGGCGCTCGGCAAGGCGCTCTGGCACGGCACCGCGCAGATCGACGAGTGGCACTGGGAGAGCCACGACATCGCCTGGTCCGACGGCCACTACTACTCCGTCAAGCCTCCGGGGCTCGTCCTAGCGACGTTCCCACTCTATGCGGGCCTGCGGGCCGCCGGTGCGCAGGAGCTCTCGCACGACGCGCGCATCAGGGCGGAGAGCGGAGGGGCCTCGCCTTGGGCGGCACGCGTGCCCCCGATCGCCTACTACGGCTACAGCCGCAGGCAGGCCATCGCCGCCCGGACGGCGATCGCCGACGATGCTCCGATGACATGGGCGCTCGGTCTGCTCGGCGTCCTCGCGCCCGCGCTCGTGCTGCTCGTGCTCGTAGCGCGCAGCGCCGACCGCGTAGCGCCCGGGACCGGGACGGCGGCGGCGCTGGCGCTCGGCACCGCCACGCTCGTCCTGCCCTTCGCGACGCTGTACTTCTCCCACGTCCTCAGCGCGCTGCTCGCCTTCGCCGCGTTCGTCATCGCGTGGCGCGAGCGCGACGGCCCGCCCCGCCACGGCCGGCTCGCGCTCGCCGGGCTGCTCGCGGGGCTGGCGATCGTCTGCGAGTACCCGCTTGCGATCGCCGCGCTCGTCGTCGGCCTCTACGCGCTCGCGCCGCGGCGCGGGGATCGCCGGGCTCGTCCGGCGCGGGTCGACATATGGCGCCGGCGTCGCTGCCGGCGTGGCGCCGCTGCTGGTCTACCAGTGGTGGGCGTTCGGCTCACCGCTGCACATGACGTACGCCAACGCCGTCGCGAAGACCGGCATGAGCGGCCACGACGTCCTCGGGCTCAACGACGGCGGCTTCTTCGGGATCACTGCGCCGCGGCTCGTCGACGGCCTGTCGCTGCTCGTCGGCGGGCGCGGGCTGCTGACGCTCACGCCGGTCCTCGTCATGGCCGCCGCGGGCGTCGTGGCCATGTACCGCGAGGGCCACCGCGCCGAGGCGCGCGCGATCGGCGCGCTCACGCTCGCCTACCTCGTCTACAACGCCGGCTACTGGCTGCCGTTCGGCGGCGGCTCGCCCGGCCCGCGCTTCCTCATCCCGATCCTGCCGTTCCTCGCCATCGGCCTGGGCCCCGCCTGGCGGCGCTGGCCGGCGCAGACGCTCGCGCTCGCGGTGATCTCGGCGACGACGATGGTTACGGCGACGATGAGCTACCCGATGATCGGCGTCAACGACGCGGGCGTATGGCTGCGGCGGATGCTCGACGGGAGCCTCTACCAGCACAGCGTGCTCGACCTCGCCGGCATCGCGCACGGGCTGCCGGCGATCCTGCCGTTCGCCGTCCTCGTCGCGATCGCGCTGGGGCTCGGCGTCGCGACGCTCGGGCGCCGGCTCGCGCTCGGCGCGGGGAGGGTGCCGGCGACGGTCGCCGTCTGGGCGGTCTGCGCGATCGTGCTGCCGCGCCCGCTGCAGCTGCCGTCGCAGGAGGCCATCATGCTCATCGTCGGGGCCGGTGCGGCGGGACTGCTCGCCGTGGCGGCCGCCCGACTGGTCGCGCAGCGCGGCGCGTCAACGCAGCACGAAGCGCACCACGCTCCCGCGCCGCTCGCGCTCGAGGCCCAGCCCGCGCAGCGGCCGGGCTGAGGCACGCGCGAGCGCGGTGCCACGCGCCCGCCCGAGGTGCAGCAGGTGCAGCGTCACGCTGCGGACGCCGAGCCGCCGCAGGAAGCGCACCGAGCGTGCGTCGGGAAAGTCGGCGACGGCGCGCATGAGCGTCGCGTACTGGCGCGGGATGAAGCTCGCGCGCCCGTTGACGAGCCGCGGGAAGCCGTCGGTTGACCACAGCACGTAGCGCCGGTTGTCGAACGCCCCCATCGGCAGGTGCAGCGCCGGCTGGGGCGCCGCGCGCTGGCCGGGCGGCGCGAGCGGCACCGTCGGATGGTCGGCGAAGCCCCAGCCCTCGGCGAGGACGGCCGCGCAGAGGGCGATCGTGCAGGCGCCGGCCGCCAAGGCGCCGCGGCGCGCGCGCACGCCGGCGGCGATCGCCTGGGCCCCGCTCGCGGCCAGCAGCGCGAGGCACAGCGTCGTGAACGTGTGCAGGCGGCCGGGGACGCGGATGCCCTGCCAGCCGGGCAGCAGCTCGTAGAGCCAGCGGTAGGGATACAGCCACGACCAGTCGCCGAGCGCGACGCCGAGCGAGAGGACCGCGCAGCCGAGCGCCGCGAGCCCGAGGCCGATCCGCAGGCGCCGCCGCAGCGTGCGGGCGCGCAGCCCGAGCAGCGCGAGCGCGAGGATCGCCAGCCCGGGAAAGAGCGTCTGCTCGGGGACGAAGGTCAGGCTGTCGCGGACCGGCGCGGCGGCGGCGCCCCAGACCCGGCTGGACTCCGGGGCGGCGAGGAACTTCTGCGGCGGGCCGGAGAAGGCCGCGACGTCGGTGAGCGTCCGCCGCGCTTCGGGGTGGTCGTGCAGGACGCGCAGGTAGGGCCGCGCTAGCAGTCCCGCCACGAGCGCGAAGCACAGCATCCCGGCGCCGGTCGCGAGGAGGACCCGCCGCGCCGGGCGCGGTCGCCCGCGCCGCCACCAGGCGACGGCGGCGGCGAGCGTTCCGGCGGCGAGCAGGTAGACGAGCGGCAGACCGAGCGTGAACCCCAGCGAGAGCTGCCAGGCCGCGACGACCCAGCCGGCGAGGATCGCCGCGGCCGAGCCGCGGCGGTAGCCGCGCACGAGCAGAAAGAGCGCGAGCGCGATCCCGCCGCTCGAGATGACGTGCAGATGGCCCTCCTGCTCCAGCCGCCACGGCGCGTAGGCGAACGCCGCGCCGGCGACCGCCGCGCCGGTGCGCCCGGCGCCGAGCTCGCGCGCGAGCAGCCAGGCGCCGGCGAAGCACAGCGCGTAGGCGCCGAGGAAGAGCGCGTCGTAGCGCGCCACCGCGGCATGCGTCCCGGAGCCGACGAGCCCCGCTGGCGCGTAGCCGACGAGCGCGTCGGAGAACGCGAGGCTGTCGCGCAGCGGCCAGAAGGTGTTCGCCTGAAAGAGGCGCAGGGGCTGGTGCAGGAGCGCGTGCCCGTCCCAGGCGACCTGCCAGGCCTGCACGAGCGGGTCGCCGAGATCCTGAGCGATGTCGCGTCCGAGATGCAGTGGCAGCGGCCAGTGCATCGCCAGCGCCAGCAGAATCGCAAGGACGCAGCAGGCCAGCAGCTCGCGTGCGGTCGGTTGGGGGCTCGCCCCGGGATCGCTCGTCATCCCCGCCAGCTCAGCGCTCGGCGAACGTCACGTCGCGCGCGCGGTCGACCGACCACCGTCCGCGCCGCCAGGAGATCGTCGTGCCGTCGGCCAGCCGCGCCGCGGCACGGCCGAGCGGCGGCTCGCCCCACAGCGTCGCCTCGAGCGGGCGCTCACCCTCGGACGAGTCCCCCAGGCCGGTGGCCACATGTTCGGCGGGATAGGTCACGACGATCGAGCCGGACCGTACCCAGACGGGGATCGTGCTGCGTGGCGCCGGCGCGAGCACCTCGTCGCCGCCGCGGACGCGCTGCCCCGACCAGGTCTCGATCCAGTCGCCGCGCGGCAGCGCGACCTCGCGCGAGCGCGCGCCCTCGTCGAGGACGGGCGCGACCCAAAGTGCGGGCCCGTAGCCGTAGGCGTCGGCGATCGTCCAGGCGCGGTCGTCGTCGGGGTCGACGAGGTGCAGCGGGCGGATGATCGGCAGCCCGCAGCGCGCCGCCGTCGCCGCGGCGGCGCGGACGTAGGGGACGAGCCGCTCGTGCAGCAGGACGTAGGCGCGGTAGATGTCGAGCGTGCGCTCGTCGTACGTCCACGGCTCCTGGACCTGACGCCCGTGGGCCTGCATGAGCGGCGTGAAGCAGCCGAGCTGGACCCAGCGGACGAGCAGCTCCGCCGGGCAACGCTCGACGAGCCGGTGGCCGAGGTAGCCGCCGACGTCGTGCGACCAGTTCGAGAAGCCGCTGACGGCGGCGGAGATCGTCGCCGCCACGAGCACGCGCAGCGACCAGAAGTCCGACACCTGGTCGCCGCCCCACAGCATTCCCGTCGCCTGCTGGCCGCTCCAGCCGCTGCGACCGAAGAGCACGCCGCGGCCGGGGTGGACCTCGTCGAGCGCGCGCTGCATCGACGCCCGGTAGCGCCCGCCGAGCGCCCACGCCGTCTGTGCGCCCGTGCTGCCGTCGGCGAAGCGCACGCCGTCGGGGATGTAGTAGCCCTCGCCGTCGTCGGCCTTGATGCCCTCGACGCCCAGCGCCAGCGCGCGCTTGGCCTGCTCGCGCCACCACGCCTCGGCGGCCGGCGACGTGAAGTCGATCGGAGAGCCGGTCCCCATCCACCAGCGCGCGACGAACGGCTCGCCGTCGGCGTCGCGGACGTAATGGCCGCCGGCAGCGCCCTCGGCGTAGTTGGAGGCGGGGGCGCGATGCAGGGCGCGCGACGCGCGGTCGGGCGGCATCTGCCCGTCGGCGGACTCGACGTTCACCCACGGCGTCACCCAGACGACCGTCCGCACGCCCGCCGAGCGGAACGCGCGCACCATGCCGGCGAAGTCGGGGAACTGGTGCGGGTTGGGCTCCCAGGTGTTGTATTGCGTCTCCCAGGGCGAGTCCAGCACGACGGCGTCGAGCGCGATGCCGTTGCGCCGGCAGCCGTGGACGTCGTCCTCGACGTCGTCCTGGTGGGGATAGACGTCGCGCGACTTCCAGAAGCCGTAGCCCCACTCGGGCAGCAGCGCCGGCAGCCCGGTCGCGCGCAGGTAGCGGCGCAGCCGGGCAGCGGGGGAGGGGTCGGTGAAGAGCCACAGTCGCAGCGGTCCTGCCCGCGCGCGGGCGGAGACGACGGTGCGGTCGTCGCCGAGCTCGAAGCGCATCCCGTTGCCGTGGCCCTGCGCCCAGACGGCGTAGCCGCGCGAGGACTGCAGCCACGGCGCCGGCGCGTAGTCGCCCTGTGGGATGCCGCCGACGGCGAGCATGTCGGGCGGGCAGTCGGGGCCTGTGTAGGCGCGGTCGGCGCCGAGCTGGATCTCGTGCCCGGCGTGGTCGACGCGCAGCGCGTGGCGGGCGCCGAGGCCGGCGAAGCGCTCCTCCGGGCGCCCGTCCCAGTCGGCGGCGAGGCGCAGCGGCTCGCCGTCGAGCTCGAGCTCGACGAGCACCGTGTCCGGCGCGGGCAGCGTGATGCACAGGCGTCCGCGCCGCCCGCCCTCGCCCTCGCAGCGGACCCCGAGTACCACGCCGTCCGCCAGGAGCTCGACGACGTTGACCGTGACGACACGCTCGGGGATCTCGAGCTCCTCGGCCGCGATGACGCCCTCGGTGAACTGGATGAACTGATCGCAGATCTCGCCGTCGGCGCCCCACAGCCCGAGCGCGCGCACGAGCCGCCGTCCTCCGCGGCGCACGTGGACGGCGAACGGCAGCTGCGTGACATGTACCTGCAGCGCCTCGCGTTCGAGCACGAGGACGCCGGCCACCGTCGCGGTCCGAACCGGCATGGCGGGAGCTTCCCTACCTGGCCGGTGAATCCGGTAGTCGTTCACATGAAGGTCACGTGAGGGCCCCAACTCGTTGACGAGCGAGCGCGGCCCGCAGCGCAACGTGCGTCGCAGACTGCGACAGCAATCCGAACAGGGAGCGACGATGAGCCCCTCCTCGACCAGCCGGGTCGACCTGCACTGCCACTCCACCGCATCGGTGGTCTCCAAGCTCGGTGTCCAGCGTGCGCTGGGCCTGCCGGAGTGCGCGACCCCGCCCGAGGACGTGTACGAGCTCGCCAAGCGCCGCGGGATGGACTTCGTGACGATCACCGACCACGACGCGATCGACGGCGCGCTGCAGCTCGCCGGCCGCTACGACGACGCCTTCGTCTCCGAGGAGCTCACGGCCTGGTTTCGCGGCGAGTCGCAGGCCGTCCACGTCCTCTGCTGGGGGATCACCCCCGACGACCACGAGCGCCTGCAGGCGCTCGCCGGCGACGTCGAGGCCGTCGCCGAGCAGCTGCACGAGCGCGCGATCCCCTGCGCGCTCGCGCACCCGTTCTATGCCGTCGAGGCGCCGCTGACGCCGCGTCACCGCCGCCGACTCGCGCAGCTGTTCCCGATCTGGGAGACGCGCAACGGCTCGCGGGCGCGGGAGCTGAACTCGCCGGCGCAGGTCTACATCGAGACCCACGGCGGCACCGGCGTCGGCGGCAGCGACGACCACGCGGGCGTCGACATCGGCCGCACCTACACGCAGACGCCGGCCTGCGCGAGCTGGCAGGACTTCCTGCGCCATGTCGTCGCCGGCGATGCGACCGCGCGGGGCGAGCAGGGCAGCGCCGCGAAGTGGACGCACGCGGCGATGGGCCTCGCGACGCGAGCGCTCGGCCCCGGCGAGAGCGACGCCGGTCCCAGCCCGCACGCGGTCTTCACGATGATCCAGCGACTCATGCGCGAGGGCGACGCGCGCAGCGGCGCGACCGGCAGCGGCCTCGGTCCCGACGACGCGCGCGCACTGCTGCGCGCCTGGCTGGCGACCGTCGAGCTCTACCTCACCGGCCCCGAGCTGCTCGCCTACCTCCAGCACGAGGACTTCAGCCACGCCGACCTCTTCCGCCGCGCGCGGCGCTGCCACGAGCGCAAGCTCGCGCGCGCCGTCGAGCAGATCGCGACCGCCACCCCCGGCAGCGCCGAGCTTGTGCAGACGGCGCAGACGCTCTTCGACGCCTGCCTGGCCGCGATTCCCTACGCGCCGGCGGCCGCCTTCCTCGGCCGCGAGAAGGCCAAGCTCGCCAACCGCGACGGCGAGCCGCTGCGCGTCGCGCTCGTCGCCGACGCGGTCGGCGGGATGCACGGCGTGACGCATACGCTCGACGAGTTGCGCGAGCGTGGCGTGCCGGGCTTCGAGGTCGAGGTCGTCGGCACCGACCACAACGTCGACCGCCGCCTGAGCGCCGTCGCCGAGGTCGACATCCCCTTCTACGCCGGGCTGAAGGTCGGCGTGCCGAGCCTCCCCGCGATCGTCGAGACGCTCGCCGAGGGGCGCTACGACCTCGTCCATCTCTGCTCGCCCGGCCCCTCGGGCGCGGCCGCTGCGGTCATCGCGCGCACGATGGGCGTGCCGATCCTCGGCAGCTACCACACCGAGCTGGCCGCCTATGCGGGACTGCGCTCACAGGACGCGGCGCTCGAGGTCGCCGCGCGGATGGCGATCAGCGCCTTCTACGGCCAGTGCCGGCGCGTGCTGTCGCCGAGCCCCGCCTCCGACGAGGTGCTGCGTGGGATGGGCGTGCCCGACGAGCGCATCGGGCGCTGGGACCGCGGCGTCGACCTCGCGCGCTTCTCCCCCGAACGCCGCGACGCCGGGTTGCTCCCGGGGGAGATCACCGTCCTCTACGCGGGCCGCCTGACCCGCGAGAAGGGCGCCGACCTGCTCGCCGACGCGTTCCTCCAGGCGCGGGAGCGCGACCCACGACTGCACCTCGCGCTCGCCGGCGGCGGGCCCGAGGAGGGGGTGCTCCGAGAGCGCCTCGGCGGGCACGCGACATTCCTCGGCTGGCTGGAGGGCGATGCGCTCGCGCGCGTCTACGCGAGCGCCGACCTCTTCCTCTTCGCCAGCCGGACGGACACGTTCGGCCAGGTGCTGCTCGAGGCCCAGGCCAGCGGGCTGCCGATCGTCGCCGTCGGCGAGGGGGGACCGACGAGCATCGTCGCCGATGGGATCACCGGCCGCCTCTGCCCGCCGGACGCCGGCGCTCTCGCAGGCGCGCTCGTCGAGCTCGCCGCCCGACCGCTGCAACGCGAGCGCCTCGCGCGGACGGCCCTCGACGCCGTCGCCCAGCGCACGTGGGAGCGCTCGCTGCAGCGCCTCGCCGACGGCTACCGCCGCGCGCTGGATCCGGCGGGCGCGCACGCCGGGGCCCGCCGCGCCGCTTGAGGTCGGCCGCGGCGGCCTACCCCCGAGCTCGAACGGGCGGGCGGCGCTGCGGGCGAGGACGGATGTCGAATCTTGCCCGCATAGCGGGGTAGATCCGACATCCAACGAGGCGTCTGGGCAGAAGGACCTCGGGTGGCGCTGCGCCGTCACTCGTACAGGCGCTCGTATGCCTCCCTGGCGGTCGTAGCCTGTCGCCGGTCTTGCGCGACCGTCCACCGCCGGGTGGCCCGATCGACCGCGATCGTGGTCCACTCGTCACCGTCCTCACCACTGAGATGGATGAGCAGGGTGTGTGCGTCGTGCTCGACGCGAATGCGGTGCCGAGGGTTGGTCTCCTCGTGCAGCCCGCGGACGACCGAGGGTCCCGGAGTGGAGTCCGCCACGAAGGAGGTCCACCGGCCGTGACCGGTCCGTGGGCGAGGCAGCTTGTCGCCGCCGGCGGCTTCGCCGTTCATTCCGGCAGGCTCGCACGCGGTCGCCGACCCTGTCCACCTCAGGCAGGCTCCGGCAGGCCGTGGTGAGCGACCGCGCGGTCGTAGTTGAGCCGCAGCATCTCGATCACGTCGCGGACGTCGTCCTCGGTCTCGATCCTGCGCGCCGCGTAGCCTGGCCTGCCGGGGAAGACCGGGTGGTAGTCGATCCGGCCCGCGTCGTAGAGCTTGAGCCAGACGGCCTTCGGAAAGCCGGCGTGCATGACGCGGTCGCCGTGCAGGTGGCCGATCTCCCGCCGCCCCAGCTTGAAGGCGAACTCGCCGCGCACGCCCGGGCCCGCCTCGACGCCCGGCCACGACGTGACCTCGGTGGTGATCTGCTCGCTCGCTGTCTGCGTCTTCGTCATGACGTCTCCTCGTGGTTGGATGCATGGCGACGAGCCCTACGCTACAAGTTCAAGTGAACTTGAAGTCAAGGGACCGACCGGCACTGTGGTGCCAAGAGGGCTCGCCATCGACCGCTCGGTTAACCTCCGCTCCAGCGACCACGGAGGACCGCCCATGCTCGACGTCGACCCCGCCCTCTTCCGCCAGGCCTTCGCGCACCGGCCGATGGCCGTTGCTCATACGCTGACCGACCATCCGCTGCTGCGTCTGGATGCGCTGGCCGAGCTCGCCGACGCGCTGCCGCCCAAGGACGTCGAGCGCCACGACGCCCACCTCCCCCTCGTGGTTCCGGGCGGGGCACCGAATCTCGCGGGACGCCCCTCCGAGTCGGTCCTCGGCATCGAGGACAACGGGCAGTGGATGGTGCTGTGGTACATCGAGCAGGTGCCGGAGTACAAGGCCCTGCTGGACGAGGTCCTGTCCGACGCGGAGTCTCACATCGCGGCGCACGACCGCGCGGACGGTGACCTGGCGATGAGCCCCCGCCGGCGGGAGGCGTTCCTGTTCCTCTCCGCGCCCGACGCCGTGACGCCGATCCACTTCGACCCCGAGCAGAACTTCCTGTTGCAGGTCCGGGGCGTCAAGGACATGAACACGTGTCCCTTCACCGACTCCGAGGCGGCGCGTCACGCGGTCGAGCGCTACTACGACGGTGGCCACCGCAATCTCGCGGACGTGCCCGGAGGGGAGACGACGACGTTCCGGATGCAGCCGGGCGAGGGCGTCTACGTGCCTCCGTTTCACCCGCACTGGGTGCGCAATGGGCCGCGGGCGTCGATCTCGCTGTCGATCACGTTCCGCACGCGCGCCAGCGAGCAGTTCGAGCGCGTGCACCAGATGAACGCCCGGCTGCGGCGGATGCACCTGTCGCCCAAGCCGCCGGGCGTCTCCGCGCGCGACGACCGGGCCAAGGAGGCGGCGCACCTGCTGCTCAGCCGGTCGCGCCGGCTGCTTCAGCGCCGCAGCGCGCTGCGGCCATCCCGCGCCCTGCGCACGAGCGGCACGACCGCTCGTCGCGCGGCGTAGCGGGCCAGGCCCGCCGGACGCCGGCGATAGCTCCACAGCCGCACGTGCTCGCGGCGGTCGGTGGCCAGCCGCCGCTTCCATGGCTCCTCGTCGCCCAGCAGCTCACACGCCTGCAGACCCTGCTCGAAGCAGTGCTCGATGATCTCGAGCTGCAGGACCCCGCCGGCGCCGAGGCTCGCGAACGCCTCGTCATGCCCGGTCTTGAGCAGGTACAACCTCCCGTGACGCTGCAGCAGGAGGTCGACCGCGGCGGGGCGGCCGTCCAGGTACAGCCAGGCCAGGCGCAGCTCGCCGCGTGCGCGATGGGCGTGGGCGACCGCGCGGTAGAACGCCTCGGTCTCGGGCGCGGACACGATCGCCGTCCCCGCCCGGCCCTTCCACCCGGCTGCCTCGATGGCGAAGGCGCGATCGAGGTCGGCGTCCAGGTCGCCGAGGGCGCCATCGAACACGAACTCGGCGGCGTGCTCGCGCCGCAGCTTGTTGCGCTGCGTGCGCCGCCGCGACGCGTGTGTGCGGACGTAGGCCGCCCGGTCGCCCGTGGTGTCGACGATCGGCGAGACGTGCACGCCCTCGACGACCATCGGGCGACGGCGCCGGCTCGAGACCGCCCCGACCGCGCCGAGTAGTGGGTCGGACGCCGGCACGGCGTGAAGGGCCAGCGCCGCCGCCCCCGTGACATGGGCGGCCTCGACCACGGCGCGCAGCGCCCGGGCATCGCGCGCGGGCGCCCGGAACTGCGGGCTGTGGTAGTTCGTCATCGACGCGAGCAGCCCCCCGCGCTCATGCAGCGCGAGCACGGCCGCGAGCTCATCCGCCCGCCACGCGGCGCAGATGCGCAGGCGCGACCCGGCGCCGAAGGCCCGCCACCAGCAGTGAAACCACGCGTGCGTGCCGAACGGGCTGGCGTCGCCCGCGGTGAGTGCCTCCCAGCCGTCATGGAGGGCGGCGAACCGCTCGCCGTCCGTCACCCATTCGATCGTGTGACTCGCCGCGGCCGGCCGTGCCATATGACATCGACCCTAACTCAGCCGCCGTACGATGCGCCGATGCGGGTGCAGCTCGTCGACAGCGTCGGCGTCGAGGCGGTCCTCGCGGAATGGGGGGAGCTGCACGCCGCCGACCCCAGCGCGACGCCGTTCGTCTCGCCCGGTTGGGCGCGTGCGTGGCTGCGCCGGTGGCCCACCGCCGGCCGCCCGTGGGTGCTGCTCGTCCGCCGCGGCGCGCGGCTGGTCGGAGTCGCGCCCCTCGTGCTCGAGCGCCGCAGCGGGCTGCGCGTGCTCGGCATGCTCGGCAAGGAGCCCGGCGACTACTGGGACGTGGTCAGCGCGCCCGGCGACCGCGACGCGGTCGGCGCGGCCGTGGCAGCCAAGCCCGTCGGCCACCGCCCCGAGTGGGACCTGGCTGTCCTTAACTGCCTGGTCCCGGGATCGCCACCAGCGGGCGCGATG
>JBPCJA010000174.1:0-7869 GCA_051005755.1 Solirubrobacteraceae bacterium
CTCGACGCCGTCGAAGACCACCTCGCCCAGGCACTACGCCAACTCGAACACGAACCCGGCACAATCGCGTCGCTCACCCATCGCGCCTGGATCACAACACCCAACATGACCGCAAACTAGTATCAGATGGTCCGGGCGCCCGTTGCGCGGCCACTGGCCGGGGCCGGTGCGCTCGAGGCCGCCCTTCGTCGCGATGACGAGGCCGTCCGGATAGGGATGCAGCGCGTCGGCGATGAGCTGCTCGCTGACGTGCGGCCCATAGCTGTCGGCGGTGTCGATGAGATCGACGCCAAGCTCGACGGCGCGCCGCAGGACCGCGATCGCGACGTCGCGGTCGGCGGGTGGCCCCCACACGCCCGTTCCGGTGATCCTCATCGCGCCGAATCCGAGTCGGTGGACCTCCAGGTCGCCGCCCAGGATCAGCGTGCCGCTTGCGGCGACGGCGCTCATCGCGCGTCGGCCGCTGCGGGGCCGACGCAGGTCGGACCGTCGTCGATGATGAGCACGGTGACGTCGGACATGCGTGACGGGACTCCTTTGGTCGATCGGCTGTGCCCGCTGAGGATGCCAGTTCGCCGAGGTGCTGCGCGGTCATCGAGCTACACGACGCCGCGATCGACGCGGTTCACGCTGCCGTCGAAGTCGATCGCGAGATCGGCCAATAGTCCTTGGAGCCCGTCGCGCGCGGCGAGATGGCGCTGCCGCGCCGGGCCGGGGTCGTCCAGAAGATCGCCGAGCAGCTGGAGCTCTCGTGCGCAGCCCAGCGCGCTGGCGTGCGGCGCGCAGGCGCTCATCAGCTCGATCGCCATGCCGCGGACGGCGACGGCGCGGCCGCGTACCGGGTCCACGAGCTCGGCGTCGACCCCGTCGCGCGCCGCGAGGAAGCGGTTCTCGTCCAAGACCTCGGGCGCGTGCACGAGCGCCGAGTCGGCGTGGCCGTCGACGAGCTCCAGGCGGACGAGCGACTGGACGAGGGCGACGAGCGCCGCCGTCGCGCCGAGGGTGGACTGCGCGTCCATGATCCGCAGCTCGACGGTGCCGAGCTTGGGCTGGGGGCGAACGTCCCACCACAGGTGCGTCGGATCGGGAAAGGCGCCGCAGTCGAGCAGCAGGTCGACGGCGCGAACGTACTCGCCGTAGGAGCCGAACGCGCGCGGAATCCCCACGCGGGGAAAGGCCTGGAAGAGCGGCGTGCGAGCCGACGCCAGGCCTGTGTCCCGCCCCTGCCAGAACGGCGAGTTCGCCGACAGGGCGAGCAGGACCGGGATGTGCGCGCGCAGGCGGTTGAACGCGGCGATGCCCGCCTCTCCGGATGGCAACCCGACGTGGACGTGCAGGGCGAACGTCGGCTCGCGGCGCGCGAGCTCGCGCATCGAGCCGTAGACGTCCTGATGGCGCTCGCGTGCGGAGACCGCCATCTCGTGCCATACGGCCGAGGGATGGGTGCCCGACGCGCCCGCCGCCAGGCCGAGCCCGTCCAGGACGCGGCCCAGCTGGGCGCGCAACACCGCGAGTTCGCCGACCGCCTCGCCGACGGTCGCGTGCACGCCGGTGCGCAGCTCGACGGCGCTGGAGTGGGTCTCCGAGCTGACGTGGTCGCACAACGGCTCGGGCCAGGCCGCGAGCACCTTGTCTATGGCCGGAGACAGCGCCCAGCCGCGGCTGGGGTCCAGCAGCATGACCTCCTCCTCGATGCCGAGGTCGAATTCGGACTCATGACTGTGGGACCACTTCGACCACGGCCGCAACGGCGGCGATTTGGTGGAATCACGCGGCACGGGCGGCCCCGGCTCCGTACGAGACGGCAGCCTCGGCGAACGCTGCCAGCAGGCGCGCCTGCTCGGGTGCGTGGATCATGCTCTCCGCATGCCACTGCACGGCGACGGTGAAGCGTCGGTCGGTGGCTTCGACTGCTTCGATCACGCCGTCGGCCGCCCAGCCCACGGCGCGCAGGCCGCGTCCGAGCCGGTCGACGGCCTGGTGGTGAAAGGAGTTGACGCGTGTCTCGTGCAGCCCGAGGCAGCCGGCCGTCAGGCTGCCGGGCTCGAGCTTCACGTCGTGGGTCGGCGTAGACCCGGGTTGCAGCTGGCGGTGCTCCACATTCGACGGGCGCTGGGACGGGAGGTCCTGCGTCAGCGTTCCGCCGCGCGACACGTTCAACACCTGCAGGCCGCGGCAGATCGCCAGCACGGGCATCTCGCGAGCCTCGGCGGCGCGCACCAGCGCGATCTCGAAGCTGTCGAGGTGCGGCTCCGTCGGGCCGAGGGCGGGGTGGGGATCGGCGCCGTAGCAGGCGGGGTGCAGATCGGGCCCGCCCGACAGGCACAGGCCCCAGAGTGCATCCAGCAGCGGCTCGATTCCGGCGGCATCCATCGGCGGGATGACGACCGGCACGGCGTCCGCACGGCGAATCGCCTCCGGATAGGTGAGTCCGAGGGCGAGCTCGCGGCCGGCCGGCTCGCTGCGTGGGTCGTGACGGATGCGCTCGGGGGCGCGCATCTCGGACGTGCTGAGTCCGATGATGGCCTGGGCGGTCCGGGCAGTGGGCATGGTCACGGTTTGGCGGCGGGCGGTCATTGGACTACTTACCGTTCTACCTATAGCGCCGCACCAGATGAATCGCCACTGAGTCCAGCCGTGCGGCTAGGTGTTGGCCCGTCTGTCGAACCGAACTCCGCGCTGCGCGCTCAGCTACAGCACCGGCAGATAGCGATCCAGCTCCCACTGGCTGACCTGGACGCGGTAGTCCTCCCACTCGCGGCGCTTGATCTCCACGAAGCGGTTGAACGTGTGCTCGCCGAGCGCCCGCAGGACGAGCTCGGACTCGGACGTCAGCTCGATCGCCTCGCCGAGCGTCTCGGGGAGCTGCTCGATGCCAAGCCGCCGGCGGTCGTCGGGCGACAGGTGATAGAGGTTCTTCTCCATCGGCTCGGGCAGCTCGTAGCCCTTCTCGATCCCCTCCAGGCCTGCCTGCAGCAGGGCGGCGAACGTGAGGTAGGGGTTGCACGCGGGGTCCGGGCAGCGCAGCTCCATCCGCGTCGCGTGCTCCTTGCCGGGGTGGTAGAGCGGCACGCGCACGAGCGCCGAGCGGTTGCGCCGGCTCCAGGCGACGTAGACGGGGGCCTCGAAGCCCGGCACCAGGCGCTTGTAGGA
Source organism: Solirubrobacteraceae bacterium (assembly GCA_051005755.1). Taxonomy (GTDB): domain Bacteria; phylum Actinomycetota; class Thermoleophilia; order Solirubrobacterales; family Solirubrobacteraceae; genus CADCVQ01. The sequence goes on from JBPCJA010000174.1 coordinate 3,154, forward strand.
GTTCACCCACTGGGCGAAGATCGACGAGATCTCACGGGCGTGCTTGAGCTGGCCCGCGATGAACGCCTTGCCGACCTCGGAGAGGAAGTACGGGTCGTCCTCGTCGAAGAACGCGTTGCGCCCGTCCTGGAAGAGGCTCATGTGCGTGTGCATGCCCGACCCGTTCTCGCCGAACAGCGGCTTGGGCATGAACGTCGCGTGCCAGCCGTACTGCATCGCGTACTCCTTGACCGTGATGCGGTACGTCATGCAGTCGTCGGCCATCTTCATCGCCTCTGAGTAGCGCATGTCGATCTCGTGCTGGCTGGGCCCGACCTCGTGGTGGGTGTACTCGACGTGGATGCCGAGCTGCTCGAGCGCGAGCACGGTCTCGCGGCGCACGTCGGAGCCGGCGTCGAGCGTCGTAAGGTCGAAGTAGCCGCCGTTGTCGAGCACCTCCGTGCTCTTCGAGTCGCGGAAGAGGTAGTACTCGAGCTCCGGACCGACGTTGAACGTGTTAAAGCCCATCGCGCCCGCCCGCTCGAGCGCACGGCGCAGCACGTGGCGCGGATCGCCCTCGTAGGGCGTGCGCTCAGGCGTGAGCACGTCGCAGAACAGCCGCGCGACGCCCTGCTCCTCCGGGCGCCACGGCAGGACCGCGAACGTCGAGGGGTCGGGCATCGCGAGCATGTCGGATTCCTCGATCGCGTTGAAGCCGGTGATCGACGACCCGTCGAAGCCCATGCCGCCCTCGAAGGCGTCGTCGAGCTCCGCGCGGTTGATCGAGAAGGACTTCAGCTGACCGAGGATGTCGGTGAACCAGAGGCGGATGAAGCGGATGTCGCGCTCGGCGACGAGCGCCTTGACGTCGTCGGGTGTCTGGGGGCGGTCGACGGGCATGGCCGGGGAGCCTAGATGACCCACCGGGCCGCCGGGGTGCTGGCAGCGTGCTAGCGAGCCGTCCAGGAACGTGGACGACCCACTAGGCCAGCCAGCGCCGGGCCCAGCGCTCGAGCTCGTAGACCGCGGGGGCGAGCTCACGACCCATCTCGGTGAGCGCGTACTCGACGCGCACGGGCCGCCCGGGACGGACGGTCCGAAGGACGACGCCGCGGGCCTCGAGCTCCTTCATGCGCTCGGACAGCAGCCGGTCGGACAGCTCGGGGACGGCCTCCGCGATCTCGCCGAAGCGCAGGGTCGTGCGGTGGATGAGCACGCTCACGATGGCGCCCGTCCAGCGCCTGCCGATGAGCTCGATCGCCTCGTGGTAGTACGGGCAGCAGGGTGGCCTGTCGGCCGCGCCCCCGGCGAGCCCAGAGGACGGCTGCACCGGCGCGCCTCTCTGCGACTCCGGCTGCCGGCCTTCCTCGGGCCTGCGCATGCCGCCTACGCGGCCCGCAACGTCCGCGTGTCCTCGACCGAGCCGTCGACCGGCACATCGCCGGCGACGTTCACCATCGCAGTGAAGCGCTCGAGGGCGACGTAGGCGATCGCCTCGAGGATCTGCTCATCCGACCAGCCGGCCTCGCGCGCCTCCTCGTGGAGGTGCATCGGCGGGCGACCGGGGTTCTCGACGACGGCCTTGAGGTAGTGCAGCAGCGCCGCGGCGCGCTCGTCGCGGGAGTCGAACTCCCGTGCCAGCGCGACCTCGTCGAGCGCGAGTCCTGAGTGGCGCGCCGTGCGGCTGTGGAGCGCGATGCCCGGCTGCGAGCCGTGGTACTCGGCGATGGCGAGCGAGATGCGTTCGAGCATCGGGATGTCGAGCTCGCCGCGCCGCAGCTCAGAGCGGAAGCGGGCGTAGCCGCGCAGGGCGGCGGGCGATCCGGCAAGCGCGCCGAGGAAGTTCGGGAGCTGACCGCCGGTCGCGAGGGCGCCGCGCAGGACGGGCACCGAGCCCTCGGGGGCGGTGAGGTCATCGTGGATCTGGAACCTGCTCATCGGTGTCTTCATGGGGTGGCCTTCTGGTATGGCGATGGACGTGGCTTCGATGCCAGTGCTTTACTAGGGGCTTGTTGCTTACGCGATGTAAGTGTAGGCCGGGTGTGGTAGCCACACAAGGGTGTACCGGTCCTACGTGCGGGATGCGATGGAGGCTCATCGAATCCTGCCCCAAACTGCAGGATTGCCCACGATGCGAACCGGCAACCGGGAACTTCAGCCTCTGTGTGACGGATGTCTCAGAACGCAGCCGGCAGAATCGCGCCTGCGAAACCTACCGATACTCAGCGCGCGACGACGGCTGCCACCGTGGCGGCGTCGGCGGTGCCCACGGCGACGAGGATGAGCACGAGGCCCATGAGCAGCGCCCACAGCGCGAGCCGGTCGGGGCGCGGCCCCACGCGCTCGATGACGCGGCGCGGCGGGCGCCGGCGATCGAGGTCGAGCGACCGTGGAAGGGCGGGTGCCGGAACCGTGCGACCGCGGATCTCGACGGTGCGGCGGCCGGAAAGCGCGACAATCTCGCCGTGGTCGCTGCGGTCGGCCGCCCCAGCGACGTCGACACGATCCTGGCGACTGCGGTCGGCCGCCCCAGCGACGTCAACACGATCGCGCCCGCTGCGGTCGGCCGCCCCACCAACATCAACACGATCCTGGCGGCTGCGGTCAGGCGCCCCAACGACATCAACACGATCCTGGCGGCCGCGATCAGGCGCCCCAACGACATCAACGCGATCGCGGCGGCTGGTCGCCGGCGCGTCGGGCTGGAGTCGGCGGCGCGGCGCCGGCGCTACCTCGGCGTCGACGCGACGGCGCTCACGGACGGCGCGACGCGCGGCCAGGTCGGCCCGGTCGGCGCGGCGACGTGCCTCGTCGGTGCGCTCGGCGGCATCGCGGAGGTACTGGACGTCTGCCCACCAGGCGCTGGTCCCCGTATGTGACATGCGTATCCCGTCCTCTTTCGGTGGAGGCCTACGGGGTTAGCTGACGGGCTCGCGCTGAAAGAGAGCTGCGCTACGTCCTGGGATAGGACGATTCGCCCCTGTATGTGGTTCCCCCGCTCCCGACGCCCTGCGACCCCGGAACTCGGCAATCTGACGGCGCCATCGTAGCAGCGATGGATTTCCCTGCACATACGCAGTGTTACGTAGACCTCGGACGGAATCCGCGCAGTTTGCGGGGTCGCGCCGTGCGATGACTCCGCGGCGGCCGCTACTGGCCTGCGACGTCTTCGATGTAGCGCGCGACGTTGCGCGCATCCTCGCCGTCGAGCAGCTGGGCCGGCATCTGGCCCTGGCCCCGCGCGCGCCCCTCGCGGATCGCGCTGATCGTCAGCCCCGCGGTCGGCGCCAGCGCGTCGAGGTCCGGGCCGACCCGCCCGACCGCATTGGCGTCTTTGAGCGTGTGGCAGGTCGCGCACTTCGCGTTGAAGAGCTTGCGTCCGGCCTGCTGGTCGGCGCTGAGCTTGTTACCGCCCGGTCCCGCCGCGGCCTGGTCGCCGAGCAGCACGATGGCGGGGACGGCGAGGCCGAAGAGCACGATGACGCCGGCGACGGCGAACTCGGCGGCGTGCAGGGGCCGGTGCCGGCCGGCCTCGAGCGTGTCGCGCACGCCGCGCGGTCCGCCGCGCATGGCGACCAGGACGACGCCGAGGCCGAGAATGATGAAGAAGCCGAGGAGGATCGCTGCCGCCATGCGGCGCGGAATCTACTTCACGACGTGGTCGCGCCGTCACATTCGGGCTCAGGGCCTATCCCGGTAGGTCTCGCACGTTGACGCACGATCCCAACCGGGATAGGCCTTACCGCCGCCGGCCTGACCCGTCTCACCCGGAGGTCACCGTCGCCGGCCGGACCCGAAGTTCATGACCGCCGGTGCCACCGCGCGGAAGTCGTCGGTGCCGGTGGCGGCAGCGGTCTCCTGCGCCTGGCGCGCGAGCTCGATCGCGTCGAGCAACGAGAAGTCCTTGACCTGCGCGGCCAGCCGGTCGCCGACCTCCAGCCGCGTCACCCGCCGCGCGAGGACGTTGATCGCCCCGCCCGCCGCGGCGTGGCGCTCGAGCCGACCGTCGACGATGACAAGCGGCTCGGTGCGCACGGCGAGGCGATCGCGCTCGTAGATCTGCGGCGAGACGATGACGTTCACGGTGCCCTGCTCGTCCTCGAGCAGCATGAACGTGATGCCCTTCGCCGTCCCCGGCCGCTGGCGGGCGATGACGAGACCGCCGATGCGCACGCGCGCACCGTGCGGCAGCCCCGCGAGCGCGCCGACGTCGACTGCGCCTTCGGCGCGCAGGCGCTCGCGCAGCAGCTCGAGCGGGTGGCCGGTGGTCAGCCCGGTCGTCGCGTAGTCGGCGATCATCGCGTCCCAGGACGACAGGGACGTCAGCGCGGGCGCGGCGGGCAGGTCGAGCGCGAGCGCGAGCTGGGTGCCCTCGGCGACCTTCTGCCCCGGCGCCGTGACCCCGAGCTGCCACAGCGCGACGCGGCGATCGCCGCCGGCGAGCGCGTCGCAGGCGCCCGACCAGGCCAAGCGCTCGAGCGCGGGGCGGCCGGCGCCGGCGCGCGAGGCGAGGTCCTCGAGCGAGCGAAACGGCCCGCCCGCCTCGCGCGCGGCGACGAGCGCGGCGACCTCGTCGGCGCGCACGCCGAGGATGTAGCCCAGGCCGATTCGCACCCCGCCGCCGGCCGTCACCGTGCAGCCGACCTCGCTGTTGTTGACGTCGGGGGCCAAGACCGGAATACCGCGCCGCTGCGCCTCGTGGACGAGCGCGTCGGGCGGATAGAAGCCCATCGGCTG
>JBPCJA010000175.1:0-28473 GCA_051005755.1 Solirubrobacteraceae bacterium
CTACGCTGCGTGGCTCCGCGCGTTGGTGGCACGGGGCGCGTACCCACCCGCCTCCCATTTCGAGGCCTGGTTTCCTTCGCTCGCCCACACGCCGGAGCACGTCGAGCGCACCGCCGCCGCGGCGGCCGCGGCGTTTGCGGAGATCGCCGCGTGAGCACGGCCGACCCGGTCAGCCGCCTGCGCAGCGCGGTGCACGCGTCCCGCAGCCCGCTCGCGAGCTCGCTGGGCGCGGCACCCGTGACGCAGGAGGAGGGCGCGTTCGATCCCGCCGGCCTGGCCGCCACGGGTCCGCGCGCAGCACGGCACCCCGAGGAGATCGAGCTCGCCGTCGCCGCCGTCCACGAGGGCTACCGGCTGCACTACGGTCGTCCCCGCGCGCTGCCGATCGACGATCCCGACCTCGCCCTGCTTGCCGGCGACCGCCTCTACGCGCTCGGTCTCGTACGCCTCGCCGAGCTCGGCGACCTCGTCGCGATCGCGGAGCTCGCCGACGTCATCGCGCTCAGCGCCCAGGCCCACGCCGGCGGTGACGAGGAGCTGGCGCACGCGACATGGGAGGCGGGGTCCGCCGCGATCGGCTGGGGACCGGACGCGCGGACCGTCGCGGCAAAGGAGCTCGCGCGCGCCGGCGACCCGGACGCGGCGGCGGCGCTGCACGCGGCCGCGCGCGCCGTCCGCGGCGGCGCCTGAGGCACGGCCGAGGCCGCACTTCGGACGGATCTGCGGTCAAGCTGCCGCGGGACGCGTCGCCGAGCGCGATGCGTCCGTGAACCCGTCCGGCGTCACTTGCCGCTCAGCGCCGCTGCCATGACCCGCTTGGCGACCGGTGCCGCCGCCGTCCCGCCGAACCCCGCTCCGATGAGCATCACTGCGACGGCCACCCTTGGTCGCCGTGCCGGTGCGAATGCCACAAACCAGGCATCGGCGTCCTTGGGGTCCTTCGAGTTGGGTCGCAGCTCGGCGGTGCCCGTCTTGCCCGCGATCTGAACCCCTGCGATCGCGGCGGCCGTCCCGGTGCCCGAACGCACGACGTCGAGCATCATGGATCGCACGTGGCGCGCCGTCTTCTCCGAGATGACGCGGCGGCGGACGACCGGGTCGATCGTTGCGACACGCGGGCGTGCGCGCCGGCCACCCATCGCGATCGTCGCAGCCACCGTGGCCATCTGAAGCGGCGTCGCGAGGTCGCGGTCCTGTCCGATCGCTGCTGCGCCGACGGCGAGATCGTCACGCAGCTCCGATGCAGGCGAGATCGTGCTCGGCTTGGCTGCCGGGATGGTCGGGTTCTCGCCGAAGCCGAACGCGCGGGCGGTCTGGACGAGGCGCTTGGCGCCGATCTTGGCGCCCAGCGGCGCGAACACCGAGTTGCACGACTCGACGAACGCCTGCGTCAACGTGCCGCCGCAGCGCTCGCCGTTGGCGTTGCCCAGCTTGACCCCCGACAGCGTCGCGGACGTCGCGAGCGGATAGGTGCTCGGCGGCGTCGCGACGCGGTGCTCGAGCGCCGCCGCGAGCGTGATGATCTTGAACGTCGAGCCGGGTGGCTGGGGTGCGGAGACCGCGAGCCCGGCGAGCGCTTGGACCGCGCCGTCGCGTGGGCGGATCACCGCCACGCCGCCGAGCTTGTCGCCCAGCGCGGCATGCGCGGCGCGCATCAGAGCCGGTCGCAGCGTGGTGTGCAGCGAACGGCCGCGAACGGCCGGCGTTCGAGCGACGACACGACTGCCGAACAGAAGCCGCTCGGACGGATGCCCCGCCAGGCGCTCGTCGTAGACGCGTTCCAGGCCCGTCGGCTTCGGCTCCGCGACCCCGGCCACCGAGGCGCCGAGGCCGGTCGCGTTCAAGGGCGTTCCGTCGGCCGCCAGGATCTGCCCGCGCTGCGGCTGCCTGCCCGCGCGCCGACGTACCGTCTCACCGGGTCGCAGCCCGGGAAGGCGCAGAGCCGGCTGCCAGTCCACCCCTGCCGTCTTCCCGCTTCCGGAGAGCGGCAGCGCGACCCGGCCGCGCAGGGTCCCGAGATCTCGCAGACGAACGGAGACCGGCAGCGACACCGTGCCGCCATCCTCGCCGCCGATCCTGCCGGCCCGCACGGACTCGACCCGGGCCGTCCGGTCTGCGTCGCGGTAGGACTCGGCGAAGGCGGCCTCGGAGTACGCCGCGCGGGCGCGGGGCGTCAGCGCCTGCCACATCGCGGCGTGGTCGCCGTGCTGCCACGCGGTCACGAAGCGCACCGCGGCGGCGCGGCGATCCGAGCCCGCCCGGGCCTGCGATCGCCATACGAGCACGCCAACCACGACCGCGGCCACGCCGGCCACGACCGCGAGCGTCCGCCAGGGAACTCCGCCAGCCGGCCCGCCACCGAACCGCAGGCCGCCGCGGCGCCGGGCGACCGACCGGCTTCCGGCGAGCAGGACCGAGCCGTGCCGGGGGCCGGACCGAACATTGCGCCGACGACCGCGAGTCATGGCAGATGGTTGTACGCCGTCCAGGCGCGCCAGTCGACGGCTGGATCGAACCTCTCACGACGGTCTCGCGACCTGCTCCGGTCTGTGTCCGCCCACCCCGACTTTGTGACGTGCGCCACCGCTGCTGGCAACGTGACGCACACGCGTTCGAAATGGCGTATCGCCGGAGGCGCGGGGTCGGTAGATTTCCGTGCCCGTGTCCGCGGATCGCACGCCCTCCAAGCCCGTCACGACCGTCGATCGCAGCATCCCGGGCGCGTTCGAGGGCGAGACGGTCACCCGCCGTCGCTTCATGACCGGCACCGTCCACACGGCCGGGGCGATCGCCATGGCGGCCTTCACGCTGCCGGCGATCGGCTTCGCGATGGGCCCGGTCTTCGAGAAGCGCGAGGAGCGTTGGGAGGCCGTCGGCCCGATCGGCGACTTCCCTGACGACAAGTACATTCCCCGGACGCTCACGGTCGAGCCGGGCATCGGCGACGTCGGCAAGTCGACGGTCTACCTGCGCAAGTACAACCCCAAGCTCGACAGCGAGGCGCAGGACGAGTACAGCGCGTTCGTCGCGATCTCCACCCGCTGCATGCACCTCGGCTGCCCGGTGCGCTTCGTCGAGGCATCGGCGCGCTTCATCTGCCCGTGCCACGGAGGCGTCTACGACTTCGAGGGCAAGCGTACCGGCGGCCCGCCGGTGCGGCCGCTGGACCGCTTCTACACCCGCGTGCGCAACGGCCTCGTCGAGGTCGGCCCGCGCTACAGCGTGAACTCCGAGCTCAAGCGCTTCTCGCCGCGCGATCCGGGCCAGCCGCTCGACGGCATCGGCCCGTACCTCTATCCGGCGCGCCCTACGACGCGCAAGATCCCGGGGACGTAGGACATGGCGAAGCTCACCCCACCGCTGCCCGGCGCCCTGCGCCCCAAGCCCAAGCGCCCGAGCGAGAACGGCAACGGCGCCACGACGCCGAAGGACAAGCTCGCGGAGGTCGGGGTCTCGGCCGTCGACTGGGTCGACGAGCGCACGTCGCTGTCGGCGGGCGCACGCTGGCTGATGTTCCGCAAGGTGCCCAAGGGGACGAACTGGTTCTACACGCTCGGCTCGGCGACGATGTTCGCGTTCCTGTCGCAGGCGGTCACGGGCGTCTTCCTCGCGATGTACTACGACCCGTCGGCCACGCGCGCCTACGAGTCGGTGCGCCACATCACCAACGAGGTCTTCCTCGGCGAGTTCGTTCGCGGAATGCACAAGTGGGGCTCGACCGTCATGGTGATCCTCGTCTTCCTCCACATGGCCAGGACGTTCTTCTTCGGCGCCTACAAGTACCCCCGCGAGCTCAACTGGATCATCGGCGTCGTCCTGCTCCTCCTCACGCTCTTCATGTCGTTCACGGGCTACCTGCTGCCGTTCGACCAGCGCTCGTTCTGGGCCACGACCGTCGCCCTCGCGATCAACGGCACCGGCCCGCTCATCGGCCCCTACCTCAACGACTTCCTGCGCGCCGGTCCCGAGTTCGGGGTCACGACGCTGACGCGCTTCTACGCGCTGCACATGCTCGTCCTGCCCGGCATAATCGCGGCGCTGATCGGTGCGCACCTCTATCTCGTCGCGCGCCTGGGTACGACGGCGCCGCCGTGGATGAAGGCCGACATCAGCCCCGAGCTGCGCCGGGACGAGGCGTAGCGTCGTGAACCAGCGCGAGAAGGAGGCCTACCTCCGCGAGTACTCGATCCTGAAGTCGCGGGGGAAGCCGTTCTTCCCCTACGCGGTCGCCAAGGACTCGATCATGGCAGTCGTCGTCATGGCGTCGATCATCGTGATGGCGCTCGTCCTCGGCGCCGAGCTGGGCCCGAAGGTCGATCCGACGACGACGACGTACACGCCGCGGCCGGAGTGGTACTTCTTCTTCCTCTTCGAGGTCCTGCGGGTCATCAAGCCGCCGTCGCTCACGCCGCTTGCGGCGCTCGGCGTCCCAACGGTCTGCATGATCCTCCTGCTCCTCCTGCCGTTCTACGACCGCAGCCCCGAGCGCCGGCCCGAGCGCCGGCCGATCGCGATGGCGACCGCCTTCTTCACGATCGCGGCGATGGCGTTTCTCACGTACGAGGGAGCGAACGCCGGTTCGCCGAACCAGATCGACATGGCGACGCCGCCCGGCGTCGTGGCAGCCGGCGGCGAGAAGTTGCGCACCTTCGAGGCCGGACGGCAGGTGGTCGCGCAGTCGGGCTGCCTGGCCTGCCACAAGATCGGCGAGAACGGCGGCACGATCGGGCCGGACCTCACGACGATCGGTAGTCGCCTCGCGCGCCAGGCGATCGATCGAACGCTCGAAAACCCGACGGCGCCGATGCCCTCCTACAGCTCCCTGCCCCCCGAGAAGCGCACGGCGGTCGTCGAGTTCCTCGCGCAGCTGAAGTGAGAGCAGCGGCGGTCCTGCGCCGGCGCGCGCGCTGCGTCCGCCTTCGGTGTCCCGCGCCGAGATGACCACGACCGACCAGGGGACCCTGCAGGAGCCGCAGGTGCGGGCGATGTTCGACCGCATCGCCGGCCTCTACGACGTCATGAACTCGGTCATGACGGCCGGACTGCACCACGAGTGGCGCCGACGCGCGGCCGACCTCGCCGGCGTCGGCCCCGGCGATCGCGTCCTCGACGTCGCGACCGGCACCGGCGATCTCGCGCTCGAGCTCGCGCGCCGGGTCGGGCCCGCCGGCGCGGTCGTGGGCTCGGACTTCTCCGAGGAGATGCTCGCCCGGGCGCGGGCGAAGACGGCGGACGCGGCCGCCCCGGTGACGTTCGAGTGGGGCAACGCGCTCGAGCTGCCCTACGCTGACGGCGAGTTCGCCGCGGCGACCGTCGGCTTCGGAGCGCGCAACTTCTCCGACCTCGACCGCGGCCTGGCCGAGATGGCACGCGTCGTACGTCCGGGCGGGCGCGTCGTCGTGCTCGAGATCACGACCCCGACGCGGCCGCCGCTCTCGACGTTCTACGGCCTGTGGTTCGACCGGCTCATACCGGTCATCGGCCGTCTCGCGGGCGATTCGGAGGCCTACAGCTACCTCCCGAACTCCGTCAAGCGCTTTCCCGGACCGCACGAGCTGGCGGCGCGGATGGACCGCTGCGGGCTGGACGTCCGCTACATCCTCACCGCCGGAGGCATCATCGCGCTGCACGCCGGGACGCGCAGGACGAAGCCGGCGCAGGCGCGATGACGAGCGTGGCCGCGAGCGTCGAGGCGATCGTCCAGGCCGCCGGGCCGCACGTCCCGCTCCTGCTCGCTCGCGTCGAGGAGCGCCTCGCGGTGCTCGCGGCCGGCCACGGGCCGATCCTCGCCGAGCACGCGGGCTCGACGATCGCCGCCGGCGGCAAGCGCCTGCGTCCGCTGCTCGTGCTGCTCGCGGCCGGCCCCGACGCCGCCTGCACCGACGACCTCGTCGCCGCCGCGACGGCCGTCGAGCTCGTCCACAGCGCGACCCTCGTCCACGACGACGTGCTCGACGCTGCGCCGCTGCGCCGCGGCCTGCCGACGGTCTGGGCGCAGGGCGGCCGCGAGCTCGCGGTGGCGACCGGTGACCTGCTGTTCTCCCGCGCGTTCACCGAGCTCGTCGCGACCGGCTCGCTGGCGGCGGTGCGCACGCTCTCGCAGGCGGGCTGCGCGCTGGCCGAGGGCGAGCTGCTCCAGCGCGAGGATGCCTGGAATGCCGCGGTCGCCGTCGAGCGCTACCTGGAGCGCTGCGAGCTCAAGACGGCGCGGCTCTTCGGAGCCTCGTGCGAGCTCGGCGCGCTGGCGGCGGCGGCCGACGCGAGCATCGTCGCGGCGCTCGGCGCGTTCGGCCGGCGCGTCGGCCTGGCCTTCCAGCTCCTCGACGACGTCCTCGACGTCTTGGGCGACGCGGCGCGGACCGGCAAGCACCGCGGGACCGACCTGCTCGACGGGACCGTGACGCTTCCGCTCATCCTCGCCCGCGAGCGCGATCCCGAGCTCGCCGCCGTCGACCTGCGTACGATCGCGACCCCCGAGCAGGCGAGCGAGCTGTGCCAGCGCATCGAGGCGACCGGCGCGCCCGCCGAGGCGACCGCGCACGCGCTGGCGATCGTCGCCGAGGCCAAGGACGAGCTGGCCGCGCTCGCGCTCGCCCTCGCGGACGGGCAGCGGCTGGCACTCGATCTCGTCGCGGACTCCGTCGTCGACCGGCGGGCGTAGGCCGCCGGTGGGGTGCGGCTAGAAGTCCTCGGGCAGGACGTGGCCGGCGCCGAGGGCGGCGGAGAAGCGTTCGACGTCGTACTCCATGTTCGCCCGCGTGAGCTGGCGCAGGTCGGCGACGAGCGCCTCGGTGCCGCAGTCCAGCGTCGCGTCGAAGCGCTGAATCGTGTCCTCGTCGTAGACGCTCGTGAGGGTCCATTCGCAGTTGGGGCAGCGCAGGCTGACCTCCCAGCTCGTGCGGCCGGCCTCCTCCCAGGCGACGGGATAGACGAGCTCGGAGCGGCAGTCGGGGCAGACGTGGAGGTCGACCGGGCTGGCCGGGCTGGCCGGGCTGGTCGGGAGCTCCTCGAATGAGATGACGTCGATGGTCTTGCCGGAGGGCAGCGTCACCTTGCGGACGGACTGCCTGTGATCCGGCTGAGGACTATGTTCGAACTCCTGCATGACCCACTCATCGGCACGCGGCGAAGGAACTTGAACGTTCTCTTGCGCGGTCGACAGGACGTCCGTGAGTGCGCGTCGCGCTACGCTCATCCGTACCCGACCCCGAGGAGCCTCCATGCCGCTTGGCATCGGTCCACTCGAACTGATCATCGTGCTCGTCATCGCCCTCGTCATCTTCGGGCCCAAGCGCCTGCCCGACCTCGGACGCTCGCTCGGCACCGGGATGCGCGAGTTCAAGGATTCGATCACCGGCAAGGACGACGACCCCACTCCGCTGACCCCAGCCCGCTCTGACGATCCGGCCAAGCCGGACGACGCCGTCAGCAGCCCGCGCGGCTGACCCGCGCCCCGCAGGCCGCCGGACACATGGGAACCGCGCTGCGGCCGATTGGTCACGAGGACCGGCTCAGCCTCGTCGACCACCTCTCCGAGCTGCGCAAGCGGCTCGTCATCTCGCTTGTGACGCTCGTCGCGGCCTTCGGGTTCTGCTTCTGGCAGAACAACGCGATCCTCGACATCGTCACCAAGCCGGTCCGCGACACCCAGAACCTCCAGAACCCGAGCACGTCGAGCAAGGATCCGCTCGAGCAGGCCGCTCGCTTCCAGCAGGAGCAGGGCCAGGCGCTGCGCGCCCTGGCGCCCGCGCTGGACTCGGCGGCGAGGACGTTCGGGTCGCTGGGCGCGGCCGAGAACCTCAGCGCGGCACAGCGCGCCGCGATCGCCAGCAGCTCCGGCAAGCTCGCGCTGGCCAGCCGGCAGGTCGCGCAGGCCGCTGCCGCGCTGCCGCGCAACACCCAGCGCAACCTCGTCACGCTCGGCGTCACGGAGCCGTTCACGGCGACGATCACGATCGCCTTCTACGCCGCGCTGCTGCTGGCGATGCCGATGCTGCTCTTCCAGGCCTACGCGTTCGTCCTGCCCGCGTTCAGCCCGCGCGAGCGCAACGTCGCGCTGCCGCTCATGCTCATGGTGCCGGTGCTCTTCATCGCCGGCGTCGCGTTCGGCTACTTCGTCGTGCTCGAACGGGCCGTCCAGTTCCTGCAGAACTTCAACGACGACTCGTTCGACATCCTGCTGCAGGCCAAGGACTACTTCAGGTTCGCGGTCCTGTTCGTCGCCGGGGTGGGGCTGCTGTTCCAGATCCCGGTCGGTGTCCTGGCGATCACGCGCCTGGGGATCTTCACGCCGCGCCAGCTCGCGAAGAACCGCGGCTACGTGATCCTCGCGATCGCGATCCTCGCGGCGGTCGCCACGCCGACGCCCGATCCGGTCACGATGACGCTCGCGATGGCTCCGCTCATCGTGCTCTTCGAGCTGAGTATCCTGCTCGCGCGCTGGATCGACCGCATCAAGCCGGTCGACGACGAGGCCGAGGACGAGGACGGAGGCGAGAAGACCGACGATGACGGGGACGACGGCGGCGGGGACGACGGCGGCGGGGACGTCCTCAACGACGAGTACTGGGACGACCTGAGCATCCCGGGCCTCGATCTGCCTAAGCTGCAAGATCCCGAACCAAAGGACTGATCGCCGATGTTGTTCGACCTGCGCGGACGCGGCCGGCGCCGTACCGTGCAAGCCATCTACCTGTCGCTCGCCATCCTCATGGGTGGCGGCCTCGTGCTGTTCGGCATCGGCAGCTCGCAGAGCGGCGGCCTCTTCGACGCGCTGTCGGGCGACTCGGGCAGCCAGAGCGCGACGGAGGGGATCGACAAGCGCATCGACAACGCGATCGTCGCGACGAAGGCGCGCCCGCGCGACCCGCAGGCGTGGGCGCAGCTCGCGTCGCTGCGCTTCCAGCGGGCGGGCATCGACGAGATCGCGGCCGACGGTCGCTACACCGACAGCGGCATGCGGCGCCTGCGCCTCGCGAGCCAGGCATGGGAGCGTCACCTGGCGCTCGAGCCCAAGCAGCCGGACGTCCGCGCGGCGAAGTTCATGGTGCAGGCCTACGAGGCCAACGCGCTCAACGAGCTGACCAAGGCCGTGCGCGCGAAGGAGATCGTCACGGCGACGGAGAGCCCGCCGAACTCGAATCTCTTCGCCCAGCTGGCCGAGCTCGCCTACCGCGCCGGCGAGACCCGCGTCGCCGACCTCGCGGCCGACCGCGCCGTGAGCCTCGCCCCCGAGGTCCAGCGCAAGCCGCTGCGCACGGCGCTCGACGGGCTGAAGAAGCAGGCGACCTCGCCGCAGGGTCAGCAGACCACGACGACTGGCTAGGATCCTCGGCTCCACCCGCCCCTGTAGCTCAACTGGCAGAGCAGCGGACTCTTAATCCGAAGGTTCCAGGTTCGATTCCTGGCGGGGGCACTTCGGGAAAGCCCAGCGTTTGCAGGCTCGTCCCACCTATTCGTCGTCTGTTGTGCGTAGTTCGCAGCCGTCGCCGAATGCCTTGTCTTCCAGGATGCGGACGGCGCGCACGAGTGCGGCGCGCCGGTCCTGCTGGCGCGGGTGCAGCTCGTGCTTGTTGGCCCACCGCGTGAGCTGACGATGCGCTGCGAACCTGAGCGCCTGGATCTCGTCGCTGGTGAGGCGGCGAGGCTCGTCGCTCATGAACGCGGCTCGCGAAGACCGAACTCGATCTCTCGCAGACCACCGGACCGCACCTGAGGGGGCAGGACACGGCCGGTGATCTGCGAGTCGCCGGGGCCATCGAGCACAATCGAGATTGGCTCCATGCGCTCGGCTGCGCGACGAGCAGCCGCGCCTCGACGGCGAACGACAGCGGTCAGCTCGTCACGCAGGGTGGGGTCCATGCTCGCGGTGAATCGCGCGCGGATGAGGCGACGCCGCTCGCGCGGGACGAGACCGAGGCGTACGTCTGAGATCACGGTCACGCCCACCCGGGAGCAGATGAGGCGACCGTCGCGATAGGCCCGACCCCACACGTAACGCTGCTCGACCACCCGTCAAGCAAACCGAGAACGAGGCTGGATCTGAATAGCGGTAGCGATGCTGGCTGCTATGTCGGTATGTATGTCGCCGTTGACCGGTGAGAACGCCCCGCCGTAGGATCGGTCATCCGCGAGGGGGGACAGGGTTCCAGCGATGCGCTTAACCGAGTACCGCGAGCGCTTCGGGCTCACGCAGGCCGAGGTCGTTGACGCGATCCGCAAGCGTGCTCGCGAGCGCGGCGATCGTGTCGTACCCGGCCTCGATCAACCATCGCTGTCCAAGCACGAGAGCGGGGACAGACGGCCGAGCCCCTACTACCAGGGCTTGTACTGCGAGCTCTACGGAGCCACGCCCGTAGAGCTTGGGTTCCGACTGGCGCTGCCGGGCGAGAACGGCCATCCTGAGGACGTGAACCGGCGCGAGTTCCTTGCTGGCGCAGCGGGCTTCGCTGCGACCCTGGCGTTGCCCGCGCCGACCCGGTTGGGCAACATCGACGTTGCTCGCCTTCGGCAGTCCGTGGTCCACCTCTACAAACTGGACGATCTTCACGGCGCGGGCTCCGTCTACTCCGTGACCGCCCGCACCTTTCGTCGCCTACGCAGCCTCGTTGAGTACGCCAGCTACGACCAGACGACCGGGCGAGCACTGCGGGAACTCACGGGTCTAACCGCCGAGCATGCAGGCTGGCTCGCATTCGATGGCGAGCAGAACGACGATGCTCGCCGTTGGTGGCTTGAGGCGATGCATTGGGCTCGCCTCGCAGATGCCGATTCGGTCAGCGTCGTAACGATGTCGTCCATGGCGGTGCTGGCATCCGATCAACACCGCCCGAGAGAGGTAGTCGATCTCGCGACAACCGCTCAGAGCGCCGCTAAACGTGCCCCGACCCCGCGCCTGACATCGGCACTGCTCGCTCGTGAGGCCGTAGGCCATGCCGGTCAAGGGAACGCCAGAAGTGCCCACGCCTCTCTACGCCGCGCTCGCAACCAAGCTGATCAGGCACGCCACGACGACGATCCGAGCTGGCTTGACTTCTACGGACCGGCGATCTTCGCCAGCCACGAGACCAGGGTCGCGCAGATCCTTGGCGACACCAAAGCTGCCGAGAGCGCCGCACGCGCCGCACTCGCCCTGAACGATCCTGTTGCCTACTCTCGAAACCATGCTCTCTACCTCATCCGACTTGCTGAAGTGCTCGTCGAGCAACGCGAGATTGATGAAGCGGTAGCCGTCGCACGGCAGGCGACCGTTGCAGCAGCGACCGTAGACTCCGCACGCATCAACCGAGCCATTCGCGACACCGCTCAGAACCTCGCCCCGTTCAAGGACGATCCCGGCGTCGGCCGGTTCCTTGAGCAGGCGCGCGAAACGATCGGGGCCTGAGCTAGCGTTAGCAAACGCCGACCTTCGACACCCTCCGCGCCGAACTGCCGCCGCACGCGGAACGGAATCAGTGATCCTAGGGGCCGCCCGCCCCCGAAGCGTACGGACAACGATGAAACGTCGATGTTCGTACGAGAAGTCGAAAGTGGTAGGGGGACTTGACCTTCCGTATGAAGGGCGACAAAATGTCGATGTTAGTACAATGCCTGGGGTTCGCTACAAGCAACTGGCCGAACGTGCGGCTGAGAACTACGGGTATCTGACCGGCGAGGACGCGCGGCAGTTGGGGGTGCCGATGGGCACCCTCAATGCGCTGGCGAGGCGCGGTCAACTCGATCGCGTCGAGCACGGGATCTACCGGGTACCGCTGATCCCGCCCACTCGCCTAGACCAATACATGCTGGCGACCCTGTGGCCAGACCGGCGCGGGCTGATCTCCCACGAGTCCGCGTTGGACCTCTACGGCATCAGCGACGTCAACCCTGCGAAGCTGCATGTCACGGTCCCGATGGCCTATCGCACGCATCGCACGATCCCAGCGCTCTACGTTCTGCATCACGAGGATGTCGCCGAGGTCGATCGAGGCAGGGTGGAGGGCATCGGGGTGGTGTCGGCTGCCAAGGCGATCCGCCAGGCTCATGAGCAGCACCTGCGCCGTTCGTTGGTCGAGCAGGCCATCGACGATGCCGAGCGCGAGGGCTGGCTGCGCCGCCGGCAGGCCGGCCAGCTGCGCGGCGAGCTGCTGAGCCGGACGGCGTGAGCTACCCGCCATCCAAGCGGGCACCGGGCGACCGCTCCCATCTCGAGCGGCTCGTCCAGGAGCTCAGCGTCGAGGAGGGCATCGCCGCCGACCGGTTGCGTCGCTGGGTCAGCACGCAAGTCCTGCTCGGTGCGCTGGCGCGCGGCGACGATGATGAGCGGCGGTTCGTGCTCAAGGGCGGCGTCGCGATGGAGCTGCGCCTGCGTCTGCGAGCCCGGGCGACCAAGGACATCGACATCATCGTCATCACCCAGGACGAGCACGACCTCATCGACACACTGCAGGACGCGCTGGAGGAGTCTTACCTCGACTTCGGCTTTCGGCTCGCCCGCATCCAGAGCATCGGCAACACACCGGCCCACCGCATGGACGTCAAGATGACCTACAAGGCGAGGCCGTGGGCGACGCTGCGGCTGGAAGCGTCGCCGCCCGAGGCCCAGGGCGCCGAAATGGAGGAGATCGGTGCGTTCAGCCTCACCCAATTGGGTCTCGACGGGCCTGAGCAGGTGGCATGCCAGTCCCTTCGCTATCAGATGGCCACGAAGCTGCACGCAGTCACCGAGCGATTCGAGGTCGGCGAGAACGACCGCTTCCGCGATCTCATCGACCTGTTGCTGTTGCACGAACTCGAACCAGACCTCGCACGGGTGGCTGAGGCCTGCCGCGACATCTTCACCTCGCGGGCCAAGCAGCCCTGGCCGCCACAACTGATCATCGAGCCCTCCTGGCCTGAGCAATACCGAGCATTAGCGATCGAGCAGGCCTTCGCCATCCAGGAGTGCGCGAAAGCCGCCGCGCTGGTCAAGGCGCTGATCGATGAGATCGCCAGAGCGTGACGGGACTTCTCCGAGCGGGCAGCTCATAACCCCAAGGTCGCGGGTTCGAACCGCTATGACAGCGGCACCCAGCGCTACCTGAACACGTCGCGGTTGGCGTCGGCGATCGCGTCGGCGTAGCCGCGCTGACCCGAGGGATTGGGATGGAAGGTCGTCGCCGAGAGCACCGGCTCGCCGCCGCGGCCGAAGGTGACGCCGTGGATCCAGTCCTCCTTCGGGCCGCAGATGCGATGGTCGTCGAACACGCCGCGCGGGTCGACGAAGCGGAAGCCGAAGTCCCGGGCGATCGCTCCGATCTCGCCGTCGAGCTGCTCGGCGGCCTTGCGCAGGTCGGCGCGCGCGCCGCGCGTCAACAATCCGACGCTGGCGCAGAACGTCGAGCTGTAGGCGTCCTCGAAGATCGCCGGACAGCCCACCACGATGACCTTCGCCTGCGGCGCGCTGCGCTTGATGATGGTGTACGCATCGCGCAGGCGGCCGCTCTGGCAGCCGCCGCTTGAAGACGTCGGCCACGATGCGGTTGCATCCCTTCCCGGACCCGGCTTGGGATGGGCGGCCGCGTCGATCATGCAGGCCTTGATCACGTCGATCCAGCCGGCGTCGTTGCCGCCGATCCCGACCGTCACGACCGCCACGTCGGCACCCAGTGCCGGCAGCCGGCGGCTCTTGAGCTCGGGCACCTCGTCTCCCGAGCACGCCAGGAAGTCCCGTGTGGGATCGTGCTGCACCCCGCCGAGCAGACGCCCTGCGAGCGGCTGCGAATAGGCGTTGCGCGAGCGGTGGCACTGCGCCGGACGGCCGGGGCGCCGCGGGCAGGTAGTCGAACGCGCCCTCACCGGAGCTGTAGGAGTCGCCCAGCGCGACGTAGCGCCGCAGGCTCGACGGCGCGGAGGGCGAGGTGCCGCCACGCGGCGTGGCGTACGTGGTCGCGCAGGCCTGGCCGCCCGCCGCCGTGCAGGACGCGGAGCAGTCGCCGCGGCTGCTCCGCCACCCGCAGACGACCGGCGCGAACCGCCCCTCGCGGACGCTGCCGACGATGATCGCGAGCTGAATCCGATGTGCCGGCATACGACTCCTCTCAAGGGGACCTGAACGCTACGAGCTCAAGTGAGCTTGAAGTCACAAGGCAGACGTGATGTCCTGTCGCCATGCCCAGGCTCCTCACGATCGGGGAGGTCGCGCAGCGCAGCGGCGTCGCCGCCTCCGCCCTGCGCTTCTACGAGCAGCGCGGCCTCATCTCGTCCGAGCGCGCCGGCTCCGGCCACCGCCGCTACCCACGGCCGGTGCTGCGGCGGATCGCGTTCATCGTCTTCGCCCAGCGGGTCGGGCTGTCGCTCGACGAGATCGCGGGCGAGCTCGCCCGGCTGCCGTCCGACCGCGCGCCGACGCGCCGCGACTGGGCGCGCCTCTCGCGCAAATGGACGGCCCGGATCGACGAGCGGATCGCCGAGCTCGAGCGCCTGAAGGTCGGGCTCACCGAATGCATCGGCTGCGGCTGCCTGTCGCTCGAGCGCTGCCGGCTCGCCAATCCGGACGACCGCGCGGCTCGGCTCGGGTCCGGCCCGCGCTATTGGGTCGGCGACCGGCCGCTCGGCTGACTACGCTGACGCGTGCGATGAAGCTCATCACGATCCCCTTCAGCCATTTCTGCGAGAAGGCGCGCTGGGGGCTGGACCGGGCCGGTCTGGCCTACACCGAGAAGGGCTACGCCCCCGTCGTGCACCGGTTGGCGGTCACGGCGCGCGGGTCGACGACCGCGCCGGTCCTCGTCCACGGCCGGCGCACCGTGCGCGGGTCCAGCGCGATCCTCGAGCACTGCGACGCGATCGGCCATGCCCCCGACCCGCTGTATCCGCAGGACCCGGCGACCCGCCGCGAGGTCGAGGAGCTCGTGGCGCGCTTCGACGAGCGCCTCGGCCCGACGACGCGGCTGTGGCTGTACGCATGGGCCGTCGAGGACCGCGAGCGGCTCATGCGCTTCAGCTCACGCGGCCTTGCGCCGGGTCAGCGGCGCAGGCTGCAGCGCGTGCTGCCGGTCGTCCAGCGCGTGCTGCGGGTCGCGATGCAGATCGGACCGCACGCCCAGGAGCGCTCCGCGCGCGCGGCCGACGAGGAGCTCGCATTCGTCTCACAGCGGCTCTCCGACGGGCGGCCATACCTCGCCGGCGACGGCTTCACCGCCGCCGACCTGACGTTTGCCGCTCTCGCCTCGCCGGTCCTCATGCCGCCCGGCTACGGGGGCGGCGCGGTCCCGCCCGCGACCCCGCCCCCCGAGCTCGCCGACGCCGTCGCCCGCTGGCGCGACACGCCCGCCGGGCGCCATGGGACCGCGATGTATCGCGACCGGCCGGTCCCCGCGTGACGCTTGCGATCCTCGACGGCGCCCTCATGGACGCCGCCGACGCGCAGATCCCCGTGACGGACGAGGGCCTGCTGCGCGGCGACGGCGTCTTCGAGGTCGTCCGGCTCTACGACGGCCGCCCGTTCGGCCTCGACGAGCACCTCGAGCGGATGGCCCGCAGCGCCGCCTCCGTGCGACTGCCGCTGGACCTCGACGCCGTCCGGGCCGACATCGGGTCGATCCTCGCGGCGGCCGATTCGCGGGACGGCTCGCTGCGCGTGCTCGCGACCCGTGGTGGACGGCGGATCGCCCTCGTCGAGCCGTTGAAGGAGATGCCCGACACCGTCGCGCTCGCGACGATCACGTACTCACCGACGCGCATCCTCGACGGCGTGAAGTCGCTGTCGTATGCGGCCAACATGCTCGCATCGCGCCTGGCGCGAGAAACCGGGGCCGACGAGGCGCTGCTCGTCACGCCGCACGGGCGGGTGCTCGAGGCGCCGACGACGTCGTTCGTCTACGTCCTCGGCGGCAGGCTCTACACGCCGCCGCTGGCAGACCGGATCCTCGACTCGATCACGCGCCGCGTCCTCTTCGCCGTGACCGACGTGGAGGAGCGCGTGACGACGCTCGACGACCTCGGCGCGCTCGACGAGGCGTTCCTCGCCTCCTCGGTGCGCGAGGTGCACCCGGTGCACGCGATCGACGGCGCGCCGATCGACGGCACGCCGGGCCCCGTCACCGTGGCCGCCGCCGAGCGCGTGCGCGAGCACATCGCCGCAGAGCTGGCGCGCCAGACGTGACGTGAGGATCGTCACGGTCATCGGCAACCGCCCGCAGTTCGTCAAGGCGGCGGCCGTGTCCGGGCCGCTGCGCGCCGAGCACGAGGAGCTGCTCGTCCACACCGGGCAGCATTACGACGACGAGCTGTCGACGATCTTCGTCGAGGAGCTCGCCGTGCCGCCGCCCGAGATCGAGCTGGGGCTCGGCGGCGGGACGAACACCGAGCAGACCGCGCGGATGCTCGCGGCGCTGGGCGACCTGCTGCACGAGCACGCGCCCGACGCCGTGCTGGTCTACGGCGACACGAACTCGACGCTCGCCGGGGCGCTCGCGGGCGCGCAGGCGCGGATCCCCGTCGCCCATGTCGAGGCCGGGATGCGGTCGTTCGATCGCGCGATGCCCGAGGAGCTCAACCGGGTGCTCACCGACCACGTCGCCGACCTGCTGCTCGTGCCGTCCGGCGCCGCCGCGGACAACCTCGCGCGCGAGGGCGTGGCGGGCGAGGTGCGGGTCGTCGGCGACGTCATGGTGGACGTCGCACGCCTGCTCGCGCCGCGCGCGCGCGCCGACGACGGCCCGCTGCGCGAGGCCGGCGTGACGGCGGGAGAGTACGTCCTCGCGACGGCCCATCGGGCGGGCACCGTCGACGACCCGCAGCGCCTGCAGCGGCTCGTCGAGCTCCTGCTCGGGCTCGAGTTGCCGGTCGTCCTGCCGCTGCACCCGCGCACGCGCGCCCGGCTGCACGACGGGGGCCTGTTCGATCGCCTCGCGCAGGGGACGATCCTGCGCCCGCCGCTGGGCTACCTCGCGTTCACCGCGCTGCTCACACGCGCGCGCGGCGTGCTGACGGACTCGGGCGGCGTCCAGAAGGAGGCCTACCTCGCCGGGGTGCCGTGCGTGACGCTGCGCGACAGCACCGAATGGGTCGAGACCGTCGACACCGGTTGGAACGTCCTCGTCGACCTCGACGCCGCCGCCGCGCGCGCGGCACTCGCCCGCCCGGCGCCGGCCGAGCGCCCCGAGCTCTACGGTGATGGGCGCGCCGGCGCGAGGGTCGCGGCGGCGATGGTTAGTCTCCTGCGCTGATGACCGATGCCGCCAGCGCCCCCGGACTCGTCCTGTCGCCGACGGCATCCGTCGGCGAGGGCGTGATCTTCGGCGCCCACGTCGTCGTGTACGACGGGGTCGTCATCGGCGACGACTGCGTGATCGGCGACGGCGCTGTCCTGGGCAAGACGCCGCGCCTCGGGCGGCGCTCGACCGCCCCGCGCGGCGAGCTGGCCGCGCTCGTGCTCGAGGCGGGCGTCGTCGTCGGCACGAACGCGATCGTCTTCGCCGGCTCGCAGGTCGGCGCGCGCTCGATCGTCGGTGACCAGGCCTTCGTCCGCGAGCGCACGACGATCGGCCCGGAGACGGTCATCGGCCGCGCGACCGGGGTCGACAACGACGTCAGCATCGGTGCGCGGGTGCGGATCCAGTCGCAGGCCTACGTGACGGGCTACAGCCTCATCGAGGACGACGTGTTCTTCGGCCCCTGCGCGATGACGACGAACGACGACACGATGGCGCGCCACCCCAAGGGCGAGCCGCTGCGGGGCGCGACGCTGCGGCGCGCATGCCGCGTCGGCGGCGGGGCGGTCCTCCTGCCCGGCGTCGAGGTCGGCGAGGAGGCGTTCGTCGCCGCCGGCGCCGTCGTGACGAGCGACGTCGCCCCGCGCAAGGTCGTCATGGGCGTGCCCGCGCGGATGGTCCGTGACGTGCCCGACGAGGACCTGCTCGAGCGGTGGCTCTGAGCCGCGGGCTGCGCTTGCCCGGCGCCGTCGAGTTGCCGTGGGCGCGCCGCCGGCGGCTGCGCGCCGAGCGCGGGACGGTGGCGCTCGGGATCGCCGCCTTCGGCATGACGGCGGCAGTGCTCGGCGGCGAGATCGCCCGGGTGCTGCGCGGGCGCATCAAGGAGCATCCCGAGCTGGACGTCATCGACTCCGTCGACGAGGCGATGCGCGAGACCGTCGCGATCGCAGTGACCGGCTACGAGAGCATGAGCACGCGCGAGACCGCGCTGCTGAACCTCCTCGGGTCGTTCTCGCTGACGTTCGCCGCCGCCCGCCTGTCGACGTACGTCATCCGCCGTCGCGGCGGCAGGTGGCCGCTGCGCGACGTCTTCGTCGGCGAGCGCCACATCCACCACTTCGTGCCCGGGATCGTGCTCGCGTTCCTCGCCGGCGGCGCGTCGGTGATCTCGCGCGACGAGGAGCTCGATCCGGTGCTGGCCGTGCCGTTCGGGATGGGCGTCGCGCTGACGCTCGACGAGTCGGCGCTGCTGCTGCGCCTCGACGACGTCTACTGGTCCGAAGAGGGCATCGTGAGCGTGCAGATCACGCTCGCCGCGCTTGCGCTGCTGTCGGCGGCGTCGCTCGCGCGCCAGGCGCTGCGCCGTGGCGAGCGCGGCCTGCGGTTGCGCTCCGCTACGCCACCGCCGCGAGCTCAGGAGCGTTCTGCATCCAGATGACCTGCTCGCGGCCGGGACCGACGCCGACGAGCACGATCGGCACCTTGATCTGCTCGGCGATGAAGCCGAGGTAGTCACGCGCGGCGACCGGCAGGTCGGCCGGGGTACGGCACTCGGTGATGTCGTCGGTCCAGCCGTCGAGCTCGATGTACTCGCCGCGCGAGTGGTGCAGGACCGACTGGTGGTAGGGGAAGTCCTCGAACTCGGCGCCGTCGAGGCCGCTGTAGGTCGTGGCGACCTTGATCTTCTCGAAGCCCGAGAGGACGTCGAGCTTCGTGATGGCAAGCGACGTCAGGCCGTTGATGCGCGCGGCGTAGCGCAACGCGGGGATGTCGAGCCAGCCGGTGCGGCGGGCGCGGCCGGTCGTCGTTCCGAACTCACCGCCGCGCCGGCGGATCTCCTCGCCGATCTCGTCGTGGAGCTCGGTCGGAAACGGTCCCGCGCCGACGCGCGTGACGTAGGCCTTGGCGACGCCCCAGACCTCGTGGATGTCCTTCGGACCGACGCCGGCGCCGACGCACGCCGCGCCGGCGATCGGGTTGGAGGACGTGACGAACGGATACGTGCCGTGGTCGATGTCCAGCAGCGCGCCCTGCGCGCCCTCGTAGAGGACGAGCTTGTCGTTGTCGAGCGCGTCCCAGACGGCGCGAGCGGTGTCGGCGATGTGGCGCTCGAGGCGGTGGCCGTAGGTGAGATAGGCCTCGGTCATCGACTGCAGGTCCAGCGACGGGTCCTTGACGTATGGGCGCAGGCTCAGCCGCTTGGGATCGATCGCGGCGGTGATCTTCTTCTTGAGGATCTTCTCGTCGAGCAGGTCCTGCATGCGGATGCCGAGGCGGGCCGCCTTGTCGGCGTAGGCGGGTCCGATGCCACGCCGCGTCGTGCCGATCTGCAGCTTGCCGAGCTTCGTCTCGCCGGCCGTGTCGAGCAGCAGGTGGTAGGGCATGATGACGTGCGCGTTGGCGCTGATGCGCAGCCCGCTCGTGTCGATCCGCCGCGCCTTGAGCGCGTCGAGCTCGTCGATGAGCACGCGCGGGTCGATGACGACGCCGTTGCCGATGATGCAGCGCTTGCCGGGGTAGAGGATCCCCGAGGGGATGAGGTGGAACTTGAACACGTCGCCGTCGCGGATGATCGTGTGGCCGGCGTTGTTGCCGCCCTGGAAGCGCACGATGGCGTCGGCGCGCTCGGCGAGCAGGTCGACGACCTTGCCCTTGCCCTCGTCGCCCCACTGGGCGCCAACGATGCAGATGCCTGGCATACGTGAGGAAGTCTAGGCCGAGCGCGCGTCCGGGCGCTGCTGGCGCGCGTCGGCGCCCCACAGCGGCAGCACCTCGCACATCTCCTCCAGCCGCGAGACCGTCCGCTCGTTGATCTGCTCGGCGAGCTCGTCGCGCTCGAGGTTCGTCGTGATGATGACCGAGCGCTCGTCCTCGTAGCGTGCGTTGACGATCGCGTAGAGCTGCTCGAGCACCCACGGGCTCGTCTTCTCCGCTCCGACGTCGTCGATGTGCAGGAGGTCGACGGACGTCAGGCGGTCGAGCAGGTCGACGTACGAGGTGCCGCGGTCGTCGTCGAAGGTCGTCCGGATCTGCGCGAGCAGGCGCGGCAGCGAGTAGATCGCGACGCTGTGGCCGGCCTCGAGCGCCTGGCGGGAGACGAGCATCGCGAGCGTCGTCTTGCCGGTGCCGACGGAGCCGAAGAACCACAACCCGCGGCCGGCGGCGAGCTGCTCGTCGATGCGCCCGACGTAGCGGCGCACCGCGGCCGTCACCGGCGCGGCGATCTCCGTCACCGGCGGACGGTCGAAGGACACGCCGCGGTACTTGCGCGGGATGACGCCGCTGAGCGACCGCGCCCGCGCGCGGCTCACGCGCTGGGCCCGGCAGCGGCAGTCGCTCGCGCTGTTGGTCGCCTCGTCGACGACGAAGCCGCTGCCGTCGCAGAGGTCGAAGGGGCAGTCGTCCATCAGCCGTTCGCAGAGATCGAGGGAGCCTGGGCCGGCCGGCGGCGGCTTCGCTGCGCAGATGCTGCGTCGGGTGCTGCGGGGGTGGCGGATGACGTCATGGCGGCGTTCGCTTCAGCGTAGGTCATGGGGTGGCGGCAACGAGCCCCGGGGACGGCCGGTCGCCGCAATCTGCGGTTGGCGATGAAGCCTTCCTGGCCGGACGGGTGCCGGATGCCGGCGCCGTGACGCGTCGCACACATGCGGCGGCGCGGCGCGGCTATCGTCCGCCGGCAGCGAGCCCGTCGATGCCCGTTGCACGACGCGCCGGTGTCGCGGGCTTACCGCGCGGGTCGCAATCTCTGCCGGCGCCCGACCGTTGCCGCCACGCCACGTCACGCAACTCGAACGCTGAAGGAGCCCCCGATGCTCAGCCTACGTCCCCGTCGCGCCAACGCTCGGCGCATTGGTTGCCTGGCCGCGATGGCCGCCCTCGCCGCCCTCACGGTCGGCGCTCCGGTAGCCGGGCTGCAGGCCGCGGCCGGCGGCGTCGCGGTCGAGGACATCCGGATCGTCGGCGCCCCGAAGCTCTACTTCGAGCGGCCCGGTGCCGACCGTTTTGGCGAGATTGCCTGGGTCGTCTTCGAGACCCGGCCGCATCTGCGCGTGGTGCGCCAGGTCGTCGTCGAGCTGCGCGGCCGGCGCGGGCGCAGCTACAGCGCCTCCGGCGCCCCGAACTGCGTCCGCTCGGCCATCCTCCAAGGGGCGGTTGGCCTCAAGCCGTCCGCGAAGTACCGCGTGCGCTTCTACGGCCGCCGGGGCGCTCACGGCAGGGCCGACACGTTGCTGGCGACGCGCACACTCGTGGCGCGCGGCGTCGGATCGCCTGGCCGCCGTCCCCCCGTGCCGCGCTGCGCGTCCTAGCGGGCGACGTCACGGACGCACCATCCCTCAGGCGCCCCGTCGACTCTCGCCCTCCGGCGCCAGCGCCCACAACGCCAGCGAGTAGCGGCAGCCGTCGATGACCGGCATGACCCGGTGCACCATCGGCGACGCAAACGCGATGAGCAGGCCCGGTTCGCTGCGTACGGCGACGAAGTCGTGCGGCGCCGGCTCGCAGCCGGGCGGGCACGCCGGGTAGAAGCACAGCTCGCCTCCCGTGAAGTCCGCCCGCTGGCGCTCACCGTCGTTCAGTGCGACCACGAGGGACACGCGCCGCCTGGTGACCTCTGACGGGGCGTCCTCTTCGACGCCGCCGTCGGAGTGCGCCGCGAAGTGGTCGCCCCGGCGGTAGATCAGGGCCGTCACCCCGCTGAGATGGGACACCTCGCAGCCGTGGCGCTCCTCGAGCTGTGCCATGACGCCCCACACCCGGTCCTGCACGAAGACCTCGCTGTCGCTCGCGAGCGTGGCGATACTGCCCAGCCGGCTCGCTGGATGGACGCCGAAATCCTGGCCGAGCCAGATCTCCGCCTGCTGCTGGGAGGACGCGTCGATCTCGCGAATGAGGGCGCGGCACTCGTCCGGCTTGAGAAAGCCCGGGATGCACTCGGGCAGCTCGGATGTTGTGGTCGACCCCAGGTCTTCCATGGGCGGCAGGGTACCCGCGCCGGAGTGACCTCGGCGCCACGCGGTACCGCGTCCGCATCCACCCTCACCGGGTCGCGAAATGCGATCCGAAGCTAGCCGCTCGGCGTGAACGTGTTCACCGAGAACACCGCCCCCTGGGAATCGCTCAGCACCGCGACCCTCACGACGCCCGCATCGAACGGCGGCACGGTGATCGTGCCGCCGAGCTGCGCTGCCCTGTCGGCGATCGCGTCGGTGTCGGCGACCGCGAACGTGACGCTCCAGTGCGGCGGGACGTCGTCGGGGGATTGGCCGTTCGTCATCGGTAGCAGCCACGCGATCGCGTCCTCGAAGCCCTCGGGCGCTCCCTGCGCCGCCTGACGTCGGCGCAGGCCGGGCTCGCTGCGTTCGAGGAAGTCGCCGTACCCCGGGAGGCGCCACATGGTGTAGTCGCCGCCCTCGCCGAGATCCACGCGGGAGGTCTCCCAGCCGAACACGGCGCCGTAGAACGCCTCGGAACCCTCTGGGTCGCGCGTGTTGAGATCGCTCCAGTTCCACGTGCCTGGCTCGTTGACGAGCTGGGCGCCCTTGCGCCTCTTCGCCTGCCAGACGCAGAAGACGGCGCCGGACGGGTCGGCGAGCACTGCCATGCGCCCGGCGTCGGCGACGTCGAAGGGCTCGGTGAGTGCGCTTCCTCCCGCGTCCTTCACCGTCGCAACCGTGTCGTCCGCGCTGTCGACCCCGATATAGGTGTTCCACACCGCCGTCGGGGGCGCTGCGTCCGGCGCGGAGGAGATCGCGGCGACGGCGCGACCGGGAAGCTCGGCAATGAAGTAGCTGCCGGGCGCGTCGGCGGGCACGCGGTCCTCGAACTCCCAGCCGAACAGCTCGCCGTAGAAGCGCACCGCGGCCTCCGGGTCCGGCTGCGTGGTGTCGACCCAACAGGGGACACCGGGCGGATAGTCGTCTCGCTCGAGCACCGTTGCTCCCTTCGTCGTTGAGCGCGTGGGAGACAACGTAGAGCGGATTTAGGCCAGGTTCTGTCCTCAAAACCCGCAACCAGAGTCGGACGCGCCCGACGCGTGCGGCGCTACCCGTAGCGCTCCGGCGACGTGTAGTTCAGGAACTTCGGATACTCCTTGGCGAACGTCAGCTCCACTTCGCCGATCGCGCCGTTGCGGTGCTTCGCGATGATGATGTCCGCGATCCCCGCCCGCTCCGTCTCCTTGTCGTAGTACTCCTCGCGGAAGATGAACGCGACGACGTCTGCGTCCTGCTCGATCGATCCGCTTTCCCGCAGGTCCGACAGCAGCGGCTTCTTGCTCTCGATCGTCGTCGCGCGGGTCTCGACCGCGCGGGAGAGTTGCGAGAGGGCGATGACGGGCACGTGCAGCTCGCGGGCGAGGATCTTCAGCCCCCGGCTCATCTCTCCGACCTGCTGGACGCGCGACTCCACGCGGCCATCGGGACGCATCAGCTGGAGGTAGTCGATAATGATGAGCCCGAGTGGCGACTGCTGGTGCAACCGTCGAGCCTTGGCCCGGATCTCGATGATCCCGACGTCCGAGGAGTCATCCACGTAGATCGGCGCGGCCGCCAGGCGCGCCGAGGCCTCAAGGATCTTCGGCCACTTGGCGTCTGCCACGCGGCCCTTGCGCAGCTCGTCGCCCTTGATCCGACCCTGGGACGCGACGAAGCGCTGGGCAAGCTCGGTCTCGGACATCTCCAGAGAGAACAGCGCCACTGGACGCCCGTGGTCGATCGCGGCGTTCTCGGCGATGTTCGTGACGAGTGCAGATTTTCCCATGGCCGGTCTCGCCGCGATGACGATGAGGTTGCCCGGCTGGAAGCCGCCGGTGATCTCGTCGAGGTCGCGGAAGCCCGACGGGGTGCCCGTCAGCGACGTGTGCTCCCGCGAGAGCTTCTCCATCTTCTTCAGCTCGTCGTCGAGGATCTCCTCGATCGTGCGGAAGTCCTTCTGGCGGTCGTCGTGGGCGACCTCGAGCATCGCGCGCTCCGCCTGCTCGACGAGCTCGCGCGGGGCGGCCTGGTGGTTGAGGACCGAGGCCTGGATCTCGTAGGTCGTGCTCAGCAGCCGCCGCATGAGCGCGTGCTCGCGCACGATCTGCGCGTAGCGGCGGATCCCGCCAAGGCCGGGCACGCCGCCTGTGAGCTCGTCGATCGCGGCCTTGCCACCGGCCTCGTCGAGCTTGCCGGTGCTGCGCAGGTGCTCGCTGACCGTGAGCACGTCGATCGGCTCGCTCTCGCGGTAGAGCGCGAGCATCGCCTCGTAGATCGTGCGGTGGCGCTCGCGATAGAAGTCCTCCGGCTTGAGGCCCTCCTCGATGACGAGGCCGTACATCGCGCGATCGCTCAGCAGGATGCCGCCGAGGACGGATTGCTCGGCCTCGAGCGAGTGCGGCGGGGCGACGCCGGTGGCGATCTGCGCCGGCGGGCGGGCGGATGGAGCGGAGTCCGGATAGCTGCTCAAGGCCTGGGTGAGGGTAGTTGTGTGGGTACGTTTGGGGCACGTCGGGTGACGGTGAAAGGGCGTCGAGGCTGCGGCGTTCCCGGTTTCTGCGAGGTTTTCTTGGCCGGGCGAGGGGAACCCCGCCTATGCGAACAGATGTTCGCATAGGCAGCGGACGGACCGGCAGGTCTACGCCACGCCCTGATCGAACGGCATCGACGCGACGCCGAGAAAGCGCGCGACGTCAGCGGCCTCGCGCTGCAGCGACGGCAGCGCGGCCTCCGGCAGCTCCTCGAACGGCTCGAGCGCGACGTCGAGGCGATCGCCGCTGCGCTTCCGACGCCAGGTTCCGACGACGCGCCCGTCGACGAGCACGGCCGGCTGGACGAACCCCCCGCCCGTCTGGATCCGGCTCGCGAAGCGATGGTCGAGCACGAGGTCGCGGCGTGCGTAGCCCAGGAGGTAGGGGTCGAAGTGGCCGAGCAGCGCGGCGTGGGGGCGCACCACGCGGGGAGGTCGCTGCGCCGCTGCGGCGAGCATCCACGCCGGACCACTCGGCCCGTCGACCGCCCGTAGCTCGCGGGCGACGAGCTCCAGACCGCGCCGGGCGCGGCGCAGGCCGATCCCCGACCAGGTCGTAAAGTCCGCCGCTGTGGCCGGGCCGTGGGCGCCGAGGTACCGCCGCGCGAGCTCGCCCAGCGCGCGGTCGGCCTCGACGGGTGCGAGCGCTGCGCCGAGCCAGTCTTCGACCAGCGCATACCGCGGCCCGCCCGTGGATGCCACAGGCCCGACGCGGCAGACGACGCCGAGCAGCGCGGCGTACGCGACGAGGTGCGCCGGCGCTTGGCCGCTCGCGTCGATCGCCACACCGCGGCCGGCAAGCCTGCGCACGAGCTCGTCGCGGGTGAGCGGTCCCGCGTCGGCGAGGATCTCGCGCAGCGCAGCGAGGGCTCGCTCGCACAGCTCGTCGTCGAGGCCGAGCGCCTCGCGCCGTCGCCGCCCGGCCGCGACGAAGATCGGCCCGAGCAGGCCGAGGATCCAGCCCACGTCCGCGGCGGCGACGAGGTGCAGCGTGCCGCGCATGGCCCAGGTCCACACGACGGATCGGTCGTCGTCGCGGGCCCGCTCGACGGCGCGCTGGTCGAGACCGCGGCTACGGGCCCGCAGAGCGAGCGCCGCGGCGACGGGATCCTGCGCCTGCACCCCGCCGAGGGCGCCGACGAGCCGCTCGACATCCCTCGCCCGCGGGCCGGTCAGGCGCTGCGCGCGCAGGCGCAGGGCACGGGTTGCGGCAGCGCTCAGCCCGCATGTCACGCCGGGTCGTCGTCGGGCCAGCGTCCGTGCGCGTCGAAGTACTCGCGGGCGGCGTCCTCGGCGTCGCGGTCGGCGTGCCCGTGGCCAGCGAACCACGCGAGCACGATGATCGACGCTGCGCCGCCGGCGACGCCCACGACGCTCCAGATCGTGTCGGCGAGGGCGGCGAGCGGCAGCCCGGGCTACTTCCGCTCGACGACCATCGTCTTCACCGAGGCGGTGACGCCCTCGGCGACCTCGACGACGACGACGTACGTGCCGACGTTCTTGATCGGCTCGTCGAGATGGATCTTGCGCCGGTCGACCTTCACGCCGCGCGCCTCCTCGATGGCGTCGGCGATGTCCTGGTTGGTCACCGAGCCGAAGAGACGGCCGTCGTCGCCCGCCTGCTGGCTGATCGTCAGCACGGTGCGGCTGAGCACCTCGGCGTCCTCGGTCGCCTTCTGGAGCACGACCTGCATCGCGCGGTCGGCCGACGCCGTGCGCCGGCGCGCCTCCTCGAGGGCACCGCGGGTCGCCGGCTGGGCGAGCTTGCGCGGGATGAGGTAGTTGCGCAGGTAGCCCTTGGAGACGTCCACGACGGCTCCGCGCTCGCCGAGATGCTCGACGTCCTGCAGGAGGATGGCCGACGGCATGGTCAGCGGTCGTCGCGTCCGCGGCGTCCGCCGCGCTCGCGGTCGACGTCGTCGCGCCCGCCCTCGTTGACGTACGGCAGCAGCGCCAGCTCGCGGGCGCGCTTCACCGCACGGGCGATCTGGCTCTGGTGGCGCCGGCAGGCGCCGGTGATCCGCCGCGAGCGGATCTTGCCCTTCTCGGAGATGAACTTGCGCAGCGTGGCCGCGTCCTTGTAGTCGGCCTGCTCGATCTTCTCCTTGCAGTACGGGCACGGCTTGCGCCGGCCGCTGCCGGGGCCGCCCTTCTTGTCACGTCGGCGCGTGGGCTTTCCACGGTTGCGCTGCTTGGCCACTGACTGAGAGTCCTTAAAGTCGTTTCCGGAGGCGCACGAACGCGCGTGCGCGGCCCGTCATTGTGACACGCTCGCCAGCAAAGGCGTGGTGCGGGCACCGGCGCGGGGCTGCGCGACGCCCACCAAGGCTCCGTCGGCGGGCGGTTTCAGCGCCAGCGCTCCAGCAGCTGGTCGTCGCCGACGGCGCCCGTCACGCGCCCCGGGACGCCCATCACGACCGCTTGCGGGGGCACGTCGCGCGTGACGACGGCGCCCGCCGCGACGAACGCCTCCTCGCCGACCTCCACGCCCGGGCCGAGCAGCACACCGCCCCCGATGCGGCAGGCGCGCCGCAGGATCGGCCCGCGCAGGCGCTCGCCCGCAGCCAGCCGCGCCATCGTGTCGTCGTTCATCGTCATGACGCCCGGCCCGATGAAGACGTCGTCCTCGACGATCATCCATGCGGTCAGCCAGGCGTTCGTCTGGATCCGCACGCGTGCGCCGATCACGGCGTCCGGGCCGATCGCGCTGCCGCGGCCGACGACCGTGCCCGCGCCGATCCGCGCACCCTCGCGCACGTGCGCCTGGTCGCCGACGATCGCCTCGGTGCCGATCGCCGCGCCCGCAAAGACCACCGCCCCGGTGCAGATCGACGCTCGCGCGCCGACGACGAGCGGCGCACGCTCGCCGGCGTCCGCGGTGGAGTGGGCGGCCAGCACGGTCGCCTTGCCGAGCACGACGCCGTCCTGCACGCGGACGCCGTCCTCGAGCACCGTCCCGGCGTGGATCACGACGTTCACGCCGAGGCTGACGCCGTCGCCGAGGCGCACGCCGTCGCCCAGCCACAGGTTGGGCGCAAGGTCCGACGCCGCCAGGCTCATCGCACCGCCGGCCCCTTGCGGCGGGCGCGATCGGCCGGGGACAGCAGCGCCTGCAGGACGCGCCAGCGCCGGCTGCCCGTGACATCGCACAGCAGCCCGCCGACGCGCGCAAGCTCGCCGGCCTGGGCGGCGAGCGAGCGCCGCGCGGCGGCGAGCTCGCCCTGCGCGGCCGCGAGCTCACCCTCGAACGATGCGGCGCGCTGCATGCGCTCCTCGAGGTCGTCGGTGCGCTGCGCACGCTCCGCGAAATCGTCGGCGCGCTGCTCTGCGGCCTGCGTGCGGGCGGCGAGGCTCTCGCACTCGGCGCGCAGCGCAAACGCCTGCGCGTCGGCGCGGTGATACATGCGCACGAGCCGCGCGAGCTCGCGCAGCGGGGCTCCGTCAGGCGCGCCGCGAGGTGTGCCCGCGACGCGGCCGAGCACCTCCACGACCGCGGCGGCATGCCCGCTCGCCGCGTGGTTGGCGACGACGAGATCACGGTTGACGAGGCCCATACCACGGTCGTAGCGCCCGAGGTCGGCGACGAGCCGCTCCTCGTCGATGACCTCGCGCAGGCTCTGGCCGCCGAAGTTGTCGGGCGCGAGCGCGTCGTAGGTCGCGGCCGTCACCCAGCCGTCGGCGCCGTTGTGATCGAAGACGTAGGCGGCGCGGCCGCAGGCCATCGCCTCGAGGATCACGCGTGCCTTGCCGAAGACGATGTCGGCCTCGCCGAGCACCTGGTCGGCGGGCCGCTCGC
>JBPCJA010000176.1:0-15942 GCA_051005755.1 Solirubrobacteraceae bacterium
GGCCAGAAACGACGGGGCGCGGTAGCCGTCGTAGGTCGTCTCGGAGTAGGCGTTGTCATGGACGGCCAGCACCCCCGTCGAGCGCGCGAACTCGACGACCTCGGTGAAGAAGCCGTCGCGCACGACAGCGCCCGTCGGGTTGTTGGGGTAGTTGAAGAACATGAGCTTGGAGCGCGCCCGGTCGGCGTCGGAGATCGCGCCCAGGTCCGGGGTGAAGCCGCGCTCGGGCAGCAGCGGCATGAGGACCGGGTCGCCGGCGGCCATGATCGGCCCGGCGGTGTAGACCGGGTAGCCGGGATCGGCGGCCAGCGCGGCGTCACCGGGATCCAGAAAGGCGAGGTTGAGGTTGAAGATGCACTCCTTGGCGCCGATCGCCGGCAGGACCTCGGTGTCCGGATCGATCTGCACGTCGAAGCGCCGCGCGTAGAAGTCCGCCACCGCCTCGCGGAAGTCCGCGCGGCCGCGGTTGGAGGGGTAGCGGTGCGTGTCGGGCTCGGTGATCGCCTCAGCCATCGCCTCGACGACGAGCGCGGGCGTCGGGCGGTCCGGGTCGCCGATGCCGAGCGAGATGACGTCGACCCCTTGAGCCTTCTTCGCGGCGATCTTGCGTTCGAGCTCGGCGAACAGGTAGGGCGGGATGCGGTCGAGGCGGCGGCTGGGCTTCACGTGTTCTCCAGTTCCTTGCGGAAGTCGTCGGCGAGCGCGGCGCGGTAGACCGGCACCGCGGGACCGCTGAGGTTGACATGCAGGTCCTCCTCGACGTCGACGACGAGCTCGCCGCCGTCGAGTCGGACGGTGACCGGCGCGTCGCCGCCGCGCAGCGCGTAGGCGACCGCCGCGCCGCTCGCGCCGGTGCCCGAGGACATCGTCTCCCCCACCCCACGCTCGAAGATCCGCGCGCGGATGACGCCGGGCTGCAGCTCGGCGAACCACGAGACGTTCGTGCGGTTGGGAAAGAGCTCGTGGTGCTCGATCGCCGGGCCGATCGCGGGCAGGTCGAGCGCCTCGAGCTCGTCGAGGTCGGGATGGTGGATCGCGCACTGCGGGTTGCCCACCGAGACGTGCTGGAAGCGCCACCCGCGTCCCCCGGCCTGCAGCGTCCCGGCGCCGTCGGCGTCACCGGACGGGAAGTCCTTCGACGACGTCCGCGCGCGGCCCATGTCGAGCGTGCACGTCGCCGGTCCGGTGATGTGCGGGCGGATCTCGCCGGCGGCGGTCTGGATCGAGAAGCGATCGGCGTCCGTCCAGCCGGCACGGCGCAGGTACATGACCGCCTCGCGCGCCCCGTTGCCCGACAGCTCGGCCTCCGAGCCGTCGGGGTTGAAGATCCGCAGGCGCGCGACGAAGCCCGGCTCGTCGGGCTCGGAGAGCAGCAGGATCCCGTCGGAGCCGATGCCCGTGTGGACGTCGCAGATGCGCGTGATGCGCGGCGGCGTGAGCGCGAACGGCAACGCCCGCGCCTCGAAGATGAGGTAGTCGTTGCCCAGCGCCTGCCACTTCTCGAACGCGATCTCGGGGCTCATGCGGGCGCGGAGTCTACGGCGGCCGCGACCTCCTCCGGTGCCCGCCCGCTGACCGTCGGGTCACCGCAGCAGGCGTTTCGCAACGAGCTCCGGTTTATCCCCGGTCAGGTCCACGATCTCGACGTCGGGGAGCTTGCGCAGCCACGTGAGCTGCCGGCGGGCGAAGTTGCGCGTGCGGCGCTTCATCGCGTCGACGTCTCCATGCAGCAGCTCCTCGAAGCCGAGCGCGACCCGCGCGGTCGCCGACGCGCCGGCCGCGTACGCATGGCGAACCTCCTCCACCGCCCCGGCGGCGACCATCGCGTCGACGCGCGCTTCGACGCGCGCGTAGAGCTCGTGGCGGTCGCGGACGAGCCCGAGGAGCCGTGTCGGATGGCGCGTGTCGGAGGTCCACAGGCGGTTGGGACCCTGCGGGGGCTCGAGCGCACCCTGGTCGAGCAGCTCGAGCGCGCGGACGATGCGGTGACGGTCGCGTGGGCCGATCGTCGCGGCGGCCCACGGCGCCGCGCGCGTGAGATGCGCGTGCAG
Organism: Solirubrobacteraceae bacterium; assembly: GCA_051005755.1. Lineage (GTDB taxonomy): Bacteria > Actinomycetota > Thermoleophilia > Solirubrobacterales > Solirubrobacteraceae > CADCVQ01. Next base: position 2,052 of record JBPCJA010000176.1, read on the forward strand.
CGCCTCCGGCCCGCGTACGAGCAGCGCTGCCTCCCAGCGCTCGCGTGCGCCCTCCGGCGGCGGCGGGCGCAGCGCGAGCTGCGCGAGCGCGGCACGCAGGTACAGGCCGGTGCCACCGACGACGATCGGGATCGCCCCGTCCGCCAGCAGCAGGTCGATCTCGGCGTGCGCGAGCTCGGCGTACTCGGCGACCGAGAAGCGCGCGTCGACCGGCACAAGCGAGATGAGGCGGTGCTCGAGGCGCGCCCGCTGCGCGAGGTCGGGGACGCCGGTGAGGAGCTCCAGCCCGCGGTAGACCTGCAGCGCGTCGGCCGACACCGCGACCGGGCGCTCACCGCGCTCGCGCAGGCGTTCGGCGAGCGCGATCGCGACGTCGGTCTTGCCGACGCCGGTCGGTCCGAAGAGGGCGAGGACGCGCGCGCGCACGGGGCCAGTATGCGCACGCCGCGTGCATCTGCTCCGGCGGCCCGCGGCGACCGGCGAGTATCGTCCGGCCAGGATGAGCGTGCGCATCGCCTGCGGCCTGTCGACCGCTGCAGATCCTCGCACCGGGGCGATCGAGGCCGCGGCGAAGGTCGCCGCGGAGCTGTCCGGCGCGAGCGTCGATCTCGCCGTCGTCTTCACGTCCGGCGCGCACCTCGCCGCGCCCGAGGCCACGCTCGAGGGCGTGCACGACGAGCTCTCGCCGGACGTGCTCGTCGGCTGTGGCGCGGGCGGCGTCGTCGGCGCCGGTCGCGAGATCGAGGGCGGGACGGCCGTGGCGGTGTGGGCGGCGGCGTTCGAGGATGGCGTCGTGTCGACGTTCCACGCCGAGGTGACCGAGGTCGAGGACGGGCTGGCGGTCGCCGGCCTCCCGGATCTCCAGGGGGCAGGCGGCGCGATCCTCCTACCCGACCCCTCCTCGTTCCCGACGGACGCCGTGCTCGCCGAGCTGCACGACCGCGCGCCGGGCGTGCCGGTCCTCGGCGGCGTCTCCAGCGCACGGACGCTGCGCGGGCAGGCGGCGCTGTTCCTCGGGGAGGAGGTCGTCTCCGGCGGGGCCGTCGGCCTGCGCTTCGACGGCGTCGAGCTCCTGCCGTGCGTCTCGCAGGGCGCGACGCCGATCGGTCCCGAGCTGACGATCACGGCCGGCGAGGGCCGCATCATCCAGGAGCTCGCCGGACGGCCTGCGCTCGCAGCGCTGCGAGCGGTCGTCGAGGAGCTCGACGATGCCGAGCGGGAGATCCTCGCCGAGGGGATGCTCCTTGGGATCGTCGTCGAGCAGGGCCAGCCCGACTACGTCCACGGCGATTTCCTCGTGCGCAGCGTGCTCGGCGGCGACCCAGAGAACGGCACGATCGCCGTCGGTGCGCCGATCTCCCCGGGGCAGGTCGTGCGCGTGCACGCCCGCGACGCGACGTCCGCCGATCGCGACCTGCACGAGGCGCTCGGCCTGCGGCGCCAGGCGCTCGGATCCGACGTGGCGGCGGGCGCGCTCATGTTCACGTGCAACGGCCGGGGCCGCGGGATGTTCGGCATCGCCGACCACGATGCGGCCACGCTGAGCGACGAGCTCGGGGCGATCCCGATGGCCGGTTTCTTCGCCGCCGGCGAGATCGGACCCGTCGGCGGCGAGAGCTTCCTGCACGGCTTCACGGCAACCGTGGCAGTCTTCGCGTCGTGAACGTCGCCGGGAAGAGGGTCTTGCTGACGGGCGCCACGGGCGGGTTGGGCCACGCCATCGCCCGCCGCCTGGCCGCCGCCGGAGCCGACATCGTGCTGTCCGGCCGCCGCGGCGACATCCTCGCCGATCTTGCCAGCGAGATCGGCGCCGAGGTCGCGCCGGCCGACCTCGCCGATGCCCAGGCCGTTCGCGCCCTTGCGGCGGCGCACACCGGCGTCGACATCCTCGTCTCGAACGCGGGCCTGTCGGCCGCCGGCGTCATCGATTCCTGGACCGAGGAGCAGATCGACCGCGCGCTGGACGTCAACCTGCGTTCGGCGATCATGCTCGCGCGCCTGCTCGTGCCGCACATGGTCGAGCGCCGCGCGGGCCATCTCGTCTTCATGTCATCGCTCGCGGGCAAGTCCCCGACTGCGGGCGCGTCGTTGTACAACGCCACGAAGTTCGGCCTGCGCGGGTTCGCCGGGGGCCTGCGCGCCGAGCTGCACGGGACCGGGGTCGGCGTGTCGGCGATCTTCCCGGGCTTCATCCGCGACGCGGGCATGTTCCACGAGAGCGGCGCCGAGCTCCCGTTCGGGGTCGGGACGAAGTCGCCCGAGCAGGTCGCGCAGGCAACGCTGAGCGCAATCGAGCACAACAAGGCCGAGGTCGATGTCGCCCCTGTCGGCCTGCGCATCGGGTCGGTGCTCGGCGGGTTCGTCCCAGACGTCGCCGCTGCGGTGACACGGGGGACCGGCGGCCAGAAGATCGTTGAAGCGCACGAGACCGCGCACATGTCCAAGCGCTAGGCGCGCGGCGCAGCGTCAGAAGAGCGACTGCTGCGGCGCCGGCGCGGGTTGAGCCTCTGGCTCTGGATCTGGCTCCGGGCCGCGGAAGCGGCTCGGCCATGAGACCTCCTCCCGCCGTACCAGCGCGGCCAGCCGGTTGCGCTCCTGGGGCGGCGCGTAGGCCCCTCGCGCGTACAGCGTCTCGTAGAGCGCCAGCAGATCCGGCCGGTAGGAACGCAGCCAGTCCAGGAAGATCTGCTTGACCTCGCCGCGCAGGTGCAGCGCGATCCCGCCGATTCCCGTCGCGCCGGCCTCCGCGGCCGCTTCCAGCAGCGGCTCGACCTGCTCGGGCGCGTCGTTGATGCCGGGCATGAGCGGCGCGACGAGCACGCCGGTGGGAATCCCCGCCCGGTTGAGCTCGGCGACCGCCTCCAGCCGCGCGCGGGGGTGCGGCGTGTGCGGCTCGGTCGCTCGCCAGGCCTTCGCGTCGAGCGTCGGGATCGACAGGTTCGCATGGATGTCCGTCACCGCGGCGATCTCCCGCATGAGCTCGAGGTCGCGCAGCAGCAGCGGCGAATTCGTGAGGATCGAGCACGGGTTGCGCGCGTCGCGCATCGCCTCCCAGATGCCGGGCATGAGCCTGTAGCGCGACTCGACCCACTGGTAGGGATCCGTGTTCGTCCCCATCGCGACGTGCTCGCCCTTCCACGACGGCCGGGCGAGCTCAGCGCGGACGACCTCCGGCACGTTGACCTTGACGACGATCTCACGTTCGAAGTCGCGACCGGCGTCGAAGTCGAGGTACGTGTGCGTAGGGCGGGCGAAGCAGTTGTGGCTCACGGCGCCGTTGGCGATGAAGTCGCCCGTGCCGGTCGTGATGTCGTACAGCTGCATGGCCATCCCGAGCGGCTCGATCGACGTCACCGCCGTCTGGGCATCCGACGTCAGCGCCATGCCGTCGAACTCCAGCTTGTGCCGGTAGGCCGGATCCACGAGGTGGAAGAACCTCAAGCGCTCCCGCAGCCCTCCCCTCAACCGGACGACACGGATGCCGCTCGGGCGGCGAGGACCTTCGAGCACCATCCGGAACCCGAACGCATCCAGGCAGGACTCCAGCCAGCGCCCGATGGTCTCGTCGCCGCTGCCGATCCGGATGACGGCGTGGCCCCATCCGTTGGCGTCGAAGATGCCCGCCAGGAACCCCTTGCGCCACTCCTCGCTCGGGCTCAGCGGCCACCGGAGCAGCTCGCGCACGCGCTCGCACCGCGCGCCGGCCCGCGTGCTGATCGCCCGCGTGCGGTCCGAGCCGGGCTCGAATCCGTACTGCGTCGTGTACACGCCGTGGGAGAAGAGGTACCGCTCCGCGCGATCGAGCGCCTCGCCGTCGACGGGCGCCAGCCTGGCGGGCGAGCCCAGGGTGCCCTCGCCGCGGACGATCCCGCGCAGGTACCCGCGCTCGTAGTCGTCGGAGTGCAGCGGACCGGCCGCGAAGCGACCGGTGCCCAGGAGCGTGCGCCCGACGGTGAGGTGCGGCCGCCGATCGGGTCCGTGCTGCGAGCCCGTGACGTGCTTCCAGCCGCGCTGCGTGAGGAACCGATGGTCGCCGCTGGCGACGAGCTCCGTGCCGTCCTCGAGCACGACCCGAAACGCCGGCTTGACGGTCGTCCAGTGGGCGAGGACGCGCGTGCGAACGTAACGCCGATACTTCCCCTGCCGCTCGGTGCCGTAGATCTCGTCGCCGGCACGAAGGGTCGCCATCGGCCTGTGGGAGCCGTCAGCCATGAGGATCGGCGTGTCTCCCGCGATGCAGTACAGGCACGCGTGACTGCACCCTCGATACGGGTTGATCGTCCAACGAAACGGCATCCGCGACGTCTTCGGCACGCGGTTGAGCGCGGATCGCGCGTGGATCTCGTAGAAACGCATGTCCAGCGCCTCCGGCGCGTCGAAGCGCCGGATGACCGCGGGGTCGCGATGGCCCGGCAGCCTCGTCGCCTCGTCCTCGCCGATCGTCAGGTGATCCCAACGCACGAACACATGTTCGCATACATCCAGTTCGGATGCGAACAAGTGTTCCTGGGCGGGCCTGCTGGGTGCGGCGTTGCCCACGAGCCCGGCTTTGAATGCTTGGGGGCGGGCGCTAAATATAACATCGTGTGGAACAACCAATCGTGTTATGTTTCGAGAGTATGGGCAGAGGTTTCTCCGGCCACATCCGCGAGGCGCTCCGAGCCATCGCCGTCATCAAGACGGGCGTTCGCGTTGATGACGTCGAATCACTGACGCTCGACTTCAAGGAGGAAGCGGGCCGCCGCGCGCGCGACGGGGTGTACGGACCGGGGTCTGCGCACAACGACGCGGCTGCGCGGTCACTAGCCGAGGCGGCAGCCTGCCTCGCGAATACGGAGGGTGGCGTGCTCGCCATCGGCGTCGCCGACAAGGGCGTCGGTCAGGACGCGCTCATCGGCGCCGAACTCGACCCAGAGTGGCTGCGGGAGAGGGTTTGGGCGTGCACTGAGCCTCATCTCGGCGTAGAGGTCGAGGAGCGCTACGAGGACGGGGTCCGGCTCTTGCTGGTGCTCGTCCAGCGCGGGTTTCGACTGCATCGCGCGGACAGGAAGTTCAAGCACCGCATCGGCACGGGTTGCGTCGAGATGAGCGCTGAAGACCAACGCCGCGCGGAGGAGGACCGTTCGAGTTATGACTGGTCGGCCGAGCCGAGCAACCACACGCTCGCCGACGTCAGCGAAGCAGCGGTCGAGCTTGTTCGTCAGTACCTGCGCGCAACTGAGGACGACTCACGCATGGAGCTCGCTGGCCGTCCCACGCCGGACATGCTGCGCCGCCTCGGTGTCATGGGACCGGATGACCGGCTCAATCAGGCCGGCGCGGTTCTGTTCGTCCCGAGCGATCACGTAGTCATCGACTACAAGCGCCGGAAGGTCCCTGGCGGCTCATCGGTTGACCGGAGCGAGGAAACTGCGCCACTGATTCAGGCCTACCGGCAGGTCAAGAATCGCATCGACGCTGTCAATGAGGTTCGAGAGTTGCAACTGCTGAGCGGCGTGCGTCCTCGCATTCGGCTTATCCCCGACGGCGCCGTTCGGGAGGCGCTGGTCAACGCTCTCATCCATCGCGACTACCGCCACGCCGAGGCTGTCGACGTTGAGTTCGTCGGCACCCAACTGATTGTCACGTCGCCAGGCGGGTTCCCGCCCGGTATCACCGAGGACAACATCATCTCCGAGCGCTCGCACCCCCGAAACGCAGCGCTCACGAACGTCTTTCGCAGCCTCCGACTCGCCGAGCAGGAAGGCGTCGGAGTCGACCGCATGTTCCGCGACATGGTCAGCGTCGGACATCCGGTGCCGAGCATCGCTGATCGCGAGGGACGCGTCCGCTGCGTGCTCGTTGGCGGCGAACCATCTGAGCCTGTAGTGGCTCTCATGGCTTCGCTGCCGAGCGACGCGCGCGACGATGTGGACATCGCGCTCATCCTTCATACGTTGCTCAGCCGGGCAAATGTCTCGCCGCCCGAACTGACCGACGTATTGCAGAAGCTGGAGCAGGAATGCGTCGAGGCCCTGCGCCGTGGCGAGGTTGCCGGCGTGCTGCAATCCGTTTCCTGGAGTACACGCGCACGAGCCCGCTGGCGTCTCAGCGACAGTGCCCGTCAGCAGCTTCGTGCCATCCTGCCCTACCTGACGACGTCGGCATCAGAAGCGGAGGAGTTCATCGTCCGCCATCTTCAGACGCACGAAACAATAAAGCCCAAGGACGTCGCTGACATGCTCGACATCACCGAGCCGTCCGGCAGCCGCATCCTCCGCGAGCTGCGCGAGGCTGAGGTGGTTGCGTTCGGCAGCGAACGCACCCGCGGACGAGGTGTGTTCCACATCCGCGGCCCGCGCTATGACGCCGCTCGGCGACGACACGGCGTAGCATCGAACTAATCGAGCCCGACGGCGCGCAGTGTCTCCGACTCTCACGCGTCCGCTTGAATGCGCGGCGTCGCGCTCAAATGTCGACGGAGATCGCAGGCTCGCCGGCGTGCAACGTCGCCTTGACGGTCTCATTGATGTGCGCAAACTGCGCGTCACGGTCCGGATGCGACGCGCCCTCCTTGGTCTTGCGGTTGGACTGCAAGCCGTACCCAGGCCCGCGAGAGCTTGGCAACCGACGCGAAATGCACGCTGTGGCCCTGCTCGCCAAGCGCACGGGCAAGCTGCCTGACGCCCTTGGCCGTCCACAACAGCGGCGACTCAGGATCGCCGCGCTCCTCGTCACGCACCAGCGCCTGAAGATCCGCCAGAAGCGTCGGGTCAGTCTCAGTCAGCGCCTTGCGCCCCGCGCCCGCCCGACGCACCCGGCGCGCAGGCAACCGCTCACCACACTCAAGCTCACGAATCCCGCGACGGATCGTGTCCTCATGAATCCCGCATTTCCGCTCTCCGCCAGGCCCAGGTCCTCATCGCGCTTGGCTTCACTACCCGGCTCACCAGGCTCGTGCTCGCCAATCTCGACCTGCCCCGCCTGCCCAAATGCAACTGGACCACAGCGTGGACAACAGCCTTGGCGACAACCCACCCGCTCCGCCGCGTCTAGCATCAGGCGCCCCATGAGCCCGATCGACCACCTCGACCTCGTCGTCACGTCGCTCGAGCGCAGCCTGGCGTTCTATCGTGGCCTGCTCGAGCCGCTCGGCTACGTGCGTGTGAGCGAGATCGAGGGGGAGCGCGGAGAGCGGGTCGTGTACCTCGGCAGGATCGGCGGGATGGGATCGGTGAGCCTGCGCGAGGCGCAGTCAGACGCCCACCCCGTGCCGTACGACCGCTACGCCGTGGGCCTGCACCACCTCGCGCTCAGCGCGTCCTCGCGGTCGGCCGTCGACGAGCGCGCCGAATGGCTGCGCGCACGTGAGGCGCAGATCGAGAGCGGTCCGCAGGAGTACGGCTACACGCCCGGGTACTACGCGGTCTTCTTCTACGACCCCGACGGCATCAAGCTCGAGCTCGTGCACCGGCCGGCCGAACGCGCGACCTCGTCGACGAGGTCCGGCGCCTCGCGGTGCGGCTCGAGCGCCTCGAACGGGATCGCACCTGAGCGGCTGGTCCACCGCTGTCCTCGGTCCGGCGCGATCGCGGCGCCGGGCGGTCTGTTCCCGCCCGGCACGCATCGCGAGCCGCCCCGGTCAGATGTCGCCCTTCACGTTCTCGTCGTCTTCGGGATCGTCGAGATCCTCGTCGTCGTCGCATTCACCCGGCTCGTCGCCGGCGACGTCGTCGCTCTCCAGAGACGCGAGCACGAGACTCGCGGCCACCTCGTTGGCCGCGTCGTCCTCGACGTCGAAGAGCTTGATGCCGTGCGCTTCGAGGTCGGCCGGTTCGAACGGTGTCTCGATCTTCTGCAGCGCGATCGGATCGTGACGGAGCATCTCGTCGGACGGTGTCCAAAGCTGTGACATGGTCGTCTCCTTCAGCCCGGGTAGTTCATGGTCGCGACGCCGGTGATCTCCGCAGCCGAACGGACGCGGGCCGCGATGCAGCCGCCGTCGGACTGCGAGCCTCCCGGACCGAACGACGTGTTGCCCTCGACCGTCCTCGCCCTGCCGCCGCTCAGAGGCTTCACGAGCATCCCGACGTGGGTCCCCGAGCCGCCGATGACGACGAACGAGCCGGGAAGCGCTCCCTCCGGGCTCGACTGCCAGCGGCCGTAGGGCGCGTGGCGAGCCCGAGCGTGGTCCTCGATCGAGCGTACCGCGGCGACATCCGAGCGCAGCCCTTGGACGCCGCCGAACTTCTTGGCGTGGTAGCCGCAGGCGATCCCGCACCACGGAACACGTCCGAAGCCCCAGAACGTCTCCATCGTCGTGATGATTCCGCCGGCGTTCGAGTTCGCCGGCCGCTCACGCGTGCCGACCTTGGCAAGGAACGCGTTGACGGCGCGCGAACGCGACGACGACCCGCCCTGGGCGGCCCGGCGCTTGCGCTCGGCGCGCATCCGGGACATGCGAGCCTTGCCGCGGTTCTTCTGCTCATCGGTGCGGCGTCCGGGATTGCGGATCATCCGCTGCACGCCGACCGGGATCTCGCCCTCGCGCGTGATCGCGTCGTAGACCTCGGCTCGCGCGCCGAGCGTCCACGCGACCTTGCGCACAGCCTCGAGCGTCCGGGGACCGACGACGCCGTCCTCCTCGACGGCGAGCGCCTCGAGGCCGCGGGTTCGTAGCCTTCGATTGGTGGCAGCCTGTAGGGCACGCGCTGCCTCGCTCCGGTTGCCGCGCTTGAGCACGTGCATCCGGGGCAGTTCCTGAGTAGCCATCATGGTTTCTCCGATTGGGGGTCACGAGGCGTTGTGTCATTGGTGAGACGACGCCTCCCTACGTGAGGCCGTGATCCCTGATGGGAGCACCCGCGTCCTCAGTTTCTTAGAGCGTCGTGACCCCCCCGCAGATACGCGGAAGTGTGGTTTTCTGCGTTACGCAAGACGCGGAGCAACCGGAGTGCCATGCGGCCCGCGGGCACCGGGCCTCGTGCAGGGGTTTGCTACCGCGTGCCGGCGCGAGCGAGCAGGGACAGCTCGCCGGTGAGCGTCTGGCTCGTCGCGGACGTGATCTGCACCGCAACGAGCTCGCCGGGTGCAGCCAGGCCCGCGAAGTTCACGGTCTTGTTGTGCCGCGAGCGGCCGCGCAGCCGCGACGGGTCGGTGCGCGAGCTGCCCTCGACGAGCACCTCGAGCTCGCGGCCGACGAAGCGCTGCGCACGCTCGCGAGCCCGGCGCTGGACGACCTCGACGAGGCGCTGCATGCGCTGCACCTTGACCTCGTGCGCGACGAGCCCGTCGGTCATCGCGCCTGCGGGCGTGCCGCGCCGCGGCGAGAAGACGAACGTGAACGCGCCGTCATAGCCGACCTGCTCGCAGACCTCGAGGGTCTGCGCGAAGTCCTCCTCGGTCTCGCCGGGAAAGCCGACGATGATGTCGGTCGTGATCGCGGCGTCGGGCACGTGCTCACGGATGAGCGCGACGCGGTCGAGGTAGCGGTCGCGCGAGTACGTCCGGCGCATCGCCTTGAGGATTCGCGACGAGCCCGCCTGCAGCGGCAGGTGGACGTGCTCGCAGACGGAGGGCAGCTCGGCATGGGCACGGATGACGTCCTCGTGCATGTCCTTCGGGTGCGGACTGGTGTAGCGGATGCGCTCGATGCCGTCGACCGCGTCGAGGCGCGACAGCAGCTCCGCGAAGGACGTGCGCTGCGGCCGCAGGTCGCGCCCGTAGGAGTTGACGTTCTGACCGAGCAGCGTCACCTCGCGCACGCCGTCTGCGGCGAGGCGCTGGACCTCCGCGACGAGCTCGCCGGCGGGACGGCTGACCTCCCGCCCGCGCGTCGAGGGCACGATGCAGTACGAGCAGCGGCAGTTGCAGCCGACGGAGATCTGCACCCACGCCTGGAACTCGCGCTCGCGCTTGTCGGGCAGGTGGCCGGTGAAGCCCTCGAACTCGAAGAAGCCCTGGGCCGTGATCGAGTCCGAGGTGAGGAACTCGGCGAGCTTGTGGACCTGGCCCGGCCCGAAGGCGACGTCGACGAACGGGAAGCGTGCGAAGACCTCGTCCTTGACCGACTGCGCCCAGCAACCGCCGACGCCGATGATCCGCTCCGGGTCGCGCGCCTTCAGGCCCTTGGCCTGGTGGAGGTGGGCGACGAAGCGGCTGTCGGCCTTCTCGCGGATCGAGCAGGTGTTGAAGAGGATGACGTCGGCGTCCTCGGCGGCCGGCGCCTCGCTGTAGCCGAGCGACTCGAGCATGCCCTTCATGCGCTCGGAGTCGTGCTCGTTCATCTGGCAGCCAAAGGTCGTGACGTGGTAGCGCTTCATGCGACGCCAAGGGTAAACGCCCGCCCGCCGCGCCGGTCCGGCGCGGGATCACTTCGCGAACTCGACCGCCCGAGACTCGCGGATGACCGTCACCTTGATCTGGCCGGGATACTCGAGCTCGCGCTCGATCTCGCGGGCGATCTCGCGTGAGAGCAGCAGCGCGGCGTCGTCGTCGATGGTCGTCGGCGCGACGATGACACGGATCTCGCGCCCGGCCTGCATCGCGTAGACCTTCTCGACGCCGTCGTGGCGCGAGGCGATGAGCTCGAGCTCGCGCAGGCGCTTGACGTAGGACTCCAGCGACTCGCCGCGGGCGCCCGGGCGCGCGCCCGAGAGCGCGTCGGCGGCTTGCACGATGACGGCCTCGACCGTCTGCGGCTCGACCTCGTTGTGGTGGGCCTCCATCGCGTGCGCGACCGCCTCGGACTCGCCGTGACGCCGTGCCATGTCGCCGCCCACAAGCGCGTGCGGGCCCTCGATCTCGTGCGACACGGCCTTGCCGATGTCGTGCAGCAGCGCAGCCCGGGCGGCGGTCTTCGGGCTCGCTCCGAGCTCGTCGGCCATCATCGCCGCGAGCTGAGCGCACTCGATCGAATGCGCGAGCACGTTCTGGCCGTAGCTCGTGCGGAACTTCAGCCGCCCGAGCGTCCTGATGATCTCGGCGTCCAGCCCTTGCACACCGGACTGGAACGCGGCCTCCTCCCCCGCCTCCTGCAGGTGCGCCTCCAGCTCGGACTTCGCCTGGTAGTAGGCCTCCTCGATGCGGGCCGGATGAATGCGCCCGTCGGCGAGGAGCTTCTCGAGCGTCATCCGTGCGACCTCACGGCGGACGCCGTCGAACGCCGAGAGGACGACGGCGCTCGGGGTGTCGTCGATGATGAAGTCCACGCCCGTGAGGTTCTCCAGCGCGCGGATGTTGCGTCCCTCGCGGCCGATGATGCGGCCCTTCATGTCGTCGGACGGCAGCTGCACGACGGAGACGGTCGTCTCGGCGGCGTGGCCGGCGGCGAGGCGCTGCATCGCCACCGAGAGGATCGACCGCACCCGTCGCTCGGCATCGCGCTTGGTCTCCTCCTCGATCTGGCGGATGTGGCGGGCGCACTCGTGGCGGACCTGGTCGGTGATCTGCGTCATGAGGCGCTCCTTCGCCTGGCCGGCGCTGAGGCCGGAGATCTCCTCGAGCGCCTGCTCGTGCTCGCGGCAGCGCCGCGTGAGCTGCTCGCGCTCGGCCTCGATGGCGCGGGTCTGGTCGTCGAGCTCGCGGGCGCGGCGATCGAGCTCCTCGGCGCGGAGGCTGACGCGCTCTTCGAGCCGCGCGAGCTCCTCCACGGCGGGGGCGTCGGCCGATCGCGGCGCGTGCCGGTGACGTGAGCCGAACGCGAACGCGATCGCCCCCGCCATGATCGCAGCCGCCACGATCAGTTCCATTGCCGTTCCTCTCCCCGAGCAGCCCGGGATGACGCCTCCGGGTCCGCGCGGTTGCAGTCGATGTCAGGGGTCGGACCGGGCGTGCGGCGGGCGGCAACAGGTGGCGCGGAGCGCCCTGCCTCTGAGGACGGATGAAACTGGGTTGAAGGAGTGTGGTGTGGGCGGTGGCCGCCCGGGTCGTTCGCTCTCGGGGCCGTCGTGGAAGCTGCCTGGGTTCAGAACTGCTCAGATGCTGCGTTTCTGTCGCCCTGTGCGGGCTCGATTCGACTTCACCTGATGATTGCACCGAGACCACACCGGCACAACCGGCGCGACAGTGGCACGGACCGATCCCGGTGGGGTCCGCGCGTGGCGCTGGGCGATGGGCGGCGGCCGCGTCTCGTGTGCCCACCACGATGATGCTTTCGAGGATCGAGCGGGGCGGTGACGACCGTCCTAGTCCACGGCGGCGCGCTCGAGCTCCCGCACCGCGTCGTAGGCGAGCTCGAGGTCGTAGCCCTTGCGCACGAGCAGCCCGAGGGCGCGCTCGCGCTCGCGGTCCGTGGCGGGGATCTCGGGGTAGCGACGACGCAGCAGTGCGACGGCGGCGTCGAGCTCGTCCCCCGCGTCGCGCAATCCGACCGCGCCCGCTACGAGCTCGCCGTCGACGCCCGCGGCGAGCAGCGCGCGCTCGATGCGCTCCGGCCCCCAGCCGTCGAGCGCGCGTCGATCCTCGGCGAACACGCGGGCGTAGCGGGCGTCGTCGAGATAGCCCTGGCGCGCGAGCGCTCGGACGGCGTCGTCGATCGCGGGCGCCTGCACGCCCCGACTCGCCAGGTGCCGACGCAGCTGCGCCTCGGTGCGGTCGCGCCGATGCAGATGGCGGTACGCGAGCTCCAGCGCGTGCGCCAGCCGGCGCTCCGGATCGAGGGCGGTCGGACTCTCCGTCACGCGAGCGCCGGACCGCTACGCGGCCTCGACGGCGCTTGCGATCGGCACGGGCGAAGCGTCCTCGTCGCGCTCGATCGGGGCGACGAGATCCTGGCCGATGCCGAGCGCAGCGTAGACCTTCGCCTCGATCTCCTTTGCGATCTCCTGATGCTCGTCGAGGAACCCCTTGGCGTTGTTGCGCCCCTGGCCGAGGCGCTCGGCCCCGTAGGAGAAGAACGACCCGGACTTGCCGACGATGTTGTGCTCGAGCCCGAGGTCCAGGAGGCAGCCGGAGGTCGAGATCCCCCGACCGAACTCGATGTCGAACTCGGCCTGGCGAAACGGCGCCGCGACCTTGTTCTTGACGACCTTCACCCGCACGCGGTTGCCGACCGCCTCGGTCCCGTCCTTCAGCGTCTCGATGCGCCGGATGTCCAGGCGCTGGGAGGCGTAGAACTTCAGTGCGCGACCGCCGGGCTGCGTCTCCGGGGAACCGAACATCACGCCGACCTTCTCGCGGATCTGGTTCGTGAAGAGGCAGAGCGACTGCGCCCGGTTGAGGTTGCCGGCGAGCTTGCGCATCGCCTGGCTCATCATCCGTGCCTGCAGGCCGACGGTCTGATCGCCCATCTGCCCCTCGAGCTCGGAGCGCGGCGTCAGCGCGGCGACGGAGTCCAACGCGACGACGTCGACGGCGCCGGAGCGCACGAGCATGTCGCAGACCTCGAGCGCCTGCTCGCCGTAGTCGGGCTGGGAGACGAGCAGCTCGTCGATGTCGACGCCGATCTCCCGTGCGTACAGCGGGTCCATCGCGTGCTCGGCGTCGATGAACGCACAGATGCCGCCGAGCTTCTGGGTCTCGGCGAGGACGTGGTAGACGAGCGTCGTCTTGCCCGAGGACTCCGGGCCGAAGACCTCGACCATCCGCCCGCGCGGCATGCCGCCGATCCCGAGCGCGAGGTCGAGCGACAGCGCGCCGGTCGGGATCGCGTTGACCTTCACCTGCGCGCCCTCGTCGCCCATGCGCATGATCGTTCCCTTGCCGAACTCGCGCTCGATCTGCGTGAGCGCGCCCTGCAACGCGTCGTTGCGGGCCTTGGCGACCTTCTCGGTGTCGGTGAGAGCCATGGGTACTCAGAAGCCTTTCTGCGCTGGGACGAACAGTGCACGGTACGGGCCGGATCGGACGGAAAACGCAGGCTAGGTCGGGTACCTGTGACGTCTCAACGCGGCTTCGTCACAAGCCTGCGCAG
>JBPCJA010000177.1:0-11174 GCA_051005755.1 Solirubrobacteraceae bacterium
ACAGGACATGCAGCTTGGCCGTCTCGGGGCGAAGCGGTCGCCCGTCTCGGACCTCGTCGAGTTGGGTGCGCAGGTCGCCAACGTCGACGGGGCGGCGATTGTCGGGATCGACCAGCGCCAGGAACCAGCTCTCGTCGCCCTGGTAGATGTCGCACACGCCGGGGGACGTGACCCGCAGCAATGTCTGGCCGATCGAGGCTTGGCGGCCAGCAGCGGCCACTCGCTCGGCGAACGGTTCAAAGTCGGCCATGAACGCCCGATCCTCGACCAGGCGGCGAACGAAACCGAGCACCGCCTGCTCGTGGTCCTCGTCCGGATCCACCCATTGCGTCATGAGCTTGGCCTCCCGCATGGCTTTGATGAGGTAGTCGTCCATCCGGTCGAGGGTGATCGGCCACGCGCCCACCAGGGTCTGCAGGATGAACCAACGCTCCAGCGCCATCGGGCCATCGCCCCCCTGGTTCGCAGCGGCCCCTCCGTCGCCCGCGGCTGCTGGCGCGATCGCTTCGGCCCTGGCGAACCAGCGGCGGACGTGCTCGTCGAACTCGTCAGCCATGGCGGGCAGGGCGCCGATACGAGCACGCACATCGGCTGACCGCTTGGTGTCGTGGGTCGTTGCGGTCAGGAGGCCGAGTGGTGTCCGCTGCGCCCGCTGGTGGTTGTGGGCGTGGAACTCGTCGATGGGGAGTGAGAACTGCGAGGGCTCGGTACCGACTTCGTTCCGGGCGAGTAGGCGAACCGATTGGTAGAAGGCGGTGTCCTCCACCCCCTTGGCCATCACCGGCGGGGTCGTTTGTTGAAAGCGGGTCACGAGCTCGACGTGACCAGGCTCGTCGAGCAGGAGCCGAGCCGCCAACCGGATGGCGGCCCCGCTGATCCGGACTGCATCCCGGTCGGCCTCGGCGACGAGACCGGTTGCGGGCTCCACGTAGGTCCGGTAGATCGGGAACCGGGTGATCGAGTCGGCGATGATGTCGCGGTCGATGTCGGGAGCGAGGTCAGTCAGACGGTCCAGTTCCCGAGCGAACGGACCGGCGACCTGCTGGCGCTTGGCGGCCAGCGCGACCTCGTCGAAGGCCGACCGATCGCCGGTCAGATCCTGATAGGCCGTCGTGAGCACCGACTCGCCCGCGGGGTCGACGAACACTGCCGTGGCGTCGTCGGCGAACTCGTAGCCGACGGTGCCGGCCACCGGCCACGGACGCAGCGCCTCGCCGGGGTGCAGGATCTTCTCGACCCACACGCGCTGCGCCCCGGCATCGTGAAGGCGCTCGAGATAGGCGGCGGGGTCGGCCAGCCCGTCGGGATGGTCGATGCGCAGCCCGTCCAGCACACCGTCGGCGACGAGCTCGAGCACCTTGCGGTGCGTGAGCTCGAAGACCTCGGGATCCTCGACGCGCACGCCCGCGAGGTCGTCGATGTCGAAGAAGCGCCGGTAATGGCCGGTCTCGGGATCGACGTCGAAGACCCGCACCCGCTCGGACTCGTCGGCCCACCAGCGGTTCTCGTCGCCGGTGCCCATGTGGTTGGGCACGATGTCGAGAATGATCCCCAGGCCCTCCGCCGCGAGCGCGCGCAGGCCCTCCTCCCCGCCGAGCGACGCGGACACGCGCGTGGGATCGACGACGTCGTAGCCGTGCGTCGACCCCGAGCGCGCCTGCAGCGCCGGGGACAGGTAGAGGTGGCTGATCCCCAGGTCGCGGAGGTAGGGCACGAGCGCGCGCACGTCGTCGAAGCGCTGGCCGGGACCCAGTTGGAGGCGGTAGGTGGCGCGCAGCGCGGTCACGCTTCGTCCACTAGGTCGCCGGCTCGACCCGCTTGAGCACCGTCACCGAGCGCGCCACGACCTCGAGCGGCTGGCGTGAGCCGACGGTTAACGCGCCGGGTTCGGCGTCGGGGTCCGCGGTGCTGAGCTCGAGCGCCCACGTCTTCCCGAAGCGGCGTCCCGGCAGGACGAACGACACGTCCTCGTGATGGCCGTTGATGAGCAGAAGGAACGAGTCGTCGACGATCTGCTCGCCGTGGCGCCCACGGTACGGGAACTCCTGGCCGTTGAGGAACAGGCCGATGACGTGCCCGCTCTGCTGCCAGTCGCGCTGCGTCATCCGCCGCCCGTCGGTCCGAAACCACCATGCGTCGGGCAGCCCCAGGCCGGTCGCCTCGCCGGACAGGAAGTGGCGGCGGCGGAAGACCGGGTGGTCGTGGCGCAGCGCGATGAGCCGCTTCGTAAACGCCTGCAGCCGCTGCCCGCGCTCGCCGATGTCCCAGTGAAACCAGGAGAGCTCGTTGTCCTGGCACCAGGCGTTGTTGTTGCCGCCCTGCGAGCGGGAGAACTCGTCGCCGCCGAGCAGCATCGGCACACCCTGGGAGAGCAGCAGCGTCGTCAGGATGTTGCGCTGCTGGCGCTCGCGCAGGGCGTTGATCTCGGGGTCGTCCGTGGGGCCCTCGACGCCGTGGTTCCAGGAGCGGTTGTCGTCCGTGCCGTCCTGGTTGTCCTCGAGGTTGGCCTCGTTGTGCTTCTCGTTGTAGGAGACGAGATCGGCGAGCGTGAAGCCGTCGTGCGCGGTGACGAAGTTGATCGAGGCGAACGGCTCGCGACCGTCCTCCTCGTAGAGGTCGCTGGAGGCCGTCAGCCGGTTGGCGAAGTCGGCCACGCCCGCCTCGCCGCGCCAGAAGTCGCGCATCGTGTCGCGGTAGATGCCGTTCCACTCCGTCCAGAGGACCGGGAAGTTGCCGACCTGATACCCGCCGGGCCCGACGTCCCAGGGCTCGGCGATGAGCTTGACCTGCGACAGCACGGGGTCCTGGTGGATCGTGTCGAAGAACGCGCTCAGGCGATCGACGTCGTAGAGCTCGCGTGCCAGCGCGCTGGCAAGGTCGAAGCGGAAGCCGTCGACGTGGCACTCGATGACCCAGTAGCGCAGCGAGTCCATGATGAGGCGCAGGACGCTCGGATGAACGGGGTTGAGGCTGTTGCCGGTGCCCGTGAAATCCATGTAGAAGCGCGGATCGTCGGGCATGAGCCGGTAGTAGCTCTTGTTGTCGACGCCCTTGAAGGAGAGCATCGGGCCGAGATGGTTGCCCTCGGCGGTGTGGTTGTAGACGACGTCGAGGATGACCTCGATGCCGGCCTTGTGCAGCGCCTTGACCATGCCCTTGAACTCGCGTACCTGCTCGCCGGTGGAGCCGGTGGAGCCGGTGGCGGCGTAGTCGGCGTGCGGGGCGAGGTAGCCGATCGAGCTGTAGCCCCAGTAGTTGCTCAGGCCGCTCTCGATGAGGAAGTGCTCGTCGGCGTTGTGGTGCACCGGCAGCAGCTCGACCGCCGTGACGCCGAGGTCCTTGAGGTACCGGATCGCCGGCTCGGAGGCGAGGCCGCCATACGTGCCCCGCAGGTCCTCGCGGACGTCGGGGTGCAGCATCGTGAAGCCCTTGACGTGCGTCTCGTAGATGACGGTCTCCGTCCACGGCGTGCCGAGCAGGCGGTCGCCCTCCCAGTCGAAGCCGGGGTCGACGACGAGCGACTTCGGGATCGCCTCGGCGTCGTCCTCGTCGTCGGGCTCGAGGTCGGCGACGTCTGTCTCGTCGGGGATGTAGGGGAGCGTGCTCGCCTTGTCCCACTGGATCTCGCTCTCGATCGCCTTGGCGTAAGGGTCGATGAGGAGCTTGCAGGGATTGAAGCGGTGCCCCTCCTCGGGCTCGTAGGGCCCGTAGACGCGGTACCCGTAGCGCTGGCCCGGGCCGACCCCCGGCAGGTAGCAGTGCCAGTTGTAGGCGGTGCGCTCCTTCATCTCGACGCGCGTCTCGTCGTCGTCCCCGTCGAAGAGGCAGAGCTGGACGCGCTCGGCGTTCTCGCTGAAGAGGCTGAAGTTCGTCCCGCGCCCGTTCCACGTCGGGCCGAGCGGGAACGGGCGGCCGGGCCAGACCTCTATCTCCTTGCTCATGGGGCGCCCTGCGGTGCCGCGGGGAGGCTTCTCATCGGACGAGCGCTCCGGCGCGCGGGCCGACGACGACGGCGCCGTCGCGCAGCGCCGCGGCGTCGGTGGCGAGCACGATCTTGTCGTGGCCTGCGAGCGGCAGCGGCTGCGGCGCGTCGGCGAAGTTGCAGCACAGGCGGTACGGGCCGCGATCGACGGTCAGCCAGCGGGCGTCGTCGTCGTGCAGGGTCGTGACCTCGTCTGGTGGCAGCGCGGTGCGCACGCGCAACAGTGTCGCGTAGAGCTCCTCGAGCTCCGGGTCGCGCTCGCGCGTGAGCTTGGAGCGCTCGAACGTCGCCGGGTCCTGCGGGTCGGGCACCTGCTCGCCCGCGAACTGGGCGAAGGCGGCGAACTCGCGGCGGCGCCCCTCGCGCGTGGCGACCGCGATCTCCTCGTCGATGTGGTCGGAGAAGAACTGAAACGGCGCCGGTTCGCCGTACTCCTCGCCCATGAAGAGCATTGGGACAAACGGCGAGAGCAGCGTGCAGAAGGCCGCCAGCCGGAGAGCCTCGGGCGCCAAGCGGTCGCCGAACGCCCGGTTGCCGACCTGATCGTGGTCCTGGTCGAAGACGACGAACTGCTCGGGCGAGCGGTCGTCCGCCGGCAGGCCGAAACGGCGCTTGCGGAACTCCGAGTACTGCCCGTCGTGCACGAACGGGCGCCGGAACGCCTTGGCGAGGTCGCCGACGGCGCCGAACTCGGCGTAGTAGGCGTCGGTGTCTCCCGTCAGCAGGACGCGCAACGCGTGGTGGAAGTCGTCGGCCCACTGGGCGTCGTGGCCGTAGCCGCCGCGCTCGCGCGGGCGGATGACCTTCGGGTCGTTCAGGCCCGACTCGGCGATGACGAGCGCGCCGGGCCGCGCGACGTGGACGCGGTCGGCGAGCTCGGCGAGGATCGGGCGCGCGCTCTGGTCGTAGATCGCGTGGATCGCGTCCAGGCGCAGGCCGTCGACGTGGAAGTCGCGCACCCAGCCCGCGGCCGACTGCAGGACCCACTCGCGCACCGGATCGCAGTACTCGTCGTCGTAGTTCATCGCCTTGCCCCAGAAGGTGCAATAGCGCTCGGTGAAATACGGGCCGAAGGCCTCCAGCGCCTTGCCGCCTGAGGCGCCGACGTGGTTGTAGACGACGTCGAGGATGACGCTCAGGCCGGACGCGTGGGCAGCGTCGACGAGCTGCTGGAAGCCGTCCGGGCCGCCGTAGCTCGAATGCGCGGCGCTGAGGTAGACGCCGTCGTAGCTCCAGCCGTGCACGCCCGGGAACTCCGCGATCGGCATGACCTCGATCGCGGTGACCCCGAGCTCGGCGAGCGCGGGCAGGTGGGCGATCGCGGCACGAAAGGTGCCGGGCGCGGTGAACGTGCCGACGTGCAGCTCGTAGATCACGAGGTCGGTGAGCGCCGCAGGCCGGAAGCGCTCGTCGGTCCACGCGAACGCGCGCGCATCGACGATCCGCGACGGGCCGCGCAGGCCTGCGGGCTGGTGGCGCGAGGCGGGGTCGGGCAGCGGATCGCCACCATCGAGGACGTAGACGTAGTCTTCGCCGGGCTGCGCCGGGACGCGCGCCTCGTAGACTCCGAGGCCGGCGTGCGCGAGCTCGTGCTCACGATCGCCGACGCGGACTGAGACCTCGTCGCGGCCCAGGGCCCAGACGCGGAACTCGACGAGGCCCTCATCGAGTGGAGTCGCACCGAGCGGGCGCTCCCATGGATAGACCTCGATGGCACCGAACACTCGCAGCACCGTACCCATGTGCGGGCATGGGCTACCGCGCGGACGGGCGATTCGTGGAGTTGGGTGGCCCCGGTCGACGAACAGCGTCAATAAAGAAGGGGTGCCTTGGGTGCTCGCGAGGCCGCAGACCAGGCGCTCGGGTTGGTGCATGTCGAATCTTCCCCTATATGCGGGGAGAATTCGACATCGTTCGCGCCCAGGAGGCGTCCGCGCGACCCGTCCGTCACGAGCGTAACGAAGGCGTTACGTAACGAATCTGTTACTCTCGCCCCGGCATGGAATCCGGCACCTGCGAGCTGCGTATCACCCGCCGCTACGAGGCGACGCCCGCCGAGGTGTGGCGCGCGCTCACGGAGCCTGAGTCGATCGCGCGCTGGCTTGCGACGCCGGTCGACGTCGGGCTTGCCCCCGGCGGCTCGTTCGAGCTCGCGCTGGGAGACGACAGCCGCGTCGACGCGCGCGTCCGCGAGGTCGAGCCGGAGCGGGTGCTCGAGCTCGACTGGCACTACGCCGGCGAGGAGCGCTCGGTGGTGCGCTTCGAGCTTCACGCCGAAGACGGCGGCACGGTGCTCGTGCTGGACCACGCGCGCATCGAGGCGCCGCTCGGCATGGCGTACATCTCGCGCTGGAGCAGCGCGCTCGCGCGACTGGACGCCGAGGTCGCGCCGTGAACGCGCTGCACGCGCTCGCCGATCCGACGCGGCGGCGGATCGTCGAGCTGCTCGCCACCGACGGCGAGCTGAGCGCCGGCGAGCTCGCCTCGCACTTTCACACGAGCCGCCCGGGCGTGTCGCGCCATCTGCGAGTGCTGCGCGAGCTCGGCCTCGTGCAGGCCCGCGTCGAGCGCCAGCGCCGCCTGTACTCGCTGGACCCCGCGCCGCTCGCCGAGCTCGACAGCTGGCTGGCGCGCTACCGGCGCTTCTGGTGCAACCGCCTCGACGCGCTCGACACCGAGATCCGCCGCCGGCAGCGCGCGACCGCCGACCTGGACCTGGACCCCGACCCCGACTGACCAAGGAGGACCCATGCCACCCACGATCGCTCCCTACCTGCTCTACGAGGACGTCGACGGCGCCCTCGACTTCCTGACGCGCGCGTTCGGCTTCGAGGAGGAGCTGCGCTACACGGGCCCGGAGGGCTACGTCAACCACGCCGAGATGCGCATCGGCGACGGCGTCATCTACATGGGCGACCCCGGCGAGGCGTACCGCAACCCGGCCCACCTCGGCGCGAGCACGCAGATGGTCTGCGTGACGGTCGATGACGTCGACGCGGCGTTCGAGCGCGCGAAGGCCGCCGGCGCCGAGATCACCGAGGAGCCGACCGACCAGGACTACGGCGAGCGGCGCTTCATGGCACGCGACCCCGAGGGTCACGGCTGGTCGATCGCTCAGCAGATCCGCGAGGTCGCCCCGGACGACTGGGGGGCGACGCCGGCGACGCGCTAGCCCCGTTTTCCGCGCTTGCCGGCGCAGGACGCGGCGGACGGGTCCACTAGGCGCGAGGCGCCCGCGCCGCAGGCGGCGTGACCACGGGCGGCTTGGCCTCGGGCACGAGCCAGACCACCCCCAACGGCGGCAGCGTGACCTCCGCCGAGCAGGGCTGGCCGTGCCACGGCAGGGTTTCGGCGTCAACGCCGCCGAGGCTGCCGGTGTCGGTGCCGCCGTAGAACGACGAGTCCGTGTTCAGCGTCTCCACCCAGCGGCCCGAGCGCGGCAGTCCGACGCGGTAGCCGGGGCGCGGCACCGGCGAGAGGTTGCAGACGCAGACGAGCACGTCCTGATCGGGGTCCTCGCCGGCGCGGGCGAAGGCGACGACGTTCGCGTCGGCGTCGTTGGGCTCGATCCACCAGAAGCCGCGCCCGTCGAAGTCGACCTCGTAGAGCGCGGGCGTGTCCTTCAGGACCCGGTTGAGGTCGCGCACGAGCGCCTGGACGCCGGCGTGCTCGCCGTGCTCGAGCAGGTGCCAGTCCAGCGAGCGCTCGTGGCTCCACTCGGCGCCCTGGGCGAACTCCTGGCCCATGAAGAGCAGCTTCTTGCCTGGGTGCGCCCACATGAAGGCGTATAGCGAGCGCAGGTTGGCGAGCTTCTGCCAGCGATCACCGGGCATCCTGTCGATGAGCGAGCCCTTGCCGTGGACGACCTCGTCGTGGGACAGCGGCAGGATGAAGTTCTCCGTGAACGCGTAGACCATCGAGAACGTCAGCTCGTGGTGGTGGTAGCGGCGGTGGATGGGGTCCTGCTGGAAGTAGCCCAGCGTGTCGTGCATCCAGCCCATGTTCCACTTGAAGCCGAAGCCCATCCCGCCGAGATACGTCGGCCGTGAGACGCCCGGCCAGGCCGTCGACTCCTCGGCCGCGCTGACGACGCCCGGCTCGTCGCGGTGCAGCACCTCGTTGAGCTCCTTGAGGAACGCGACCGCCTCGAGGTCCTCTCGGCCGCCGAACTGGTTGGGCACCCACTCGCCCGCCTTGCGCGAATAGTCGAGGTAGAGCATCGAGGCGACGGCGTCGACGCGGATCCCGTCGGCGTGGAACTCGCGCGCCCAGAACAGCGCGTTGGCGATGAGGAAGTTGCGCACCTCGTTGCGCCCGTAGTTGAAGACGAGCGTGCCCCAGTCCGGATGCTCGCCGCGGCGCGGATCGTCGTGCTCGTAGAGGGCGGTGCCGTCGAAGCGCGCGAGCGCCCAGGCGTCGCGCGGGAAGTGCGCCGGCACCCAGTCCAGCAGGACGCCGATTCCGTGCTCGTGCGTGCGGTCGACGAACGCGCGGAAGTCGTCGGGCGAGCCGAAGAGGGGCGTCGGCGCGTAGTAGGACGTCACCTGGTACCCCCACGAGCCGCTGAACGGGTGGGCCATGACCGGCAGCAGCTCGATGTGCGTGAAGCCGAGGTCGCTCACGTAGGCCGCCAGCTGGTCGGCGAGCTCGAGGTACGTCAGCGGGCGGTTGTCCTCCAGCGGGTTCAGCCGCCAGGAGCCGAGGTGAACCTCGTAGACCGACATCGGCCGGGTCAGCGGCGTCCCGCGCGCGCGTGTGGCGAGGTACGCGGCGTCGCTCCACTCGTACGCCGACTCGTGGACGATCGAGGACGTCTGCGGCGGCAGCTCGGTCTCGAAGGCGAACGGGTCGGCCTTCAGCAGCAACTCGCCGGACTGGGCGCGGATCTCGTACTTGTAGCGCGAGCCGGCGCCCGTACCGGGAACGAAGAGCTCCCAGATCCCGGAGCCGCCGAGGGTGCGCATCGGGTGCAGCCGGCCGTCCCAGAAGTTGAAGTCGCCGACGACGCTCACCGAGCGCGCGGCCGGCGCCCAGACCGCGAACGCGGTCCCGCGCACGCCGTCGATCTCGCGGACGTGGGCGCCCATCTTCGTCCACAGCTGCTCGTGACGGCCCTCGCGGAAGAGGTGCTCGTCGAGGTCGGACAGCGTCGGCGCGAAGCGGTACGGATCGGGGGTCGTGAACGTGTTGCCGTCCGGGAAATGGATCTCGAGCTCGTAGTCCAGCGGCAACGTCGCACCGTCGAGCTCGCCCTCGAAGAACCCGCCCGGGTGCACGCGACGCAGCTGCAGGCCCGCCGGCTGGACGACGATGGATTCCGCGGCCGGATGCAGCGCACGGATGACGACGCCGCCGTTGGTCGGGTGCGCCCCCAGCAGGGCATGCGGGTCGTGATGGTCGCGCGCGACGAGGCGGTCGATCTCGGTCTTGTTCATGACGTCACCTCCACGTCGAGCAGTCGCGCGATCCCGGCGACCGGGATCGGCACCCAGTCAGGCCGGTTGTTGAGCTCGTAGTGCAGCTCGTAAACCGCCTTCTCGAGCTCGAAGATCGCCAGCAGCTTGTCGATCGCGCCCTGGCCGGCCGGCAGGAGGGTCGGCTCCACCGCGCCGAGGTATGCGTCGAGGAAGGCCTTGCGGGCACGCTCCTCCCAACCCTCGGGTGCGGGCACGCCGCGCAGAACCTCCGACGCCGAGGCCGCGTAGGCGAACGATCGCAGCATGCCGGCGATGTCGCGCAGCGGCGAGCGCTTGCGGCGGCGCTCCCGCAGCGAGCGAGCGGGCTCGCCCTCGAAGTCGAGGATGATCCAGCCCGCGTCGCGGAGCATCGTCTGTCCGAGGTGATAGTCGCCGTGGTGGCGGATGATGCGCCCGCCGACGCCGACGTGCGACATGAGCTGCAGACGGTCGCGGACCTCCTCGCCGCGGCCGGCGATCGGCGCAAGCACCGGGTCGTCGGGGAGGTCGAGGAAGGCGCGCTCGATCTGCTCGTCGATCGTCGCCGTCAACAGCGCGAGCGCCTCTGCGCTGGGCTCCTCGGGCGCGAACGCGGGGTCGGCGGCGTCGGAGGCGAGCACGGAGTGCATCCGCCCCGTCGCGGTGCCGAGCTCGGGCAGGCGGTGCAGGAGGCCGAGCGGGTCGTCGAGCGCCAGCTGCCAGCCGTCGCGGGCCTCGCCGATGAACTCCTGCAGGATCCCGAGCGTCGCCTGCATGAGGTCACCCGTGTAGTCATACCAGCCGGTCAGCTTCGCGATGTTCTCGAAGTCGCGCGTCGAGAGGAAGCGCAGCATCTCCAGCTCGGGATTGATGCCGGGCTCGATGCGGCGGAAGACCTTCAGCACCTGCTGCTCGCCGAAGACGATCGAGGAGTTGGACTGCTCGGCACCCATCGAGCGGACGTGGCCGGTCGGCTCCAGGCCGCCGTGGAAGGCGACGCAGTCGGTCGCGGTCTCGGTGCCGAAGAGCCGGGCGAGCACGCGCACGCCCTCCGGCTCGCCGGGCAGGAGCTGGTAGAGCTCGTGCGTGCCGGCGTGAAAGCGCGCCTCGAGGATGTCGATCTCGAGCGCCGGCGCGTCGCTCAGCGGCACCCGCTCCAGGATCTTGGCCGACGCCACCTCGCGCGCCTTGGAGGCGAACCAGCGCTGCTGGGTCAGCCAGTCCTCGAGCGGTTCGGTGATCTGGTCAGGCACGCTCATCGTCATCCTCCTCGATGCGAAACCAGAAGAAACCGCGCGGCGCGAGGGTCAAGAGGTAGGGCAGCTCCCCGATCTTGGGAAAGCGGGTGCGGCCGAACATCTCGATCGGATAGCAGCCGTTGTACCAGCTGAGGTCGAGCTCGACGGCCTGCGCCGAGCGCGCGAGGTTGTGGACGCACAGAACGACATCGTCCTCGTACGTCCGGATGCACGCGAAGATCTTCGGGTTGGTCGGAGTGATGGCCTCGAAGCTCCCGAGGCCGAACACGGGATGCTCCTTGCGCAGCGCGATGAAGCGCCGCAGCCAGCGCAGCAGGCTCGTCGGCGTGCGCAGCTGCGCCTCGACGTTGACCGCCTGGTAGCCGTACACGGGGTCCATCAGCGGCGGCGCGTAGAGCTGCGCGAAGTCCGCGCGCGAGAAGCCGCCGTTGCGGTCGCCGGTCCACTGCATCGGTGTGCGCACGCCGTCGCGGTCGCCGAGGTAGACGTTGTCGCCCA
>JBPCJA010000178.1:0-10261 GCA_051005755.1 Solirubrobacteraceae bacterium
GAACCGCTGTCCCTCCCACTCCCGCGTCGGCGTGGCGACGGAAACGGCTTCGTACTGCCCGCGCAAACGAGCAGCACTTGGGGCGTCGCCGGCGACGACGGGACGTGCGTCTGGTTCGAGCGCGCGCTGGCGCCCGCGCCGGAGCCCGCCTGAGGCGCGTCGCTCACCGCGCTCGCTACCGTTCACTCATGACCACGATCGCCTCCTCCACGCTCGCCAACGGCCTGCCCCTGCACCTCGTCGCCCTCGACGGAGCACGCTCGGTCACGATCCTCGTCGCCTTCGACGCCGGCGCCCGCACCGAGCGCCCGGAGGAGAACGGCATGGCCCACTTCCTCGAGCACCTCGTCTTCAAGGGCGGCGAGAAGTACCCGCATTACCGCGACGTCAACGACACCGCCGAGCGCCTCGGCGGCGCGTTGAACGCCTACACGTCGCACGACCTCGTCGCGTTCCACCTCACCGTGCGCGCCGAGGCCGCGATGGAGGCGACGGACCTCCTGACGGACTTCGTCGGCCGCCCCCACATCGACGCCGGCGAGCTCGACCGCGAGCGCGGCGTCGTCATCCAGGAGATCCAGCGCTACAAGGACGAGCCGTCCTCGATCGCCGAGGAGCTCATCGACCGCGCCGCCTTCGGCGAGCACCCGCTCGGGCGCCCGGTGCTGGGCCCCGAGGAGCACCTGCGCACGTTCACGCGCGACGCCATCGTGGCCTTCCGCGACCGCCGCTGGTCGGGTGCGCGCGGCGGCGCGTTCATCGTCGGCAACATCGACCACGTCGCGGCCAACGGCGCAGCCGCCGAGCTCTTCGAGCGCTTCCCCACGCTGCCCGAGCCCGAGCCCTACGAGCCCGCGCCGGCGTTCGCGCCCGAGGTCATCGTCGAGGAGCGCGACACGAACCAGTCGCACCTGCGGATGTCCTACCGGCCGCGGCTCGACGTCACCAATCCCGCCCAGCGCGCGGCGATGACGATCTACGCCACGCTCCTGGGCGGCTCGATGAGCTCGCGGCTCTTCGACGAGATCCGCGAGCAGCGCGGGCTGGCCTACTCGGTCTACGGCGCCTCGCACTCGCACGCCGACGTCCCGCTGCTGCAGCTCGGCGCCGGGCTGGACTCGACGAAGTGCGTCGAGGCGTACCGGCGGATGCGCGAGATCGTCAACGAGCTGCGCGAGGACGGGCCGACCGTGGCCGAGGTGGAGCGCGCCCGCGCCTACACCGCCGGCCGCCGCGTGCTCGCGTTCGAGAGCACGAACGCCGTCGCGCGCCACGCCGCGATGCAGTCGATCAACTTCGGCGAGCCGATCGACCCCGACGGCGCGATCGCCGCGCTGGACGCCGTCACGCTCGACCAGGTCGTGACGGTCGCGAGCGACGTGGCCGACACGCTGGCGATCGCGTGCGTCGGCCCGCACAGCGCGAGCGACTTCGACTGACGGTCGCGGGCCGGTGATGCCGGCCCGTCGGCGAAGCGCCCACAGCGATCTATCTTGGCCAGCGGTCCTCGTCCCTGGTGAAGGAGTCATCCCATCTCATGGTCGGATTTGACCGTCTACGCGTGGGCCGTCCCATCACAGATCGATGGACCGGGCTGGAGACTGGTTCGTGCAGCGACGGGGCTCGCTTCGTTCCCGGGGAGTAGCGCGCCTATGCCGTGCGACTTGCTGGTCAAGACGCTGCACTTCGTCGGGGCGATGCGAGACCGGACTTCGCACGCTTCAAGCTGCTGACGATTAAGGCGCGCCCCCGATATGGGATCAGGTCCGCGGCGGGCCTGATGAGAAGGGAACACCGATCAAGCCAAGCGAGCAGGGACTAGAACAGCTCCGCATCCTCGCGGTGGACGACGAGGAGTCGAATCTGCTGCTGCTGCGGCGGATCCTCGAGCGGGACGGCTACACCCGCGTGGAAGTCACCACGGACCCGTCCCGGGTTCCGGAAATGTTCGTTGAGACTCGCCCCGATCTCGTGCTGCTCGATCTCCACATGCCAGGGATGGATGGGTTCGAGCTCATGGAGCGGCTCGGGCCGCTGACCGGCGACGGACGCGACGTGCCCTTCTTGGTGCTCACTGCTGACGCCACGGATGCGACCAAGCGCCGTGCCCTCTCGGTGGGTGCCCGCGATTTCCTCACGAAGCCGCTCGACCGGATCGAGCTGCTGCTGCGCGTGCGCAACCTGCTCCAGGTCAAGCAACTCCAGGATCGGCTGAGCGAGCACAACGCGCACCTGGAGGACGAGGTGGCGAATAGAACCCGCGATCTCGACCGGGCCCGCCACGAGATGCTCGAGCATCTCGCGCTCGCGGGCGAGTTCCGCGACGACGCGACGCAGCAACACGCCTGGCGGATCGGCGGCATCTGCGCCCTTCTCGTGCTCGCGCTCGGCCTTCCCGACCGGGAGGCGGAGCTGATCGAGCGCGCCGCCCCGCTGCACGACCTCGGCAAGATCGGTATCTCGGACGTCATCCTGCTCAAGCCGGGCAAGCTCACCCGCGAGGAGTTCGAGGTGATGAAGGCGCACGCCAGGATCGGCGCCGAGATCCTCGCCGGCAGCCGCAGCCCACTGCTTCACCTCGCCGAGCGGATAGCGCTCACTCATCATGAGCGCTGGGACGGCTGCGGCTATCCCGCTGGGCTCCACGGTGAGCAGACCCCATTGGGGGGACGGATCGTCGCCGTGGCCGACGTGTTCGACGCGCTCACCCACGAACGTCCCTACAAGGACGCGTGGCCGGTCGACGAGGCGGTGGGCGAGATCCTGAGCCAGGCTGGCCGACAGTTCGATCCTGGCGTGGTCGACGCGTTCTCCACGCTCGACCACCGGACGCTCCTGAGCCGACTCAAGAGATGCGAGCCTCCCGTCAGCGATCGCAACCCGGGCTCGGAAGCCCAGTTCTCCGTCCTGGCGTAGCGGTGACCGGGCGCGACTTGACCTCGCCGAACATCGCCGGCCACTGGGGGCTCGCCATCGCCGCGCTGCTGTTCGCAGGCGTCTTCCTCTTGCGGATCGTCGTTCAGGATCCGGGCGAGGTCATCACCCTCCTGTACGCACTGCCGATCGCGCTGGTCTCGGCCAAGCGGGGAATGGCATGGGGCCTCGCGGCCGCGGCGCTGGCGTTGGGCCTGTTCGGTGTGTGGGACGCGCGCTGGAACGAAGCCGCCCCCAACCCCTTGAACTACGTGACGCGGGGCGCGGCCTTCTTCGTGCTCGGCGGAGCCGCCGGAGTGCTCGCGGACCGCCTGCGAACGGTGGCGACGGAGGCCACCCGGTTTCGGGAGCTGTCGACCGACTTGCTGTGCACCGTCGGCTTCGACGGCTACTTCAAGAGCCTCAATCCGGCCTGGGAGGGGACCCTGGGCTGGACTGTGGAGGAGCTCCGCTCGCAGCCGATCGTCGAGTTCATCCACCCGGACGACCGCGAACGGACCAACGCCGAAGCAGCCCGCCTGACGAGCGCGGACCACACGACGCTTATCTTCGAGAACCGCTGCCGCTGCAAGGACGGCGCCTACCGCACCATGCTCTGGGACGCCAGGTCGATCCCGGAGGAGGAGTTGATCTACGCCATGGCGAGGGACGTCACCGAAAGCAAGCGGGCCCAGGAGAAGCTGCGCAACTCGGAGCGGTTCCTGGACTCGGTGCTGGAGAACCTCCCCAACATGGTGTTCGTCAAGGACGCCGAGGAGCTCAGGTTCGTCCGCTTGAACCGGGCCGGGGAGGAGCTGGTCGGCAAGGAGCTGGTCGGCAAGAACGACCACGACCTGTTTCCGAAGCCGGAAGCCGACGCCCTCGCTCGGAAGGACCGCGAGGTGCTCGCCTCCGGCGGGGTCGTCGACATTCCCGAGGAGCCCATCGACACCATCGAGAACGGCTCGCGCATCCTGCACACCCGCAAGATCGCGATCCGCGACGAGCGTGGCGAACCCCAGTACCTGCTCGGCATCTCGGTGGACATCACGGACCGCAAGCTCGCCGGGCGGGCCACGGAGGCCGCCCAGGCGGAGGCCGAACGTGCGAACCAGGCGAAGAGCGAGTTCCTCTCGAGGATGAGCCACGAGCTGCGTACCCCACTCAATGCCGTCATCGGCTTTGGGCAGCTGCTGCAACTCGATGCCACGGATCCTCGCCAGTGCGAATCGGTCGACCAGATTCTGAAGGCGGGACGCCACCTGCTCGAGCTGATCAACGAGGTGCTCGACATCTCGCAGATCGAGTCGGGGACCATGTCGATATCGCTCGAGCCCGTCGATCTGGGGAGGGTGCTCGCCGAGGCCCTCTCACTCATCGGGCCACTGGCCGACGACGCGCAGGTGCGCCTCACGTCCTCTCCCTCGGAGCGCGCGGATCTGCACGTGCTCGCCGATCGGCAGCGGCTCAAACAAGTGCTCATCAACCTGCTCTCGAACGCGGTCAAGTACAACCGCCGCGGCGGCGGGGTGTCGGTGCACTGCACCGAGGTGGCCGAAGGGCGGACAGAGGTCGCCGTCTCGGACACCGGCTACGGCATGAGCCCCGAGCAGCTGGAGAGGCTCTTCGAACCCTTCGACCGGCTGGGCGCGGAGGGCACCGACGTCGAGGGGACGGGCCTCGGGCTCTCCCTCTCCAGACGCCTCATGGAGGCGATGGGGGGCGCCATCAGCGTCGAGTCCGACCCGGGGAACGGCAGCACGTTGAGAATCCAGCTGAACAGCGCGAAGGAAGCGGGAGCAGCAGCGACGGCTCGCGACAACGCGCCTGTAGCCGCGGACGGACCATCCCGCGAGGGTCGCACGATCGTCTACATGGAGGACCACCTCTCCAGCTTGGATCTCGTCGAGCACCTGCTCGCCCGTCTCCCCAGGGTCCGGCTGATCGCCGCCATGCAAGGGAAGCTCGGGATGGACCTCGTCCGCCACCACCATCCCGACCTGATCCTCCTCGACCACCACCTCCCGGACCTGCACGCGAGAGACGTGCTCGAGCAGCTCAAGCGCGACCCCGCCACCGCCGCGATCCCGGTCGTGGTTCTCAGCGCCGACGCCACCCCCGCCCAGTTCGAGCGGTTGCGCGCCGCCGGTGCCGCCGGGTATCTGACCAAGCCGATCGATGTCGAGGCGCTGCTCGACATGGTACGGAAGAGCTGAAGCAGCCTGGCTGGGGTCTACCGTAGGTGGTTGTCGTCGCGCACGAGGACCGGATCGGAGATGATGGAGCCTCGTCTATCGGCTCCTCGACCGACGCCGTGAACCGCAGAGAGCTCAAGCGCTACGTCAGCCGCGTGAGCGGCCGCTGGCCGCTGGACCGGGCGTTGCTCGGCGGCGCCCGCGTGGCCGACCTCCACGGCGCGGGACCGCAGCGCGAGCGCGGGCAGGAGTACGTCGTCGTGCTCGTCTCCGATGCCTTCGACGGCGTCCCGTGGCTCGAGCGCGTCTACCAGGCGGGAAGCCTCTGGGACGCCGACGAGATGGGCGCCCGGGCCGACGTGCACTGCTACACGCCGCCGGAGCTCGAGCGCAGGGTGCAGCGGATGCGGATCGTGCGCGAGGCCGTCAGCGAGGGCATCGACCTGCTGGCGGCCGATCCGCCTAGTGCAGGGTCCCGCAGTAGTTGAAGCCGTAGTCCAGCGCGCGCCCGTCGGCCTGCGCCTGCGCGGCGCGTAGCGCATCGAGCGCCGCGCGCACCGCGATCCCCGCCTGCGTGAGCTCACGGGTGTCGGCGGCGCCGGCGGCGGTGACGAAGCGCTGCGCGGACGAGCGCAGCCCCGCGAGCAGTGGGTCGGTGCGGCGGACCGCGGCGACGTAGGCCTCGGCACCGCGCCGATCGGCGGGATCCGTGGGGAGCGTGATGTCCTGCAGGCCGTCGAGCAGCTTCCCGTAGAGGTCGGCGAGCACGTCCGCCGACTCGGCGATCTGCTGCGGCGTCTGCGGATCGGTCGCACCGGCGCGGGCGAAGCGATCGCCGAGGCGGGCGCAGACGTTGTCGCCCTCGGCGACGTAGCGCTCCTTCGTCACGGTCTTCGGCTCGCCATCCCCTCCGCAGCCGGCGAGTAGCGTGGCCGCGGCGAGCGCGGCCGCGATCGCGCGGCTCACGAGATGGCGACCATCCGCTCGATCGGCACGCGCGCGCGCTCGGCGACGTCGGCCGGCACCTTCACCTCGTGCACGAGGTCGCGCAGGCTGTCGCGGAGCTTCGGCAGCGTGATCATCTTCATGTACGTGCAGGCGGCGCGCTCGTTGGCGGCGATGAACTCCGTGTCCGGCGCGGCTGCGCGCAGCGGGTGCAGCATGCCGATCTCCGTGGCGACGATCGCCGTGCGGCCCGGCTGCGCCTCGTTGGCGTAGCGCAGCATCCCGCCGGTGGACAGCATGTGGACGCCTTCGTCGTCGAGGTCGCCGGCGGCGACGTACTCCATGACCGAGGTCGAGCAGCCGCACTCCGGGTGGATGAGGAAGTCGGCGCCGGGGTGCTCGGCCCGCACCTGCTCGATGTCGCGGGGGCGGATGCCGGCGTGGACGTGGCACTCGCCGTCCCAGACGTGCAGCGCGCGGCCGACGCGCCGCTCGACGTAGGCGCCGAGGAACATGTCGGGACCGAAGAGGATCTCCGTGTCCGGCCCGTGCTCGCGCATGATGTGCTCGACGACCGCGACCGCGTTGGACGACGTGACGCAGTAGTCCGTCAGCGCCTTGATCTCGGCGGTCGTGTTGACGTACATGACGGTGATCGCGCCGGGGTGCTGGGCCTGCCACGCGCGCAGCTGCTCGGGCGTGATCGCGTCCGCGAGCGAGCAGCCGGCGTCGAGGTCACCGATGAGCACGGTCTTGTCCGGGCACAGGACGGAGGCCGTCTCGGCCATGAAGTGCACCCCGCAGAAGGCGATGACGGATGCCTCCGAGGCCGCCGCCTGCTGGGACAGGCCGAGCGAGTCTCCGACGTAGTCTGCGACGTCCTGGATCTCGGGCAGCTGGTAGTTGTGGGCGAGGATGACGGCGTCGCGCTCCGCGGCGAGCCCGCGGACCTCGGCCTGCAGTTCGCGGACGTCGTAGAGCTGTAGAAGCGTCATGCCAGCGCCTCCATGGTGAGGGACAGGTCCAGGGCGGGGGCGGAGTGGGTCAGCGCCCCCACCGAGATCCAGTCTACGCCCGTCTCCGCGTAGCTTCGCAGCGTCTCGAACGTGACCCCGCCACTGGCCTCAAGCCGTGCCCGCCCGCCGACGTGCTCGGCGACCGCACGCAGCTCGTCGGGGCTCATGTTGTCGAGCAGCAGGCGCGGCGCCCCGGCGTCGAGCGCCTCGTCGACGTCGCCCGGCGTGCGGCATTCGACCTCCAGCGGGAGGTCGGGATGGCTCGCCTTGGCGGCCGCGACGGCGGCGGCGATCCCGCCTGCCAGCGCCACGTGGTTCTCCTTGATGAGGACCATGTCGTAGAGCCCGGCCCGGTGGTTCGTTCCGCCGCCCGCGACGACGGCCGCCTTCTCGAGCGCGCGCAGCCCCGGGATCGTCTTGCGGGTGTCGAGGATCCCGACCCCGGTCCCTTCGACGGCGTGCACGCAGCGCGCCGTGAGCGTCGCGATCCCCGACAGGTGCTGGAGGATGTTCAGCGCCGTGCGCTCGGCCGCGAGCAGCGCGCGGGCGTCGCCGGTCACCCGCAGCACCGGCGCCGGCGGCTCGGACCATTCGCCCTCCGGTCCGAGCCGCTCGAGCGTGACGTCGGGGTCGAGCGCCATGAAGGTCGCCTCCGCCGCCTCGAGGCCGAAGACGACGCCCGACGCCTTCTGCGTGATCGTCGCGACCGCGCGGGTGCCCTCCGGCACCGTCGCCTGGCTCGTGACGTCGGCCTCGCCGACGTCCTCGGCGAG
The DNA here is from genome assembly GCA_051005755.1 of Solirubrobacteraceae bacterium. Lineage (GTDB taxonomy): Bacteria > Actinomycetota > Thermoleophilia > Solirubrobacterales > Solirubrobacteraceae > CADCVQ01. The sequence continues at coordinate 7,843 of JBPCJA010000178.1, forward strand.
GGCCCGCAGTACGAGCTCGTCCAGCGTCTGCGCGTCAGGCCTCACGTGCGGGGCAAGGATACGCGTCGCCCACGTCAAGATGCGCTCGTGACCCTGACGACGTCCACCCTCGATGCGTGGCTCCCCGACCCGGAGATCCGCACGCGCCACCATCGCTGCACCGCAGCCGACCCGGACACGCTGTGGGCGGCCGCCAACAGCGTGCGCCTGGACCAGACGCGCACGATCGGCCGTCTCGTGCGCTGGCGGATTCCCGGCCTCGAGCCCGAGCAGTCCTTCGCCGGCCTCCTCGAGAACGACCCGTTCATCGTCCTCGACGCCGGCGAGCGCTACTCGATCTCCGGCCTGTGCGGGCGCATCTGGACGCTCGCGCGCGACTACCCGCTCCTCGACGGCCCCGACGCCTTCCGCGCGTGGTGCGCGCCGCGCACCGTCCGCGTCCTCTTCGCGCATTGGGTGCAGCCGGGTCCCGACGGCCGCAGCACGCTCGTCAGCGAGGCCCGCGTCGCGCCGACCGACCGCGTCGCCGCGATGCGCCTGCGCTCGCTGTGGCTCGTCGTCGGCCCTTTCGAGCGGCTCATCGGCGCAGAGCCGCTGGCGCTCGCGGTCGCGGGCGCCGAGGCAGCGGGCGGGCTCGAGGACGCCGCGGGCGCCAGCTGAGTTGAGCCGCCCGGCGAGGGGCGCTGAACGGCGTCACTGAGGAAGGGTGGGGCCGGTTGCGGGGATGAGGGACCTGGAGGTCGAGGCGCCGTGGGATGTTCTGGCCGATGGCAGACCTGGATATCACCCCCCTACGAGCTCCCGCGCTCCAGTCCCCCCAGCGCGCTGACCCCGCTGAAGAGCGTCCGCCGCCCGCGCCGCACGACGAGGCGCACGTCCGACGCCAGGTATTGCGCCGCCGCGCCCTCGAGGTTGCGCCGCTGCGCGGCAAGCGGGACCGGCAGCGCGTGCGGCGGCGTGCCGTTCGCCTTGCCCTCGAGCTCGATCGTGTGGCGGGCGGTACGCGCGCGCAGCGACCAGCCGCGCGGGCCGACGTCGACGCGCATCGGGTGCAGCGGGCGGACGACGCGCACGACCTCGTCGCCGACGCGCACGACGAGCGAGGTCGACAGGACCTGCAGGCTGCCGAGACCGGCGCGACCGCCGGCGAACGCGACGCACACGTCGTCGCGGGCGAAGCCGTGCGCCTGGCCCCACCACCACGCCGGCGGAAAGCCGCCGCGGCCCCAGTTCTTCTCGGCGTAGACGGTCGCGCCGTCGAGCTCGATCTCGCGGTCGCCGAGCCGCGCGCGCCCGGCGACCCGTCCCCCGAGGAGATGCGGGTGCCAGTACTGACTCAGGCCGGGGATCGCCTGTGCGGGACCGATCCCGCCGAACGCGCCGCGCGGCCAGGGCACGCGATCGACGAAGCGCACGTCGAGCCGGGCATCGGCACCGAGGTCGACGAAGAGGCTGCATGCGTCGGCGCGCAGGCTCGTTTCCGCGTGCTCACCGGCCCAGACTCCGATGCCGCGGCGGTCGCCGGACGCCTGGGCGACGGCCACCGAGCGTGAGAAGCCGCCCGGATGGCCGGCGATGCCGACGGTGCCCCAGGTCGCACCCTCGCCGTCGCGGTTGACGCCGGCGAGCACGATGAGCACGGTTCCCGACGGCACGTGCGTCAGCCGCCAGAAGTAGCCCTCCATCGCGACGCCGTGGTAGCCGCGCGGATCCATGAACGGAAGGTCGGCTCCTGTGCGTCGATAGCTGGAGAGCATCCTCGTCCCCTCCTGCGCCGGACGCGCTCGCTCGGATCAATCACGATGCCTGCCATGGACCCCGACCCCCTGCGCGTGCTCTTCGCCGGCGGTGCGCGCCCGCGCTGCTACGTCGCCAGCCCGCTCGGCTTCTCGGAATCCAGCCGCGAATACTACGCGCAGCGCTACCTGCCGGCGCTCGCCGAGCACGTCGAGCCGGTCGACCCGTGGGCGCTCACGTCACCCGACGAGTTCGCCGCCGCCCGCACGCAGGGGCGCGAGTACGAGTTGGGCATCGCGGTCGGCGCGCGCAACGCGGAGGCGATCCGGGGGGCGCAACTCGTCATCGCCCACCTCGACGGCAAGGAGGTCGACGCCGGCACGGCGGCGGAGGTCGGCTACGCCGCGGCGCTCGGGCTGCCGTGCCTGGCGCTGCGCAGCGACCTGCGCGCCAGCGGCGAGCCCGGCATGCGCGTCAACCTCCAGCTGGAGGCGTTCGTCGTGCTGTCCGGCGGCTTCGTCGCCGGCTCGCTCGCTGAGCTGCTCGCGCGCCTGGAGGCGCTGCGCACCGCTTGACGGCGGCTGAGGGGTGTGGGGGGGGGGGGGGGGGGGGGCGGCGCGAGCCACCCCCACCACACCCACCCCCACCCGGGGGAGTTCTGGCCTCCCCCCCCCCTTTTTCC
>JBPCJA010000179.1:0-11303 GCA_051005755.1 Solirubrobacteraceae bacterium
GGCGGGGTGGGAGAAGGGAGGTGGAACTTTGTTGGTGCTGGCGATGTGGGGTGCGGCTTTCGGCCCCCCCCCCCCGGGGCTCGACGTCGGCGCCGACGACTACCTGACGAAGCCGTTCTCGTTCGCCGAGCTGCGCGCCCGCCTGCGTGCCATCATCCGACGAGGCACGGTGCAGCGGCCCACGATCCTCGAGGTCGGCGAGCTGCGCCTCGATCCGGCTACGAAGCAGGTCTGGCGAGGGACCGCCGAGATCGAGCTGACTGCGAAGGAGTTCGCGCTGCTGGAGGCTTTCATGCGTCGACCCGGTGAGGTGCTCTCGCGCGACCATCTGCTGGAGCAGGCCTGGGAGATGGGCTACGACAACCGCTCGAACGTGATCGCCGTGTACGTCAACTACCTGCGCGACAAGATCGACCGCCCGTTCGGCGCGAACTCGCTCACCACGGTTCGCGGCGCGGGCTACCGGCTGCGGAAGGACGAGAGCTGAGCCGCCTGCCGATTCGAATCCGGCTCACGCTCGCCTTCGCGCTCGCAATGGCGCTCGTGCTCGCTGCGACCGGCCTCTTCCTCTACTCCCGGCTCGGGTCGGATCTCGACCGCACGATCGAACAGGGCCTGCGAGCGCGCGCGGCCGACGTGGCCGCCCTGGTCGAGCAGGCCGATGAGGGCCTGCGCGAGGCCCGGAATCTGCGCGGGCCCGACGATGGGTTGGCACAGGTTGTCCGGCCGGGAGGCGCCGTCTTCGACTCGACCGTCGGACTCGAGAACGAACCGCTGCTCACGGCCGGTCAGCTCGAGCGAGCCAGCCGCGGGGCGACCTTCTTCGTTCATACAGTCGAAGGGGAGAAGGTGCGTCTGTTGGCGGAACCGGTCACCGCGCAAGACCAGAGGCTCGTGGTAATCGTCGGCGCCTCCCGCGAGCCGCGCGCCGAGGCGCTCGAAGACCTGCGGACGCAGCTCATCATCGGTGGGCCGATTGCGCTGCTGCTCGCCTCGATCGCCGGCTACGTGCTTGCGTCCGCTGCCTTACGTCCCGTCGAGCGGATGGGCGAGCGCGCTGCGACCATCTCCGCCGCGAGTTCCAGCCGCCGTCTCCCTGTGCCGCGAGCCGAGGACGAGATCTCGCGCCTCGGCGGAAGGCTCAACGACATGCTGGCGCGGCTCGATGGCGCGCTCGAGCGCGAACGTGCGCTCGTCGCCAACGCAAGCCACGAGCTCCGGACCCCCCTCGCCCTCCTGAAGACCGAGATCGAGCTTGCCCTCGACGAGCCCGACTCGGCACCCTCGCTCGCGGCCGCGCTGCGGTCGGCAGGCGAGGAAACCGATCGGCTCTCGCAACTCGCCGACGACCTGCTCCTCCTCGCGCTTGCCGACGCCGGGGAGCTGCCGCTCCGCCGCACATCCGTCTCGATCGCAGAGGTGCTCGACTCGATCGCGACCCGCTTTCGCCGCCGAGCAGCCGACGCCGGCCGCCGTATCGAAGTCGCAGCCCCGGCCGGCCTGGTCGCACTCGCCGACCGGAGGCGACTCGAGCAAGCGCTCGCCAACCTCGTCGAGAACGCGCTCCGCCACGGCTCCGGCACCGTGCGACTCAAAGCAGTCGACGTCTCGGATGCAGTCGTTCTGCACGTCACCGACGAAGGCCGGGGATTTCCGACACAGTTCCTCGAGCACGCCTTCGAGCGATTCAGCCGCGCTGACGGATCACGAGCCGGAGCCGGACTCGGCCTAGCCATCGTGGCCGCAATCGCACACGCTCACGGCAGTGCCGCCATAGCATCCAATCAACCGGACGGAGGCGCGGACGTGGCACTGACCGTCCCGGTAACGGCAAAGATAGAGCCAACGGCCACGTCGGGACATTAGGCTGAAGCCGCGAGCCCTGCCGCCGTCCGGGGCTTCGCCAGCGTGGCTTGTTGCCGCGCGTTTCTCCCTCCTCGCTCGGCCACCGGAGCGTCGAGCCGACTTTCGGCGGTTTCGTCGCGAGTAGGGGTCAGGCGACACCAGGCTCGACAAAGCCTCGTCGCACCTGCCGGACCCTCCGGCAGCGTCGCCGCTTCAGTGCCCGGCAAGGACCTGCTCTCGGTACCCCGCGACCTCACGTGTGCGGGCGCGGTGCTGTTGCGGGCTGAGCCCGGTGACGCGCTTGAAGGCGGTGCTCAGGGCGAAGGGGCTGCCGTAGCCGACCTGCTCGGCCACCGCGCCGATCGGGGCGTCGGACTCGCACAGCAGGTCAGCGGCGAGGTCCAGCCGCCAACCGGTGAGAAACGCCATCGGCGGCTGCCCCACGAGCTCGTTGAACCGGCGCGCGAGCGCGGCGCGCGAGACGTTGGTGGCCTGCGCGAGCGAGGCGACGGTCCAGGGATGCGCGGGGTTGTTCTGCAGCATGCGCAGCGCGCGGCCGACGATCGGGTCGCCGTACGCGCGATACCACGCCGGCGCCTCCGCGTCGGGTCGCGAGAACCAGCTGCGCAGCGTCGTGATGAGCAGCAGGTCCAGCAGCCGGTCGAGCACCGCCTCCTGGCCGGGATCGTCCTTGACGATCTCGGTGGCGAGCAGTCCCGTGAGCACGCTGTCGGCCTGGTCGGCCCCGAGCACGAGCAGCGGCGGCAGCGCGTCGAGCAGCCTGCGGCTGATCTCGCCGGCGAACTCGTAGGTGCCGGTGAGCATCATGGTCTCGCCGTCCGGGTCGGTGCCCCAGGTGCGCACGCCGAGATCCATCGCCTGGCTCAGCGACTCGCCGTCGAGCGTCTCGCAGCGCTGCCCGGGCTGGATGACGACCTGCGGCGGCGTGCGCGGGTCGTCGGCGATGGTGTAGGGCTCGGGCCCGCGCACGATCGCGATGTCTGCGGGGCCCACACGCGCGATCTCGCCTGTGTGCGCGAGGACGTGCGCCTCGCCGCGGACGACGGCGACCAGCGTCAGCGGCGCCTTGTCCTGGATGCGCAGCGACCACGGCGGGTCCAGGACGGAGCGCATCAAAAACGCGTTGCGCGCACGCGGTCCGTCGAGCAGGTCGGCCAGCGGGTCCACGCCGACAGTGTAGACGCTCGAACATGAAGACGAGCATCTGAACCATGGTAAGTCTCACCATTTGGGCGTTCAATGGCTCCATCAGCCATTGCCACCGAATGGAGCCCACGATGATCACCCCCGGTCCCGGACTTCCGCAGTTCGTAGGCACATGCGGTCAGACGCTCGAGAACCCCGTCAGGGAGCCGATCCTCGTACTGGGCGGCACGGGAAAGACCGGCCGGCGGGTCGTGGATCGCCTGCGGGCATGCGGGGTGCCGGTGCGTGTCGGCTCGCGCTCGGCCGACCCGCCGTTTGACTGGGACGACCGCTCGACATGGGCGACGGCGCTGAACGGGACATCGGCGGCGTACGTGTCCTTCTTCCCCGATCTCGCCGTTCCAGGTGCCCCGGAGGCGGTTGCGGCCCTCTCCGCGCAGGCCGTCGACAGCGGCACGCGGCGCCTCGTTCTCCTGTCCGGCCGGGGCGAGGAGGAGGCCCAGCGCGCCGAGCGGGTCCTGCAGGAGTCGCAGATCGCCGAATGGACGGTCGTGCGATGCAGCTGGTTCTTCCAGAACTTCAGCGAGAGCTTCTGGGTCGAGTCAATGCTCGCGGGCGACGTGGCGCTGCCGACCGAGGGGGTGGGAGAGCCGTTCGTCGACGCCGAGGACATCGCCGACGTGGCGGTCGCGGCGCTCACGCAGGACGGGCACTCCGGCCAGGTCTACGAGCTGACCGGCCCCCGATTGCTGACCTTCGCCCAGGCCATCGACGAGATCGGTCAGGCATGCGGCCGGCGGCTGCGCTATGCGCCGATCTCGATGGAGGACTTCGCGTCGGCGTTGGCCGAGCAGCACGTGCCGGATGACGTCATCGGCCTGCTGCGATACCTGTTCGGCGAGGTTCTCGACGGTCGCAACGCCAGCCTGGCCGACGGCGTGCAACGCGCGCTCGGCCGTGAGCCGCGGGATTTCGGCGACTACGCGCGCCGGACCGCGGCGACGGGGATCTGGACGCCGGGAACTGAGGGACAACCCGACACACAGGAGGATCGATCATGAGAAGAGTCGCTCGCCTAACCGTCCGCCAGCCGGCGCAACAGCTCGACGCAGCGGCGCAGCGTTGCCCGGTCGGCTGCGTCGAGATCCTCGGCGATGACGCGGGCGAGCCATCCCTCGCGGTCTCGCCGGTCCGCCTGGAGCGTGGCGAGCCCGTGTGAGGTGAGCGGGCCGGCGCGTGACCATCCCGGCTGACTCGAGGTCGGCCACCGTCTGCGCCATCGACTGCGGTCGCACCCGCTCGGCGGCGGCGAGGTCGCTGACGCCCATTGCCCCGTGACGGTCCAGCCGGCCGAGGACGGTCCCCTGCGCGAGCGGGAAGCGGTGCTGGGCGCGCAGCCGCCGCACGAGCTGGCCGAGCACGACTCGCAGCTCGCTGGCCAGCAGAGCGGGATCGTCGTCGTCTGACATCGCGACCTGGCTGCAGGGCATCTGGCTGCCCCAGCACGGCTACGACTTCACCGACACGCCGCTGTGGGCGGGCATCTCGATGCTGCCCCTGACGGTCGGCCTGCTCCTGGCGGGCCCGACCTCGGGGTGGCTGTCGGATCGCTTCGGCGCCCGGGGCTTCGCCACCGGCGGCATGCTCACCTCGGCGACGAGCTTCGGTCTGCTCATGCTGCTCCCCACGGACTTCCCGTATCCCGCGTTCGCCGCGATCCTGCTGCTCAACGGCGTCGGGATGGGCCTGTTCGCCTCACCGAACCGGGCCGCCGTCATGAACAGCCTGCTGGTGGGCGATCGCGGTGCCGGCGGCGGCATGAACCAGACCTTCCAGAACTCCGCCCAGGTGCTCTCGCTGGGCGTGTTCTTCACGCTCATGATCGTCGGGCTTGCGGCCAGCCTGCCGCAAGCGATGAGCACCGGCCTGGAGGCGCACGGCCTCTCGGCGGCGACCGCCGACCGGGTCGCCGGCCTGCCGCCCGTGTCGATCCTGTTCGCGGCGTTCCTGGGCTACAACCCGATCGAGCATCTTGTCGGGACGCACGCGCTCGGCGCGCTCGCGGCGTCCGATCGGGTGACGCTGACGGGCAGCTCGTTCTTCCCGCAGCTCATCTCCGGTCCGTTTCAGACCGGCCTGCACACGGCCTTCGCGTTTGCGATCGCAGCCTGTCTCATCGCAGCCGCCGCTTCGTGGATGCGCGGCGGCCACGTCCAGGAGGATGTCCATGCACATTGAGTGGTACGGCCAGTCCGGTGGTTGCATTCACTCACTCGCATCGGTCGTCGAGCAGGCTCCTCGCCCGTTGCAGCGCGTCCCTGGCTTCGTCGGCGAGGCGGCGCGTCACCACTGCCGCGGGCGCATCGGTGGCGAGCTCGTGTGTCTGCCCGGCCCAGAGGTTCACGAGGTCGGGATTCGCACTCTGCCGCGCCGCCTGACGCAGCGGTGCCGTCACGTAGTGGATCGCCGGGTACGCGGCGGGAGCGGCCTCGCCGTGGTCGCGCATGAAGCGGTTGACGATGCCGCGCGCCGGCTTGCCGCTGAACGCGCGGGTGATCGCCGTGGGCGCCGCGGTCGCGAGCGCGGCACGGTGCACCGCAGCGGTCCCCGCCTCGGGGCACCGCAGGAACGCGGTGCCGATCTGAGCCGCTCGGGCGCCGGCGGTCAGCGCCGCGGCGACACCGCGCCCGGATGCGAGGCCGCCGGCCGCGACGAGCGGGACGCGAGCGTGCGCCGCTACGAGCTGAAGCAGCGACAACAGTCCGTAGGGCGCCTCGTCGCCGTCGGAGAACGAGCCACGGTGGCCGCCGGCCTCGTAACCCTGGACGACGAGCGCGTCGGCGCCGGCATCCTCGGCCTGTCTGGCCTCCTCCGGGCTCGTGATCGTCACCCACACCGACGCGCCGGTGGCGCGCAGCGCCGCGACGACCTCTGCGGGCGGGCAGCCGAAGACGAACGACACGACGGGCACCTCCAACTCGGTCAGCGCCGAAAGCTTCGCGTCCCAGTCGTCGTCGTCGAAGCGCGGCTCGCCGAGTGGCACCCCGGCGCGGCTCGCCTCGCTCTGGAGGCGCTCGACGTAGCGCGCGACGCCCTCCGGCTCGGACGCTGTCGCCGGCGGCGTGAAGACATTGACCCCGAACAACCGGTCGCTCGCGACGCGGAAGCTGTGCACCAGCTCGCGCAGGTCGGCAGCCGTGCGGTAGCCCGAAGCCAGAAAGCCCAAGCCTCCCGCCTTGGAAACCGCTACCGCGAGTCTGACCGTCGCTGGTCCGCCGGCAAGCGGAGCCAGGACGATGGGGAGCTCGAGCGTGTCGAGGATCGTGCGCGTCAGTCTATCCTCCGCATCTCGCATGTAAGGATCGCGCAGGGCGGGCGAGCGGGCGAGCGGCGGCGACAGCCGGGCTGCACGCCACCGCCCGCCAGCGCGGTCAGCCCGGGACGAGCCCGCAGCTGACGTTGACGATCGTCCCGGTCACGTCCCCGGCACGGTCGCAAGCCAGGAACGCAGCGGTATCCGCCACGTGGGCCAGTGCGGGCGCGCGGCGCAGCGTCGTCATCTGCGCCACCGAGTCGACGATCACCGCGGGATCCATGTCCTGGCCCGAGACCTCGGCGATCCGCTCGCGGGTGAGCGTCTCTGCGACGGCGGCCGTGTGGATGCCGACGATGCGGACGCCCCGAGGCCCGTCTCGGCCGCCAGCGTGCGCATGAAGACCTCGACCGCCGCGTCGGCGGGACCGGTGTTGCCCATCCCGGGCGACGGCGCGCGCACCGTGCCGCTCGTGACCGCGAGTATGACCCCAGAGCCCTGCTCGACCATGTCGCCGCGCGCGACCACGTCGGCGACGGGCGCGTCGACGGCCGCCTCGTCGAGGACGTCGAGCACCGTCGCCTCGGCGGATCCGCCCGCAGCGGCGATGTCGGCCGCGAGCGCCTCGAGCGGTTCGCGCGTACGACCCGCGAGGAAGACCCGCGCCCCTCCCGTGCGAACGTCCTGGCGACGCCCGCGCCGAGTCCGCCCGCTCCGTAGATCACGGCGTTCTTGCCTTCGAGCAGCATGTCCGACCTCCTGGTTTGAGCGACTGGACCGCCTTAAGACGACCGACTGCCCGACAAGGAATCGCCGGCCGCGGACAGAGCGTGAGCGGCAGGCCGAATGCCGGGAAGCGATGCGGCTCGGAGGCCGTGACATCGACGATCCTGCCACCCTCGACCTGCAGCACGTCGAGCACGGCCGCGCCGACCGCTTCGAAGCCGACTACCTCATGCAGTCATGACCCGGCCGGGCCCTCGCGCCGACCTACGGCCAAGGACCTCGCGCCTATGGACGCCCAACCCGCCGGCTATCCGTGGCTGCCACACATGATCGACAAGGCCCGCGCAGCCCAGGCCGGCACGCTCGGCACCTACTACCGCTACCCGTGCCGATCGACGCCACATGCCTCCGCTGAGCTGTACCGGATCTCCGGGCGACGCAGCGGCAGGTCAGTGACGGCCACGCGCGCCTTGGAGCGCATAGCCGCTCAGCCCGGCGGCGAGTCGCGCGAGCGCCCGGTCGGCTTGGGCGAGGAGGGCCGGTGAAGCTGCCGACCGCAGAGCGCAACCGATCAGTCAGGGGAGCTCGGCGACCACGATCCGTAGGCCGACATCAGCCTCGGCGAGCTTCATCAGCGGGCTGTTGCGCTCAAGCCACGTGCCGTCGTCGAGGTCCGATCGGAGGGCCTCCAGTGCGTTGTCGACGTCGGCTGACGATATGCGGTGAAAGACGGAGATGTTGTCGCGCACGTCGGCTTGGAGGTACGCGTGCGGCCTTCGCCAATAAGCCATGTAGAACCCGTCGCTGCAATCGTGTGGTACGCCGAGAGCGCTCAACCGCGCGTCGCCGCCGAGCAGCTCGCGGACGTCGTGCCACCAGCGTCCGCGGGTCCGATAGGGCTTGGGAATGAGGTCGACGAACTGCGGAAGGTAGTCGCGCGTCAGCCAGAAGCTCTCGACGGCCTCCGGTTCGAAGCTCACCAGCACGACGCGATGACGCGCGACTCGGCACATCTCGCGAAGCCCGGCGGCGCGGTCAGCCCAGTGGTGGTCGCTCAGCACCGCCATCGCCGCATCGACGCTGTCGTCATCAAGCGGGAGGCTCTCGGCTGAAGCCTCGGTCGCGCGGATCGTTCCCGGTGGTCGCTGAGAGATCATGACCGGCGATGGATCGACGGCGATGACCTCCAGGTCAGCCGGCTCGTAGGCGCCGGTCCCTGCCCCTACGTTGACGACACTGCGAGCGTCGCCGAGCGCGGTGCGGATCTGCGCGGCGATACGAGGATCGGCCTGACGCGTAGCCGAGTACGACGTGCCGATGGTGTCGTACAGGGGAACCGACCCGCTCATGCCCGCGATGATGGCACGCCTTACCGCGCGGCTCGTGACCCCGAGCGAATGCCCAGCGCCCGCGGTGATCGCCATCAAGGGCCGGATGCCTGCCTACAGCACCCGGCCCTCGATCGGCGGCGGAGCGGCGAGGTCCTACCGTGACGGACGGAGGAACTCTGGCGGTGCGTACCTGGTGAACGCCGGCGCAATGGGCGCGTCCTGGAAGGTGCCGAAGTCCAGGACGAGCTGGTGGCTGTCACCGAGCTCGCGTGCCGCCTCGCTCAGGCGGCCTGGGGTCGTATCCGGCCAGCGGCCGGTGTCGATCCGCTCGAACAGCGTACGTAGAGCGACGATCTCCTCGGCGGCGCTGAACGAGCAGTGCATCCCCCGGTCGACGTACAGCTGGCGCAGCCGGCTCGGGTCGCCGGAGCGGTGGACCTGGTCGGCGTACCACTTCTCCTGGTCCGGGACCGCCCCGCCGTCGCCCGTGGTGTGCAGCGCGACGACCGGCACCGGGGTGCGGCCGCGCGGGACGCCGAAGCGGTACATGTAGGCGACCGCGTCCCGGTCCGCGGCGATCCGCGGCGCGTCCGCCAGTCGATCCAGGTCACCTCGCAGGTCGAGCCCGGCTGCCCGGTAGGCCCGCCGGACCAGGGCCGATTGACTGGACCGGGCGAGCTGCCGGCTGTAATCGATCCCCACGTTCGAGGACGGGTTGCCGCCCGCCTTGCGCTCCAGATCCACCCGTGCGCTCGGACCGAGTCCGACGATGTACGCGTTCTTGAGCCAGGCGGCCTGCTGGCGGATCCACTCGGTCGTGTCCGTGGGTCGCGGCTGGTGCGCGGAGTACCAGCCCGTGACGTTGTTGAACGCGGCGGCCAGGGCCAGCCGGGCCCGCCCCTGCGGGGTGGTGAGCGCCTGGTCGAGCGCGTCCGCGAGAGCCTGGGTGCTGCGTGCGGGATCGGTGATGCGCACCAGCTCGACGTCCTGCTTCGGAGCGAGCAGCGTCTTGACCGCGAAGTTCATGTCAAGCACCGCGTTGAAGGTCCCCTGCGGGTCGTAGCCCCCGCACACCGTCGCCACCCCGGCGAACCGATGCGGGTTGCGTTCCGCGAGCAGGACTGCGATCGCCGCGCCCATCGACTGTCCGGTCGCCACGGTCTGACGCGGCCGCCCGACGTGGGCATCGAACCAGTCGAGCAACGCCAGCTGGTCGTGCAGTCCGTTCTCGACCTGGTAGCCGCCGCCCCCGCCCTGGAACTGCGACGCCGCCAAGGCGTAGCCGTGCTCCAGCAGCCAGGCCTCGGTCTCCGAGCGGTCCGGTGGACGGTTCGTCAGCGCGATCCCGAACGACGGGAAGCTCGGGGGCATGTAGCCGTGGCTGTACAGCACGAGCGTGCCGTTCCACCGTTCCGGCACCTCGACCCGGAACTCCGCCCCGTCGATCGTGCCTGAATATGAGTGCCGCCCCTCTGCGGCTGCGGCCGTCGGGGCTGCGGCTACGGCGGCCTCCCCACCGGCGAGCAGACCGACGAGCAGCCCGACGAGGACGACGCCTCGCGACCGTAGATGCATTGTCCTGCCTCCAGTCCTTCGAGAAACGGGTCGCGGTTAGGACTCGTCCGTCGGCAAGAACTCATCGGTCGGGGGCGCACTCCGCGACCCGGGCCCGCGACTCCGCGACCCGGGCCCGCGCGGCTGAGGTGTCAGACGTCCTGCGTGCGAATGTCGTTCGCCACGCGAGCCAGCTTGACCGCGTACTGCGGGTCTGCCGCCCACGTGCCCGCGAGTCCTTCGAGCCTCGGTGCGACGCCGCGGAGTCGCTGTGGCAGGGGACGGAACGCCAATGCCTCCGCGATCAGCTGGGCTTGAGCCTGATTCTCAGTGCCGCTGGGCACCGAGTACGCCAGCAGACGGCCGGTGTGGGCGCGAACCGCCGTCTTCCAGCTGGGAAACGACAGCCCGGCTCCCGGTGCGCCGGTGACCCCGATGCCTGCAGGATTTCGACGCGGTCGCTGTGACCAGAACGAGGTGAGCGCGCCCGTCTCCAGGACCATCTGCGCGACGACGAGCAGGGGGTCGAGGCCGACCGCTGGAGCGGTCTTGTAGTAGTGGCCGACGATGACCCGGACGTCGTCGTCGCTGTATTCGCCGTGTGGTCCTGCGAGCAGGTACCGCTCGGCTCGTTGCGCGGGCGCGCGCGCCGCCGCGTGCAGTTGGCTGCGTGGCGTCACCGGCCGCGGCGCTGCCTGAGTGGCACGATCTTCCGTCATCGTGGGGATCTTCCCTTACGCTGCGGCGACGATGTGGGTCACGCGCGCCGCGGTGAAGCGTTCGACGCGGTGCGGCAGGTCGGCGGCCATCCAGCGCGACACCCCGGTCGGCAGCGTCGCCACGATGACCTCGTCGAAGCGGCGGGGGTCCCACGCGTCCTGGACGGCGAGCATCGGGTCGGAGTCACCCACGACGCCCTCGACCGGTACGCCCGCCTCGCGCAGCTGCTGCACCGCCTGCTCCAGGTGCTGCGCCGTCGCCGTGCGACGCGCGCGCGGCGGGCCGGTGCCGCTGGATGCGGGCGCGACGAGCGTGATCTGCACCGGACCGGCGGCGGCGCGATTGACGATCGCGTTGCGGATCTCGTCCGAGTCGATGGTGCGGTTGGCGATGACGAGCAGCTTCGTGGTCCAAGGCATGGAATCTGCCTCCCCGCGCGGTTGTGACGGGGCGCGCTGAGCGCTCCTTCAGGGTGGTTGGCGATCTGAATAACAGGAGCAACATCGCGGCGCCGCTAATACAAATGGGTGCGGCTCTCCTGGAGGGACTGGGGCAGATCTGAGGCCAGGACGACAAATTCCCTGGAAATCAGCCGGTTTTGTAGGCCCTCGGCCGCCGTGCTGTCGAAAGGAAGCGGCGGTATCCCG
>JBPCJA010000180.1:0-9270 GCA_051005755.1 Solirubrobacteraceae bacterium
CCGAGTCGGCGATCGAGTTCGAGCACGAGGTCGAGGACACCGAGGAGGTCGTCGAGAAGTTCAAGGACTTCCTCGACCAGGTCTCCCCGGAGGACTTCGCCGGCGACGACGGCTGACGCGCGCCGGCGCCTCAGCCGGGTAGCGCGAGCTGGACGATCCGCTCGATGAGCGCGTCGAAGCCGATGCCGGCCGCGTCGGCCGCCTGCGGCAGCAGCGACGTCTCGGTCATGCCGGGAATCGCGTTGGCCTCGAGCACGGTCAGCTCGCCCGTCTGGGCGCCGAGCATGAGGTCGATCCGCGCGAAGCTGCGGCAGCCGAGCACCCGCCAGACGTCGAGCGCGAGCTCCTGGGCGCGGGCGGTGATCCCCTCGGGGAGCTGGGCCGGGCAGACGAACTGCGTGCGACCGATCTCGTAGCGCGCCTCGAAGTCGTAGAAGTCCTCCTCGCGCGGCACCGCCTCGACGACCGGCAGCGCCTCGCCGTCGACGATCGACACCGCGAGATCGCGCCCGTCGACGTGGTGCTCGAGCAGGACCTTGTCCCCGTAGGAGAAGGCCGCCACGAGCGCGCCGGGCACGTCCGTGGCCGCGGCGGCGAACTTGATCCCGAGCGCCGACCCCTGCCCAGCCGGCTTGACGACGATCGGGAACTGCAGGCGCTGCTCGATCGCCGGCAGCGCATCGGCGGCACCGAGCTCCTTGAACGCCGTCTCGTTGAAGGCGAAGAAGTCCGGGGTCGGAATCCCGGCGTCGACCATGTGGTGCTTGGCGAGCACCTTGTCGGCGCAGCGGATGCAGGCCGAGACGCCCGAGCCGGTGTAGGGGATGCCCAGCGCCTCGAGCAGCTCCTGCACGGTGCCGTCCTCGCCGTCGCGGCCGTGCAGCGCGACGAACGCCAGCTCGGGAGCCGTGACGCGCAGCCGCGCGACGAGGTCGTGGCCGACGTCGATGCCGACGACGTCATGGCCGAGGCGCTCGAGCGCGTCCTGCACGCGCGCACCGGACTTCAGCGAGACCTGGCGCTCGAGCGAGCGCCCACCCTTGAGGACCGCGACGCGGGTCATCGCGAGCACCGGCGCCGTGGGACGGCGCGGGCCATCGTCGAGCAATGGCGCGCTGTCATCCCTCGCGGGCGCCGGGGCGCCGGCGGCGCTCGGGCAGGCGTGGCAGCTGCAGCACGTCGGCGAGGTCGGCATCCGGCGGCGCCGGTGCGGGCTCGGACGGCGCGACGATGCTGTGGGACCCGGTGAGCGTGCCGTAGAGCTCGACCTGCTCGCGTACGACCTCGCCGATGCGCCGGATCCCCTCGCGGATGTCGGCCTCGCCGACGCCCGAGAAGTTCAGCCGCATGCTGCTCCCGCCGCGCCCGTCGAGGAACGCCGCCCGGCCGGGGACGAAGGCGACGTGCTGGTCCAGCGCCCGCGCCAACAGGTCGGTCGTGTCGATGTAATCCGGCAGCGTCGCCCAGATGAACAGGCCACCCTGCGGGTGCGTCCAGCGCGACTCGGGGCCGAAGCACTCGGCGAGCGAGTCCAGCATGACGTCGCGTCGGCGGCGGTAGATCCCCCGCAGCGAGTGCACGTAGTCCTGCCAGCGCCCGCTCGCGAAGTAGGCGGCGACGAAGAGCTGCGTCAGCGACGAGGAGCAGAGGTCGGCGGCCTGCTTGCCGATGTTCATCTTCGCCAGCACCGGCCGCGGGCCGACGCTCCAGCCCAGCCGCACCCCCGGCGAGAGGATCTTCGAGAACGTCCCGAGATAGATGACGAAGTCCCCGCCCTCGAGCGCGTAGAGCGTCGGCAGCGGGTCGCCCTCGTAGCGCAGCAGGCCGTAGGGGTTGTCCTCGAGCACGAGCAGCTCGCGCTCGCGCACGACCTCGACGAGCCGCCGCCGGCGCGGGAGCGACATCGTCGTCCCGGCGGGGTTCTGGAACGTCGGCACGGTGTAGATGAACTTCGGCCGCCGACCCTCCCGCGCGAGCCGGTCGAGCGTCGCCTCGAGCTCGTCGATGCGCATGCCGTCCTCGTCGAGGCTGATCTGGACGACCTCGGCCTGGTAGGAGCAGAACGTCGGCACGGCGCCCGGGTACGTCGGCGCCTCGGCGACGATGACGTCGCCGGGATCGACGAGCGTCTTGCAGACGAGGTCGATGACCTGCTGGCCGCCGGTGGTGACCAGCACGTCGTCGGGGTCGACCACCATGCCTTCCTCGGCCATGACCTCGGCGATGCAGCGCTTGAGGACCGTCAGTCCCTCGGTCGGCCCGTATTGCAGCGACCGCGCGGTCGACTCGACGGCGACGCGCCCCATGATCGCCGCGAAGGATGCCGACGGAAACGACGACGTGTCAGGCAGCCCGCCGGCGAGCGAGATGATGTCCGCGCGCTCGGTCAGCGCCATGAGGTCGCGCATCGCCGAGGACTTCATGACCCGCGTGCGCGCCGCGAACAGCCCGGCGTAGCGCTCGAGGTCGCGGGAGGTCTGACGGGAGCCGGGCTTCGAGGCCACGCGCCGGCTTTCGCCGGGGGGTCGCCCCTCCCTGTCGTCTATCGTCATGCGCCGTCACGCTACCGGACGCTGTGCGACTGCTGATCGACATTCTCCAAGGTGCCGGGCTGGCCGGCGCGGCGGGCATCCGCCCGTTCCTCCCGGCGCTCGTGGCCGGCGCGCTGGCGAGCGCCAACCTCGGGATCGACTACGACGGCACGCCGTTTGCCTTCCTCGAGGCGCCCGTCTGGCTGCTGGCCGCGGTCATCGCGGTCATCGCGGTGGTCGTCGCGCAGCGACGTGGCGTTCCCGAGGGACCGCTCGAATCCGCGCTCTCCGGCATCGGCATCGGCCTCGGCGCGCTGCTGTGCGCGGCGACGCTCGCCGACCACCACGACGTCTGGTGGCCGGGGCTGCTCGGCGGCGGCCTCTGCGCCGCGCTCGCCGGCGCCGCGACCCGCTCGCTCGTCGTGCGCACCCGCGCGCGGCTGGACCCCGAGGCGCGCGCCGCGCTGCCGGTCTACGTCGAGGGCACAGCGGTCGTGCTCGCCGCGCTGGCGGTCCTCGTCGCGCCGATCTCCGTCCTCGCGCTCGGCTTCTTCGCCTTCCTCCTGCGCGGAGGCCGCCGCCGCGAAGGCGAGAAGTACGCGGGCCTGCGCATCCTGCGGTGAGCCGGCGCCCGCCCAAGCTCGTGCTGACCGTCATCGACGGCATGAAGCCGACGATGGTCGAGCGCGCGATGCGGGCAGGCACCGCCCCCGCGCTGAGCGCCATCCGCGAGCGCGGCACGTACGTCGACGCATGTGTCGCGGCGTTCCCGTCGGTGACCCCCGTCTGCGCGGCCACGATCGCGACCGGACGGCTGCAGGACGAGCACGAGATCCCGTCGATGAACTGGTACTCGCGGGCCGAGGCGCGCTACGTCGAGTACGGCTCGTCGCTGGCGGCGTCGCGGAAGTTCGGCCTCAACCGCCAGCTCGTCGACACGATCTTCAACATGAACGCGGCCCACCTGTCGCCGGAGGTGCGGACGGTCTTCGAGACGCTCGACGACGCCGAGGCGCCGCGCACGGCCGGCACGACGTACCTCATCTTCCGCGGCCGCCATCCGCACGAGATCTCCAAGGACTTCGCCCTGACCCGCGCGGCGTCGTCGCTCTTCAAGCGCTCGGTGCTCGGGCCGCGCGAGCTCTTCTACGCCGACATCTTCGCCAGCCGCAAGACGAGCTGCTGGTCACGGATGGGGATCCCGGGGATGCGCGACCAGCACGCCGGCTGCGTCGGCTCCTACCTCGTCGAGCACGACCTCTTCGACTTCCTCTTGCTGTCGCTGCCCGACAACGACGCGCACTCGCACAAGAACGGCCCGCACGCGCAGATCCACTCGATCGCTGCGGCCGACGCCGAGCTGTGGCGCGTCATGGAGGCAGGCGGCGGCCCGGACGCATTCCTCGACGAGCACGCGATGATCGTCGTCGCCGACCACTCGCACTCGCACGTCGAGCGCGTCATCGACTTCGCCGAGACGTTCGCCGACTGGAAGGTCCTGCAGCCGTCGGGCGCGAAGTCGCGGCACGCAGAGCTCGCGCTGTGCCCGGCGCAGCGCTCGGCGATGATCTACCTCCTGCTCGAGACCACGAGCGCGCTGCCGCGGGTCGTCGCCTCGGCGCGGGCGATCGAGGGCGTCGATCTCGTCATGTGGTGGGGGACCGACGGGCGGGCATGCATCGGCGGCGAGCGCGGCGAGCTGTCCTTCGCCCCGGGCGACGAGGTCGCCGACGCGCGCGGCCGTCGCTGGAGCGTCGACGGCGAGCTCGACACGCTGCTTGCGACCGTCGAGGACGGCGTGCTGTGCTGCGACCACTACCCCGACGCGCTCGCCCGCGTGTGGGCGGCGCTGCGCTGCCGGACCTCCGGCGACGTCCTGCTGTCCGCCGAGCCCGCCTACGAATTCGCCGACTGGGGCCGGCGCGCCCACGTGCGCGGCGGCAGCCACGGGTCGCTGCATCGCGTCGACTCGCTCGGCGCGCTGCTGTTCTGCGGGGTCCAGCCGCCGCCCGAGCGCGCCGACGGCTGCTGGTCGATCGCCGACGTCGCCCCGATGGTCATCGGGCACTTCGGGGCTGGGTAGCCTGTCGCCGATGACCGCCGACGAGGCGCTGGCGGCGCCGGTCACCGACCCCACGATCGACGCGCCGCGCGGGCGCGCGCGCCTGCGCGCCGGCCTGCGCAAGCCGTCCAACTGGCTGCAGCTCATCCGCTTCGCGACCGTCGGCGCGAGCGGCTACGTCGTCAACCTCGCCGTCTTCACGCTGCTCGTCCACGCGGCCGGAATCGACTACAGGCTGGCGGCCGTCGCGGCGTTCGTCGTCGCGCTCACGAACAACTTCGTCTGGAACCGCGCCTGGACGTTCGGCGCGAGCTCTGGGCATGCCGGCTTCCAGGCGGCCCGCTTCTGCGTCGTCTCGCTGGCGGCGTTCGCCTTCAACCTCGTCGCGCTGTTCGCGCTCGTCGAGTGGCTGGGGATGGCGAAGGTCCCCGCCCAGGCGATCGCGATCGCCGCCACGACGCCGCTGAACTTCCTCGGCAACAAGCTCTGGAGCTTCCGAGCGTGACCCGTGGCGCGGCGTGGATCGCCGCGCTCCTGCTCTGCCTCGCCGCCGCCGCCCCGGCCGCCGCGCAGGTGCGCGAACCGGGCAGCGCGGGCGCGCTGAAGACGGGCCTGCCGGGCGCGCCCGTCGGCCCCGACCAGCTTTCCTCGCCGGCTCGCGACGACGTTCCCCCGCCTGGCCGCGGGCTGACCGCGCAGCGCGTCGGGGCGATCGCCGACCGCCTGGAGAACGTGCGCCGCGAGCGCCGCCGCTACCCCGGCTCGACGCGCGAGGTCCTGCTCAAGGGCACCGATCGCTGGCAGGTCTCCTACTACGCGAGGGTCCCGCGCGGTGCGCCGCGCAAGGAGATCGCGCAGGTGCTCGTCGCCGACTCCAGCGGCGCGGTGCTCGAGGCCTGGACCGGCTACAAGGTCGCCTGGACGATGGCCCGCGGCTACCCCGGCGCGTTCGGGCGCATCGTCAACGCGCCGTGGGTCTGGATCCCGCTCGCGGTCATCTTCGTCGTTCCGTTCGTGACGCCGCGCCGGCCGTGGCGGATGCTCCATCTCGACCTGCTCGTCCTCAGCGCGTTCTCGGTCTCGCTCGCGTTCTTCAACGCGGCGAAGGTCGACACGTCGGTGCCGCTCGTCTACCCGCTGCTCGTCTACCTGCTCGGGCGGATGCTGTGGATCGGCCTGCACCGCCGCGCCGTTGCGAACGAGCAGCGCCGGCCGCTGGATCTGCTCGTTCCCGTGCGCTGGCTGGCGATCGGGCTGATCTTCCTCGTCGGCTTCCGCGTGGCGCTGAACGTCACGAACTCGAACGTCATCGACGTCGGCTACGCGGGCGTCATCGGCGCCGACCGGCTCGTGGACGGCCACGAGCTCTACGGCGCCTTCCCGTCCGACAACGCCAGCGGCGACACGTACGGGCCGGTCGTCTACGAGGCCTACGTCCCCTTCGAGCAGACGCTGACCTGGAGCGGTGGCTGGGACGAGCTGCCCGCGGCGCACGCGGCCGCGATCGCGTTCGACCTGCTCGCGTGCCTGCTGTGCTTCCTCCTCGGGCGCCGCGTGCGCGGCCCGGACCTCGGGATCGTCCTCGCGTACGCCTGGGCGGCGTACCCGTTCACGCTCTACGTGCAGATGTCCAACGCCAACGACGCGCTCGTCGCGGCGCTCGTGCTCGCGGCGGTGTGGGCGGCCGGCAGCGCGCCGGCGCGCGGGGCGCTCGTCGCGCTCGCGGGCCTGACGAAGTTCGCGCCGCTCGCGCTCGCTCCGCTCTTCGCGACGTACCCGCGGCCGCGGCCGCGGACGATCGCGTGGTTTGCGGCCGGCTTCCTCGTGGCGGCCGCGCTGGCGTTCGCGCCGGTGCTCGCGCACGACGACCCGCGCAGCTTCTGGGACGCGACGGTCGCCTTCCAGGCGCAGCGCGGCTCGCCGTTCTCGATCTGGGGCCTCTACGACCCCGGTTGGCTCGACAGCGTCCAGCACGGCGTGCAGGTCGCGTCGGTGGCCCTCGCGCTCGCCCTCGCGGTCGTGCCGCGCCGCCGCGACCTCGTCGGCCTCGCCGCCTGCGCCGCGGCGATCCTCATCGCGCTGCAGCTCGGCGTGACGCACTGGTTCTACCTCTACATCCCGTGGTTCTTCCCGCTCGTGATGCTGGCGCTGCTGGGACGCTGGGGTCCGCCGGCGACGGCGCAACCTTCATGAGCTTGACGTCCCAGGCGGCGTCAATCCTCGACGCACAGCGGCTGAAGACGTCTGAGTTGCCAGACCCCGGCGGGAGCCCCCAACCGGTCGCGTTCGGCCAGCGCGGAGCGTACGGGGCAGTGATGTTTCTGGCCGTGTCAGACGCCGACGATTGGATGTGCCTGTTGGTCGTGCTGGAGCGTGGGGAAGACGGGTGGGAAGATCTCACCATCGTGCACAAGCCTTGGTGGGATCCGCAGGAGGCGCTCGCCGAAGACGAGCTGATCGCCACCGGGGGACACTCACGGTTCAGCGGTCACGTGTGCCCTGAGATCGTGGCGATCCCCGGACAGGCGGCGACGGAGACGCCGGTGACCCGCCTGGAATCGGTCAAGCGGGAGAGCGCCCCCGCCCAGGGCCCGTGGGGCCACTTTGTCTACGTAGCCTGCTTGGACGAACCGGGCTCGCTCGTGACGCTTGTCGCTGAACGAGCAGGTGCGCACCAGACGGTCGTGTTCGAGAGGCTCGACGCGCCCTGAGGCGCGCTGGCGGCCGACGCAGCTCGATCGAGCGAGCTGCTGCGATGCATTGGAGCGCGCTGCCGGCCCTCGCGCTCGCCGTCCTGTGGGCCGTGGCGACGACCGTCGGCCCGTTCTCCGACACGACCGTCAACGACCTCTTCGTCTACCGCACGTACGCCGACCTGCTCGCCGGCGGCGGCCTGCCGTACGTCGACTTCGGCTTCGAATACCCGCCGCTGGCGGCGCTGCCGATCGGCCTCGCCGGCCTGCCCGGCCGCGACGAGGTGACCTACGCCGTGACCTTCGCCGTCCTCATGGCGGGCTGCGCCCTCGTCGGCCAGCAGCTCGCGGCGCGCCTGGCGGGCCTCCCAGCTGCAGCAGAGCCCGCCGCCGACTCGCCCGCCGGGGGCGATCGCCGCACGGGCCTCGCCGTCGCCTGGCTGCTGGCGCTCCAGCCCGTGCTCATCGGCGCATCGCTGCGCACGCACTTCGACCCGCTGCCGATCGCGATCGCGCTCGGCGGGCTGCTCGCCTTCGCGCGCGAGCGGCCCGAACTCGGCTTCGTCCTGCTGGGCCTCGGCACGATGACGAAGCTCTTCCCGGGGCTGCTGGCGGTCGTCGCGGTCGTCTGGCTCGTCGCGCGCGGCGAGCGCCGGGCGGCGCTGCGCGGCACCGCGATCTTCGTCGGGGTGGTCGTGCTCATCTCACTGCCGCTGGCGGGTCACGGCTACGTCGAGTCGTTTCGCTTCCACCTCGACCGTCCGGTGCAGATCGAGTCGACGCCGGCGAGCGTGCTCTTCGCGCTCGGCGACTCGCAGGTCACCGGGACGAACCTGCGCCCGGACCGCTTCAAGTCCAACGGCCTCGACGGCGGCCACGCCCAGCTCGTCGCGGCCCTCTTCGCGGGCGCGCTCGTGCTCGCCCTCGCGGGCGTCATGGCGCTTGCCGCGCGCGGCCGCGACGTCCGCCACCTGGTCCTGAGCGGCTTCGCCGCGCTGCTGGCGTTCGTGACGCTCGGCAAGGTCTTCTCGCCGCAGTACGTCATCTGGCTCGCGCCGTTCGCGGCGCTGGCGTGGGTCTGGGGGCAGCGGGCGGTCGGGGCGCTGACGGGCGCCGCGATCGTGCTGACGCACGTGGAGTTCCCGAGCCGCTACTTCGACCTCATCAACGAGCGCACCGACGTCGTCCTCGTCGTCGCGGCGCGCAACGCGCTGCTGCTCGTCGCGCTCGTGCTGCTCGCTGCCCGCCTCATGCGGCCGGCAGCAGCACCTGCTCGATCGCATCGGCCCGCATCGGCTGCGAGCACGTGACGAGCACGCCGTTGAGCCACGGGTCCTCGTCGGAGGTGTCGTAGCGCTCGTTCATGTGCGTCACGAAGCTGCGGATCGACTGCTCCTTGCGCACGCCGATGACGCCGCCGCGCGGGCCGGTCATGCCGACGTCGGTGATGTACGCCGTGCCGCCCGGCAGCACGCGCGCGTCGGCGGTCGGCACGTGCGTGTGCGTGCCGACGACGGCGCTCACGCGGCCGTCGAGATACCAGCCGAGCGCGACCTTCTCGCTCGTCGCTTCGGCGTGGAAGTCGACGAGGACGTGGTCGGCGCGTCCGGCGAGCTCGCCGAGAGCCGCGTCGGCGTCGGTGAACGCGGGCCGGCCGGCACGCAGGAAGAGGTTGCCGCTGAGGTTCACGACGCCGAGTCGCACGCCGTCGCGCTCCACGACGCAGGTGCCGTGGCCGGGCTGGCTGCGCAGGTAGTTGTAGGGACGCAGGATCTCCGAGCGCTGCCCGAGGTAGGGGTAGATCTCGCGCCGGTGGTAGGCGTGGTTGCCGAGCGTGATGACGTCGACGCCCGCGCCGAACAGCTCGTCGGCGATCTTCGGCGTGATGCCGAGGCCGCCCGCCGCGTTCTCGGCGTTGACGACGACGAACGTCGTCGCATGGCGCTCGCGCAGGACGGGCAGAAGGCCGAGCAGCGTGTGCTTG
>JBPCJA010000181.1:0-15890 GCA_051005755.1 Solirubrobacteraceae bacterium
GGCGGTTCGGAACGCGCTGCGGGCCGCGGCCGACGCGGGCGCGACGTCGGCTCACGTGCGGATGGACTCGCCGGTGGTCTTCGGCCACCTCTCTGGGGCATCGCGTGCGCGGGCCGAGCACCTGATCCAGCTCAAGGAGGAGGGCGAAGCGCAGGTGGCCCGGTATCCGGGGCGGGTCACGTTCGCTCGGATTCCCAGGGAGCGGAACGGAGTTGCC
This sequence comes from Solirubrobacteraceae bacterium, assembly GCA_051005755.1. Taxonomy (GTDB): domain Bacteria; phylum Actinomycetota; class Thermoleophilia; order Solirubrobacterales; family Solirubrobacteraceae; genus CADCVQ01. The sequence continues at coordinate 218 of JBPCJA010000181.1, forward strand.
GACGAGCTCGCGAAGGACGGTGCCCGGGCCTCGAAGGCGCTGAGCGCCGATCGCCGGCGATAGGTTCCGCGTCAAGGAGCGCTGAAGGATCCGCGCCATTTATCGCTGAAGGTCACAACGACGTGGCCGTGTGGCTTCGCGGTCACCCCCAGACCTGGGGGCCCGCGGGACCGTCGCGACCTCGACCGCTCGCCGCGACGTGGCCGCCGTCGCCCATCCGCAGTCGCGGCCGTGTGTCCGGCCTCCAGGTTGCCGTCGAGGGTGGTTGGCGCCTCTCGACCTTGGCCCGGAGGCCGGACACATCCTTCCTGTGCAGCTAGGCGCAGGCGGTCCCGTTAGGGCCGGGCGGTCCGGTCCACGAAGCTCGCACCGTCTTGACGGGCGAGTAGATCATGCGGGACCACGAGTAGTCGGTGCTGCTCGCCACGACGCCAGCCTGGGTGTAGCCCGTGGCACATTGAACGGCTCTCAACGCCCACGGGTAGATCGTGCCGTATCCGGACGACACTCGTGCCCAGTTGGTCTGGCAGTTGGGAGACCAGCGAAGCTCGACCCAACTCGTGCTCCCATAGATGCGTGCCGACGCCACCGTGGAGGCGCCAGCGCTGCACCAACGGCCAGTGGTGGAATTGTAGGTGTCCTCGGGATTCTGCCCCGAGCAGTAGTCGCCGTAGCAGCCCACCGCGGCGTCTGCCGCCGCGGTGAATGCCATGAGCGTCAGGACTGCGAACGCCGCAGCCAGCAGGCCACCCCGGATCCTCTCCGTCAAGGTGGTGCTCCACAGCTTCGTCTTCGGCATGGCTTCTCCTTGAGAGATCTACCTGCGGCTCAAGCGGATGCTTTGGCAGGACGAGCTCAGCGTGCTTGCAACGCCGGCCGTCGCACAAGGACCACCTCGATAGCGGTCCGGACCCCTGGGCGATAACCGGCCCAGATGGTCCAATTTCGCCCGCCCGATCCTGCCGTCTCTGCTCTCATACGGGATGTGACCCGCCTCCATCCCCAGCCATCGGTCGCCATGGCCCCGAAGCGAGTTCGTATGCCCGCCTACGGGTTGGTTGCCGGAGCGCTCGCGCTCGTCTGCGCAGTACTGCCCGCCGTCGCGACCGCCGCGCCGATCAACGATGATCGCGCCAACCCGATTGTGCTGCAGCTCGGAGTGGCCAACGCGATCAGCAATGCTGACGCGACCATCGCGACCGCGGAGGGCTTGACAACCAACGATCCCGCCGGGCAACGCTGCAGCAACACCGCGGGCGTCAGCACCACTCAGGGGGTCCGCATGGACCGCACCCTCTGGTGGGAATTTGAAGGCACCGGCGGGCCCGTGACCGTGTCCTCGGACGAGTCGAACATCAACCTCGACACGGTCTTGGCCGTCTACGAGAAGGCTGGTGACCGGCTGATCGGTTGCAACGACGACCTGCAGTGGTATGACCCAGGGCGCCCCGTTCTTCCCGGCGTGCGGGTGCAGTCCGAGATGCTCATCGATACCGTCGCCGGACGTCGATACCTCGCCCAGCTGGGCGGCTGTACGGCACCCACTCCACCTCTCATTTGCAACTCGCCCACGGCAGGCGACATCAAGATCCGCGTCTCTGAGCCGCCCGCTAATGACAGCCGTGCTGGCGCGACGCAGATCACTGCCGGCACCCCGATAACCGCTACGAACACCGGCGCTACGCTGGAACCCGGTGAGATGGGCATGTGCGAGACCAGCCCGTACGCCAAGACCATCTGGTTTCGATTCAGAGCGCCAGCGATCGGACAGGCCACCTTCTCCGTCGCAGGGGATCAAGGCACCATCAACACGGTCATGAGCGTCTACCGAGGCGATCAGAGCACTCCGCTCGCCTGCAATGACGACGCCGTCCAGAACACCTACGGGGGCTCCAGCATCCCTCCAGGCCAGCCCGCCGGCGCCCCGGTCGATGTGACCCCTGGGGACTATCTCATCCAAGCCGGGGGCCACCACGCCCCCGGTTTCAACGGCGTAGCCGCTTTCCACGGGCCGCTCACCGTCCAGGTCGGCTTCGCTGAAGACACCGACATCGACAATGACGGCTACCACCGCGACGTCGACTGCAACGACAACGACTCCTCCGTCCATCCCGGCGCACCCGAGATCCTCAACAACACGATCGACGAAGACTGCGACGGCCAGCTCAGCTACGACCGAGACGGCGACGGCATCCTTGCCTCATCGCTCGGCGGCGACTGCAACGACACCAACCCCGCCATTCGTCCCGGCATCCCCGACATCCCCGACAACCGCATCGACGACAACTGCGATGGCGCCGACGCGACCACGCCGACCCCGCGCATCGATGCGAATTACCTCTTCGTTAAAAAGCGCACTCGTTTAGGCCTGACGCGTATCAAAGTTCTTCGGGTAACCGCCGGCAAGGGCAGCCGCCTTCCGGCCGGCAGCACGATCGAGTTGCGCTGCCACGGGCGCCAGTGCGACAAGCGGCGCACCCCGCAACGCCGACGCATCAAGCACACACAGAGAGAAGTCTCGGTACTCACCCAGCTCGGACGCAGCCTGGGAACGCCCGCCAAGCGCTCCGACCTGCGCTCGGGCACACGTATCGAGATCCGTGCAACCAAACCCGGGTACATCGGCTACCGCGTCACCATCGGCATCAGAAGCGGCAAGAGACCGCCCGTGATTCGCGAAAGCTGCCTGACCCTCATCGGCAAGCCGAAAGCGAAATGCTGACGCGCACGAACATCATCGCGACAGTCGTGGCTGTGGCTGCGGTCGGTGCTTACGCGCTGCTTCGGAATAACGGCGACGACGCGCGCCGCTCAGACGTGCCACCGATGGGGAGACTCCTCACGCCTGTCTCAAGTCTCAAGCCAATCAAATCCCCCGCCAAGCCGAAGCCGCGCAAGGCGCCACAGCGGCCGGAGCTCAACACCCCAAGGGCCGAGAGCCGCCCAGCACCACAGCCAGGATTGTCGCGTCCCCCTGCGTCACAGGTCGTCAAGTCGCGGGCGCCCACGCCGGCACCCACGCCGCGCTCCGCCCAGCGGCCTAGCAACAACGCCCCCGACCAAGAGGAGACGTTCGGGGGGTAACACGAACCGATCCCCGGCTTATCGGGCTGTTCATTGCGCCAGATCGACTGAACCGAGGGCGACCAAAACCCCCTCTAGAGCACCCTCGGCCTGTCGCACATCATCTCGCGCACTACGAAATGCGGAGCGGTCTTTCAGCCGGAGCACTCTGTGAAGCGACGCATACGCATCCCGAGCACGAAGCAGCGCGCCGTTAAGCTGCGCATGCAGAGACGCTGCCTCAATCGGTGGGCGAAGGCGGCGACTGGCCGCTGCGGCATGCGCGTACGCCTTGCTCAATCGCTCGGCCGCCGTTCGCTGCTGGCCCGAAGCGCTGACGGCCAGTTGTCGGCGCGTATCGACACGAGCGCGATCAAGGCGCGCAGCAATCGAGCGCATCCCGTCGGCGAACTGCTCGCCCTGACTTCGAGGCCGCGAAGTCGCACGTTTGTCGGCGTGGCCGACTAACTCCACTGTGGTCACGCCGAGCGCGAAGATCACGCCGAAGATCGCCAGCGCCACAAGCCACCGACGCGCACCTACTGGCGTCTCCAGCAGACGGAGCTGCGCGCCCGTCTGAGCGCCACGTCCGCCGTCGCCCGCAACCTCTGCGACGACATCTGAAGCCGCGTCGCCAGCGCAGGCTCCATGGGCCCGCGCGCGATCGGAATCACGCTCGGCCTCCCGGTCGACAGCCTCATCCTGGACGATCTCGTGTTCATCCAAGCTGGAGCCCGAACGCGTCCGCGGGCGTGGGGGCAGCGCGCGGTACTCCTCGTCTAGCAGTTCGCCTGGAGCGACACGGCACTCCTTCTCCCACGCCGCGATTACCGGTGCAGCGGGTAGGGATGTCCCTTTCTCGTAGCGTTCAACCGTCTTGGCCGAGAAGTCCAGCCGGGCGGCCAGTCCTTCTCTGCTCAGTTTCGCCTTCTCGCGGGCTGCGCGTAGCCGGGCACCGTAAGCGACGTGAGCCTCGCTGATGGGCTGCCGCTCGGCCATCCGTGGCAATCGTAGGAGCGACCTCGGGTCACGATCAGACTCGAGTAGCACATCCCGATCGGCGTCCTTTTCCTGGATGCCGTTGCGATCCAGGCCGGACCGGGACCGCCTCGCCAGCGACCCAGGGAAACGAGGCGCGCTCGTCACCGAGCGGGTGCGTGGAAACGCCGGACGCCGCTCCGGCTTCACCCGGGCAAGGCTCACGCCTGCCAGAAGCTGTCGGCGCGCCTGCTCTTCGTCCAGGTCGACCAGATCGATCCACGCCCGGCTGAGGTCAAGGCCCTCCGCCACGAACGACTCCACTCGAACGGGCACGAGCCTGCCCTCACGGCCCAGCGGGTCCGCCGCGTAGGCCGCCGCCCACTCCGAAAGCGCGAACTCCGAGCGCAGGTACTCCGCCGACAGCACCGCAAGCGTCCGTCGACACTCGGCTGCCGCCTTCCGCATAGCGGCCACGAAATCCGACCCGGGGCGAAAATCCCACGCCTGGATCACGACCCGGTAACCAGCATCCTCAAGCTCCCACGCGATCCACTCAGCCCAAGCCCGGTCCGAAGCGGTATAGCTGACGAAGAAGTCAGCCGGGCCAAACGAGGTCGGCGGCGGGGCAGGCGTCCTCGCCCCCGGTTCGGCAATAGCCGCGTGGGTAGGTGGCTGAACACCTGCGCGATCAACGTCACGTGCTGATGTCATTTTAGGCGTCAGCACGGCCTCGGCCGGTGTGCCCGATCGTTCGGCCCACCGATTGCCAACCGGCGATGGCCTCGACGGAGGTGGGTGATGCCGCGCTTGTCCGCTGAGGCCTCCGACGCGCTCTCAGGGCAGGTCAAACTCGCCGCGCTTGACGCCTCCGACGGAGGCGCGCCAATCGGCCGGGGAGTGGAGCACGACCGGGGCCATCAACGTCCGTGCTGTGGCGACGGCCACACACCAGCCGGGCGCGACCGCGGTCTCAACGCACTTGCCCCAAGCCTAGGAGAGCGTGATCGAGGCTCTCGGTCCACGTCATCTGATCTCCCGTCGCACGGCTGGCGATCATAGCCAAGGACCGTCTTCGTGAGCGCTGCATTGGCGAGCCCGCGCTCGGCTGGGCGAACGCGCTCGCGCTACGCGGGATTACGGCGGCGACGGTCGGGCGCCCGCGACGAGGCGATCGCGCACCTCAAGCACGCGCTCGCGACGGCCCGCCGCTGGGGCACCAACCATGGTCGCCCGGAGCCGGCTCGAGCTCGTCGAGGTGTTCGAGCGCAGGAAGAGCACTCGCCCGAGCACGAGCGCCGCGCGCACCAGTTGTGCGCCAAGGCCCTGGAGACCGCGCGTCGGCCCACGCTCGACCAGCCGAGCCCGAAGACGATCAGCTGCCAGCCCTGGCGGGTGGCGCCGGCGATCTCGACGCGCAGCTGATCTCGCCGTTCGACGAGGCGTCGCTTGAGAGCGTTGATCGTCGTGTAGGCAACGTGCATCTCGGCGGCCAGCGCGCGTAACCATGCGTGCTGGTCCGGGTGCGTCGTCGTCAACCGGCTGCGGACGAGGTCGTCGCTGATGTCGAAGGTCGACGACCAGCTGGTCGTGACCCTGACTGTCGGCACCGGGAGGCCGCGACGACGGGCCCACCGGCCCCGCAACTCATGGAGCCGACGGGCAGACCACCGCTGGACACCGTGGCCAGCGTCGATCGCCTTCTCCGCGGTGCACTCGAGCGATGACTGGACGACGGCGACGCCAAGCAGCGCGAGGATGATCCCGAGCAGCTGCAGCAAGCCGGCGAGGACCTGCGGCGGCCAGGACCACGCGATCGCCGCGGCACCGATCGCGATCGCGATCAGGATCGAGGCGGCGATGACGCCGCTCGTCAGGCGGTCCGGACGCTCGGCGGTGGTGTTCCCCGCGTGGTAGATAGCGTCGTTTATCTACCAAGGGGGGAGGACGGTCAGGCGCCGGGCCGGGCGCGCCAGGCGCCGCGGTACAGGCCGGTGATGCTGACTTCCGTTCGGGGAAGAAGAACTTCATTGTCTTCCTCGATGGTGGGTCGGCCGGTGGCCCGCTGCCTTGTCGACGTCGACGGATTGCGATCCTCCACGATCGTGTCCGCTAAGCATGATGTGCGCAAAGCGCTTCGCCTGGCCGAGGATGCGCTAGAGACTGAGATGCGCCGCATTGGCGCCATGCTGACGCACGGCGCGACCGTAGGAGGTGGCCGTGAACACGCGGTCGCGAAATCGATTCAGGCGACCATCTCGCAGTTGATCGTCCTACGCCGCGGCCAGATCTTCGCGCCCGGCGTCAGCCCAAGCAGCGAGTGGGACGTCATCCTCTGCGATCCGGCTACCCGCCCGCTTGCGGGCATCCCAAGTGCGGTGCCGATCGAGTCGGTGCTCGCTGTCGTGTCGGTGAAATCCAACCTCACCAGCGCCGCGGTTGACGAGGGCGCCGTTGCAGCCGCGCGTCTGCGCGCGATGGTCCAGGAGCCGGCCGACCGTCCGCTCCCAGCCGTTTTCGCCATCGGCTTGGACGGCATCCAACCAGCCACCCTCAAGAACGCGCTCGCGCAGGCCACCAGGGAGCACGGCCCGTTCTCCCGCTTCGACGGCGTCCTTGTGCTCAAGAGCCACTCGGCCTTGCCGCTCGCGGACGGCTACGTCGTCCAAGCCGACAGTGATGCGTTTGTTCGCTGGATTCTCGCGATCGACCAGGCGGTCAGTCGCGCACCACGGCGCCCGGTTTCGCTGGAGCTGTACCTGCGTGTAGATGACGAGCCCGAGGAAGATGGCGGTCAGCCGCCGCCCGAGCCCAAACCCCCGTTCCCACCGGACCGGGGGCGCGATGCTGTTCCGGCGTTGGGCGCCGACGTCGCATTGCGCGACCGGCACGACGGCCGCAACCTAGGTGCATCGCGCACGGTTGGTCGTCTCATCGCCGAGCTCGAGTCCCAAGATCCAGATGCGGTCGCCAGCCTGCGGACAGCGTTGGATGATCCTGCCGGGCTCGCGGCCTTCGCCGCGGACCACGGCGGCCCGCTGCTGGACGTAGTAGGCCGTCTGCTGTCGGTGCTCGGCGAGCATGCCGCCGCCGGCGACCTGCTCCTACGGTGGGCGAAGGAGCCAGACGCTGATCGTGTTCAGGCGTCGGTTGACGCAGCGAGTTGCCTGCGCCGGGCTGGGCAGACCGACCGCGCTGACGCTGTTCTGGCCAGGGTGGCGGACGAGGGGGCTCGCCATCCCGCTTTGTTGCTGTCGAAGGTCGTCCGGCTCGACGATGCCGAGGATCGATTGCAGGCCCTGGACGACATCGAGATAACGACCGCACGTGATCGTGCCCGGGCCGTAATGATCCGGGCCGAAGCGCTCTCTGAGCTCGGACGTGACAACGAAGCCGTCGAGGACGTCCGCTCCACGCTCGCCGAGCGCTGGTCTCCCGACCTCGCCGAGCGACTCGCGATCCTCCTGTCGCGGAGCCAACCGCGCACGCCGTATGACGTCGGGCCCGAACCCGTGGTCGAGGAAACGGTGGTCATCTTGGCCGAACTGGTCAGCGAGTGGCTGGCACTAGGCCTGCCGGACATGGCGATGCATATCGACAGCCGTCTGGTTCACGCGCTGTGGCACATGGCCCGGCAGGATCTCGTGACCGAAATGGCGAACTACTGGCTCTCACGCGCCAGCGGACGTGACGCGAGCGCTCGCACCTCCTTGGCCCTCGCGCTGCTCGACGCGTTGGAGTTCGACGCAGCGCGCGCCATCGCACCTGATCCACTGCCCGAGGACACGGACGCGCGTCTGCTCGGCGCCCGGCTGGCTTTGATCGAGACGGACGATGCCGCCACCGCCGAGTCGGCCGTTGCGACACTCGATGAACTGCTGGACCGCCGTGATCTGCTGGAGCACCAGCGCTTCGCGGTTGCGCACGAGCGAGCGCTCGCGGCTGGCGCTGGTCTCGCCGACTGGAGCGAAGTCGCTGGTGTGGTCTTGGCCGCCGAAAGCCGCTTTTACCACGACATGCTCCGCGCTCGGTACCTAGCGAAGCAGGGCGACGATCGGGAGGCTGAGGCCCTGCTGCTCAATCACAGCGACGAGCCAGCAGGCGTCCGCGCACTCATTGATCTCGCTGCCCAGGCCGAGCGCTGGGACCGTGTCGTCACGCTCGTCGATGGCCTCGGGGACCGGGCGCCCGCAGACGAGCGCGGGCGCCGGGCCCACGCGCTCGAGCGCCTGGGCCACAAGAAGGAGGCCGAGGCGGCATTTCATGAGGTCGCGCTGGCCGAGGACGCCTCGCCCTACGACTCCGAGCGCGCATCGTTGCGCCTCGCACATCTGCTCGCAGACCGCCGCCAGTGGGAGCAGCTGGCTGGGATTGCTGAGGACTGGTATCGACGTCGACCCGACAGCCCGCTCGCCATCTGGGTGCTAACCGACACGCTTGGGCGAACCGGTCACGCGGAACGGGCGTGGCGCGTCATTGAAGAGGACGGCCGCCCACCGTCGACGACCTCACAGCGGCGCTTCGTGGCGATGCTGGCCAGCAAGATGTTGGCGTTGCCCGATGCACTGCAGCGCATCGCGGCGCTCTCCGACGAGGTAAACCGCAGCGACGAGCACCTGGAGGCGATGCTGATCACGCTGTCGGCGGGGAGCGACAAGGCGGTTCTGTCTCAGGAACTCGCCGAGCGTGTCCGTCTGACCTTCGCAGACTTCGCCAAGCGCTTCCCCGAGTCAACGATCGTGCAGCAGTTCGAGGCGCCGACCACCGAGCCCCAGCTGGCCGACTTCGCCAAGCGGCTCGCCAAGCGGGAGCGCGTGGCCGCCGAGATGGAGCGCGCGGTCGTTATCGGGCAGGGCGCCCTGGCCGCGCTCGCGGTCTTCGGTGGCACTGCGCTGAGCGTCTGGATCGAGAGTGATCTCCTTCCCCTGGTGGCACCGATAGCCGAAATGCAAGAGGCGGAGCGAGCTGATGCCGCCGCAGCCATCGCTGGACCCGTGGTCTGGGACAGCTCCGCTCTCGCCGTGCTCTCACGGCTGCACGAGGACGCCGCCGAGGCGCTGCTCCGCGCAGTGCCCGCGTCCACAATGCCGCGCGCAGTGGAGGACGAGGTCTACGAACTGCCCCGACTTGTGGCCGAGCGCGATCCGATCCGCAGCCCCGGGACACTCGCGCTGAGACACGGGCTGCCGGTGATCGTCGCGCGCACGACCGAGCAGCTCGAAGCACTACGAACGCAGGCCCAGCGCGTGAAATCCACGGCCGACCGGCTCACGACGCTAGATCCCGACCTTGCGGACGAGGGAGAGATCGTCGACGCCCTGCGCGATGAGAAGCTCCATGGTTCAGCCGCAGCGTGGCTAAGCGCCACGCTGCTGGCGCGCCAGCGCGGCATCCCGCTGCTCTGCGATGACCGCTACCTTCGCCTCTGGGCGCGCCGCCTGGGCATCGCTACGTTCGGAACCGCGGCCTTGCTCCAGGCCGTCGCCGAGCGTGGCCTGCTCAGCAACGAACAGCTGCACGCCGAGCTGTGGACTCTGCGCGCCGCCGGAGGCCGATTCCTGCCGGCCGAGCCCATCGAGATCCTCGAGCGCATCACGCAGGACAACTACGAGATCTCTCCAGCCGTCGACGGGCTTTTGCGCGATCCCGACGTGTGGACGGATACCGCGACCCAATTCGCCCAATGGAACGACACCCTCGCGGCGATCTGGCACGCGCGCCCTGACGCGCTCTACCGGTGGCTCGTCTACCTCGTCGACCGGATCGCCAGCACGCTACGCATGCGGCGCCCGGCGATCGCGACGATGCTCCTGCTTCCCGCACTGGGCGGTCAGCACGACGTGGAGTATCTCCGCGCGCTGCTCGCCGCCATGCGCCGCTGCAACCTCGAGGCATTCGACCTGGGCGACCCGCTCAGTACGGCATTCAGCGAGATCCGCCGCCGGGAGCCGGGTCTCGACGAGGAACTCCACCGCATGCTCGTTGTGCGCGCGCTCAGCCGCCTACCGATCACCGAGCAGCTGAAGCTGCTCGGCGCCGACTGACCGCAGAGCCAGACCGTCCTCGTCGAGCGCGGCCAGGGCGCGCTCTCCGCGCAGCAGCCAATCGAACCGGTAGTGAGCAGCGACAGGCCCCACGGCAGACGAACGATCTCGGTAGTCAGCCTCGGTCACGAGGACGCGGGAGGAAGCGAGAAACGCAAGCCTTGGAAACCTTCTTGCCTCCGCGCGAGGGGAATGTGACGTTATCCTCGCTTCGCGCTCGCAGAAGGCTGCGAAAACGTGCTGATTTGCAGGCTGTTTGTCATAACGCACGCTAAGTCGACCCTGGTGCTGTTCGTCCCGCTGGTTGCTGGCGATTTGCGTCGTTGACATGTCGGCGACGAGGGGGATGGTCGCGTCGGCTGGGACGCGGTAAGTAGGTACGACAGAAACGACGTTTCGCTGCAGCGACGGCTGGCGGTGCTGACGGCCGGGGCGAAGGCGTCGGTCATGCGGCGTGTCGTGCGAGTGCGGGCAGCCAGGTCTCCGCGGGGCGGGCCGCGGCCGTCGCTGATGGTCGTGCGTTGTAGGCGTCCGGCCTCCTCGAGGACGGTGAGGGCGCGGTCGATCTCGCGGGCCTTCTTGTTGCGGCTGAAGAGGTCGCGCACTTCGGTGCGAGTGACGCCCGCGGGCCGGGTCTTGGCGAGCGCCCAAATGTCGTCGGCGGTGGGGTCGCCGAGGCTGTCGCCGAAGATCCAGCGGGCGGAGTCGGCGCTGTAGCGCCAGACGGCGAGCGCGGCTTCGAGGTGGGGGAGGCGGATCTGGTCGCTGGTGTCGAGCGTCGCGTAGATCGCGGCGAGACGGACGACGTGTGCCTCGGCGCGGTGGGTCGCGGCGCCGAGCAGGCCGGGTTCGCCGCGCGAGAGGGGGCCGTAGACGTCGATCCAGCGTTCGCGGGCCGCTGGGTCGAAGGTCAGCTGGTGCGGGAGGGCCGCGAAGCGCAGTGCCGTGAGCGTCGCGTCGCGCACGCGCGTGAGTTCGTCGCCGGCGAGACGGCCGCCGAACGGGAGTTCTTTGCTGCGTTGAACGGCGATGACGAGGAATCGCGTCGCGGGCTCTGACGGGGGTGTTCTTTGCGATCGTCTGCAGCGTCTTGGCGTCCCAGGCGTTGCGGATGACCGGCGACAGCGTGTTGCCCTCGCGCGCGAGGACCTTCAGGACCTGCGCGAACTCCGATTCGAGCACGAGCCGACGCTTGTCGGGCGCGGCTGCTCGGCCGGCCTGGCCGCTCGGGTCGTCGTCGCGGACCTCCCAGATCAGTCCTTCGCCCGACGACAGTCCCGAGGACACGCAGCGAGCGGCGAAGTCGCTGTCGACGTCGGTGAGCAGCGCGTCGACATGGTCCCAGGAGGAGCCTTTGCGGCCCTTGCCGGACGGTCCGACGAGGATCACGAACTCGTTGAGGTGATGGTGGGTTGCCTCGACGGCGTAGTGGACGTTGCGTCCGGCGGCGGCACCGAACGCGACGAGGAACTGCGTCAGCAGCGCCATCGGGTCGGCCTCGGTGTGCGGGGCGGTCCGCGTGACGAACTCGCCCGCGGGACCGTGTAGCGCCGCGGTCATCGGGGGCGCTGGCCAGGTGCTCATCGCCGAGCGGCCCGGCGGTCAAGCTCGAGCTCGCGGACGCGGCCGTGCGCGATCGCCAGCTCATCACGCATCCGCGCGAGCTCTTCGCGCTGGCGCTGGCTGTCATCCAGCGCGGCTCGCAGCCTGGCGCGCAGCGAGACGTCGCTGGCGCGCTGGCGGACCGGCAGGCGTGCCGGGACGCTGCCCTGCGCGGTGCGCAGCGCCTCGATCTCCGAGCGTAAGTCGGCGTGCTCGTAAAGAAACGCGCGGCTGACGCGCGCGCGACCGGCGACGCCAGCAAAGCTGATTTTCGCGCCCTCGCGATCGAGCTCGCGCAGCGCCGTGCGAACGCGCTGCTCGGCATCCAGCGTGCGGCGCGCCGCGGCGTCGGCAAGCGGCCGGCGGGCGGGTTGGGTGCTCATCATTCAGCCCTCCGTTCGGTGGCAGTGGCGAGGTCGCGCAGGTCAAGTTCGCTCTCGCCGGGGTGCTCGGCGTCGATCGCGTCGAGACCGTCGAGGATGTGCGTCAGGCTCTGATCGTCGCGCTCGAGGATCTCGACGAGCCGGACGTTGGTGTGCTCGCGGGCGTTGGCGAGCAGCCGGCGCGTCTCGGTCCGCTGCTGCTCGTGGACGGCGCGGAAGGACCCGTCGGTGAGGAAGCTGTCGCAGCTCAGACAGGCGTTGGGGTGCGGGCAGCTCTGCACGAGCGGAAGACCGCAGTAGCCGTTGGGCAGCGCCTGCTTGGCGCGCGCGATGCGCTCCTTCATCCAGGCCGCCTCCTCAAGCGGCCCGCCGACCGGTAGCGCGATCCGCTCCCCGCGGCGGTTGACGCGCTCATGCCAGCGACGAACCTCACGACGCAGCGTTTCGTCGTGCAGGCGCGCGTAGTGCGCGGTCATCTCCACTGAGCCGTGGTCCAGGACCTTCTGGATGACCGTCAGCGCCACGTTGTCGTTGACCATGCTCGTCGCGACGTGATGGCGAAACAGGTGCGGGTGAATGCTGAGCGCCAGCGTGCCGTCCGCCAAGCGGATCTCGGCGCTGCGGACGTAGTCTTTGACGACGCGCCGCACGGTGCTGTGCGTGACGTGAAACGCGCCGCCCTTGGCCGACCCGACGCTGCCGATCGGTGGCGAGGGCAACAGCCAGTCCGTGCCTTGCGGGTAGCGCCGCGCCAGGTAGAACTCCTGGCGCTCGAGCTGATCGCCGAGGACCGGCGCGATCGGCAGCATCGCCTCGCGCTTGGATTTGATGTTCCAGTAGCGCACGTAGGGATGGCCGTCGGGCCCGACGTGCCGGGCGTTGCGCGGCAGCGTCACGATGCTCGACACCCGAAAGCCCGTGTACGCGAGCACCAGGGGTGCCGTTAACGAAGCTGTCAGGAGGGGCAATGTAGGCTCCGTCGTGAGCGCCGCTGTTGTCTGGTGGGGATCTTCGCGAGGCGGGTGGGGGATGTCGCCGGGGCGGTCGGGTTGTCTTCAGGAAAGAGCCCTTCTGTGAAGGCAACCAGGGCTATGATGGCCGCGATGACGCCCGAAACGGCTCCGAATCGCCGCAGATTGCCTTCACGAAAGGCGGTCACGGTGTCTGCCTGGGGCGCGCGCTACGAGGAGTTGGCGCTGACCGGGGTGCGCTCGCGCGAGGTAACGGAGCGGATCGCGCTGCATCTTCACCGCTTCGCGGAGTACCTGACGGTGACCTACGGCCACGAGCGGCTGTCGAGCGTGGTCCGCCGCGATGTCGTCGGCTGGCGCGACGCCCTGGTCTCGTCGGGGCTGGGCGCCTCGACGATCAACAACCACCTGACATCCCTGTCGGGGTTCTGCGGCTGGGTCGCCGTCGGAGCACCAGACGCGCTGCCGAGCGGGGACCCGACGAGCGGCGTGAGAACGCTCGCGCTGGCGCCGCTTGAGCCGCGAGCGCTCACCGCGGTCCAGGTCCGATCACTGAAGAGCGTCGTCGATCGCCTCGAGCGCTTTCACGCCTGCAAGGGCCGCCGGGCCGCACCGGGGGGCGAGCCGCACGGCCACTCCCGACCGTTGCGCGACCGGGCGATCATCCACGTGCTGCTCTCCACCGGGCTGCGCAGGGAGGAGCTTGTGACGCTCGACCTAACCCAGGTCAGCCCCAAGGACCCGGGCCGGCTGCAGGAAGCCAAGCGAGCGCGCCTGGTCGGCGTGATCGGCAAGGGCGGGACGACTCGCACGGTGTTTCTGTCCGCCGACGCACGCACCGCCGTCGCCGCGTACGTCGAGCTCGAGCGGCCCGCCGACGCATCCAGCGACGCGACCGCGTTGTTCTTGTCGGCGGTGAGCATCGCGTCGCGCCGGCCGGGTGGGCGGCTCTCGCCGCGGGCTGTCAACTTGATCTTGGAGCGGATCGGGCGCTGGCATGACGCTGAGCACAGCGACCCGTCGCGGTGGGTCAGCCCGTTGCGCCCGCACGATCTGCGTCACACGTTTGCGTTTGCGTTGGCCGAGGCGACGGGCAAGGACGCCTACGAGCTTGAGCGGCGCCTCGGCCATCGCTCGCAGCGCTACATCGCGCGCTACACCAATCCGCCCGAGGACGTCGCCGCCGCCTACGTCGAGGCGATGTGACCCCGCCGGTCCGCGACGGCCCAGCGGCGCGGTCCTCAGCGCGCCGCGAGATTGGCGTTGACGATGTCGTCGAGCACTTCACGCTCGATGACCTTGAGCGCGAGCTGCTGCGCAACAAGTCGGGGTCCACGCGCCTGGGGTTCGCGGCGATGCTGAAGTTCGTGGGCTGGAAGGGCCGCTTTCCTCGCGGCCTGTTCGAGCTTCCTGACGATGCGATCGAGCATCTCGCGCGGCAGGTCAAGGTCGCCGCGCAGCAGCTCGGCGCCTACGACTTCACGGGCCGCCAGATCAAGAACCACCGCCGCGAGATCCGCGACCACACGGGGTTTCGGATCTGCACGGTCCGCGACGGCGAGCAGCTCGCGGGCTGGCTGGCGTCCCACATCGCTCAGGACGAGCGGCACATCGAGCACGTCCGAGTCGTGCTGCTGGGGCGCTGCAAGGACGAGCGGATCGAGCCGCCCACGCCTGAGCGAGCCGGCCGGATCGTCGACTCCGCGATCCGCCAGGCCGACGCGATCCTCGTCACGACGGTCGTCGCGCGCCTGAACCCGCGGCACATCGCGCGCATCGAGACGCTGCTCAACGCGAGCGCCGAGACGCACCTCGAACGGGATCCCGGGGAGCGCCACACCGCGCGTGACGAGGACGAGCTGAGCGCGATCAAAGCCAGTCCGGGCAACGTGAGCCTGGCGACGGTGCTCAACGAGATCGACAAGCTCCTGGCGGTCCGCCAGGTCGGGCTGCCACCGGGGCTGTTTGACGGGATCGCCGCGAACGTCGTCACGGCGTGGGGGGCGCGGGCCGCGGTCGAGTCGCCCAGCCACCTCGCTCGCCCCGATCAGCCAGTCCGCATGGTCTTGCTCGCCGCGCTGCTGCATCTGCGCGAGCGCGAGATCACCGACACGCTCG
This sequence comes from Solirubrobacteraceae bacterium, assembly GCA_051005755.1. Taxonomy (GTDB): domain Bacteria; phylum Actinomycetota; class Thermoleophilia; order Solirubrobacterales; family Solirubrobacteraceae; genus CADCVQ01. The sequence continues at coordinate 15,377 of JBPCJA010000181.1, forward strand.
TGGAACTCCTGAACTCGACGGTGCACAAGATCAACGCCCACGCCGACAAGAAGGTCACCGAAGAGCTCGTCAGGGAGTACAAGCGCGTGCTCAACAAGAACGCGATGCTGAACCGGATCGCCGAGTTCTCGCTCGCGCGGCCCCAGGACCAGGTCGAGGACGTGATCTACCCTGTCGCGGGCGGCGTGCAGGGCCTGACTGACCTCGTCAACGAGCACAAGGCGCGCTCCAAGGCCTACGAGCGCGACAAGCGCAAGGTGTTTCGCTCCTCCTACACCAACCACTACCGCTCCGGTCTGATCAAGCTTCTGCGCGTCCTCGAGTTCCGCTCCAACAACCACGATCATCAGCCGGTGCTGGACGGCCTGAACCTGATCCTGCGCTTCGCGGACTCCAAGACCACGTTCTATCCGCCGGGGGTCGCGGTCGTGCTGGACGGCGTGATCAAGGCCGATTGGCGCGAGTTCGCGGTGTCCGTCGACCCGCGTGGCGGCGAGCGGATCGTGCGTCTTGT
>JBPCJA010000182.1:0-16272 GCA_051005755.1 Solirubrobacteraceae bacterium
CACCTGCTCATGCTCGAGGCCGTCGGCGGGCGCGCGCTCGTGGAGCTCTCGTACGCGCTGGCGCTGCGCGACCGCTACCTGTGGCACGAGTTCGGCGACGTGCACCTGATCGTGCCGTGATGCGCGCCGTCGTCCTGCGCTCGTTCGGTGCACCCGCGACCCTCGTCGCAGAAGGTCGCGGCGCCGCGGGCGGGAACCGGCCAGGTGCTCGTCGAGGTCCGGCTCGCGAGCATGACGGCGGCTGAGGCGCGGGCGGCGTCGCTGACGCCCTAACCTTCGCGCGCATGCGCCTGACGACCTTCCTGCCGCCCGGCTCGGACACCCCACGCGCGGGGCAGGTCCACGGCGACGAGGTCGTCTCGTTCGTCATGAAGCGCGAGACCGTGCTCGAGCGCCTGAAGACGAACGACCACGACCCGGCGCTCGGCGAGGCCTATCCGCTCGCCGACGTCACGCTGCTGGCGCCGGTGCCACGCCCGCGGGCGATCTTCGGCATCGGGCTCAACTACGCCGCGCACGCGGAGGAGCAGGGCAAGGAGAAGCCGGAGTTCCCGATCGTCTTCATGAAGCTGCCGAGCTCGAGCGCGCCGCCGAACGGGCGCGTGCGCTGCCCCGAGGTCGTGCGCCGGCTCGACTACGAGGGCGAGCTCGTCGTCGTCATGGGCTCGGGCGCCACGATCGCCGGCTACGCCGTGGCCAACGACGTCAGCGCGCGCGACCTCCAGCGCCGCGAGCCGCAGTGGACGCGCGCCAAGGGCGCGGACGGCTTCTGCCCCTGGGGTCCGTGGATCACGACCGCCGACGCGGTGCCCGACCCGAGAAGCCTGCGCCTGACGACGCAGGTCAACGGCGAGCTGCGCCAGGACGCCTCCACGAGCGATCTCATCTTCGGCCCGCAGGAGCTCGTCGACTTCATCTCCGAGACGTGCACGCTCGAGCCCGGCGACCTCATCCTCACCGGGACGCCGAGCGGCGTCGGCATGTCGATGGACCCGCGCCGCTTCCTGAGCTCCGGCGACGTCATCAGGATCGAGATCGAGTCGCTCGGCCACATCGAGCATGCCGTCGCGTGAGGCCGAATCAGCCGATTCACTGACCGAGGCGTCTGGAAGTTCGTCGGCTTGGCGAGGGCGCCGACGTGCAGGGCCCATGCGCCGCCCCCGACGAGCATGCCGAGCGCGAACGAGCGGCGCCGCCAGAGCGCGGCCGCGGTGGTGACGGGGCGCCGGAGGTCGACCGGGGGCGCCTCGCCGCACCCGCGGTGCTTGAGGAGATTGCCGAGGTTCGCCGCCACGGCGGATGCGAGCGCGAGGATGAGGCCGAAGGCGATGGTCACGGGCAGCGGGGCGTGCGGCAGGTACGAGCCGCGCCCGCATCACGACGTCCCCGGCAACCTCTGCCCCGGTAGCTTCCGCGGCGCGTGTTGCCGTGACGGCGGCTCCTGCTGTACGTAGTACGGGCATGACCGCTCGCATCCTCTGTCTGACCGTGGTCCTCGCCGGTGCGCTCGCGGCGCCGCCGGTGCCTCGTGCGTCCCGCTGACCGAGCGTCAGCGCCTCGAGCGTGCCGATGCGGTGTTCGTCGGACGCGTCGTCTCCGTGAGCGAGAGCGGCGCCTCGGCCCGGTTCCGGGTCCAACGGATCCGCGAGGGCGCCGTCCGCCGCGGCGCCGTCGTCCGTGTGACCGCCGTGCCGTATCCATCCTCGGTGACGATCGACTGGCGGCCGCGACGCGGCGAGCGCTGGCGTCTACGCCGAGCGCCGCGGCCAGCGCTGGACCACCGACGACTGTCTGGGCACGCGGCGCATCTAGTTTCCGGCAACCAGCGTGGCGATGCCGTGTGGGTTGCGGCCGACCCGAACGGACGCCTGCCGCTTCCCCGCACTGGAGACGACGCCGAGCCGGCCGGTGCCGTTGACGGCCACCAGGACACGCTCCCCTTCGACCGTGACGTGGTGCGGCGCGCGCCCTACCTCCGTCCGGGACAACACGCGTCGGCTGCGACGCGCGATGCGCACCAGGGTCCCGCCGCCGTTGTCGGTCACCACACCGTGGTGGGGCCGAACGCGAGGTGGTGCGGCTCGGCGCCGACTGGAACGCCGGCCAACCGCCGGCCCGTGCGGGCGCTCGCGACGGTCAGCAGGCCCGAGCCCCAGTTGCTCAGCCATACCTCGCCGCCCCCGGTGCGGAGCCGACGTCGTGAGGCGTGCCGCCGGGACGATGCGAGGCGAGCAACCGGCCGGTGTGAGTCGACCGCTCCTCAACGGCCCCGGAGCCGTCGATCGTGACCCACATGCGGCGCCCGTCACGTGAGACGGCGAGGTCGTGCGGCCGGGCGCCGACCGCGACCGAGCGCAGGACGCGGCCGCGCCGCACGCCGATCTGGACGAGGCGCCTACCACGCTCGACCGTCACCCACAGCCGCTCGCCGTCCGGCGTGAAGCGCACATCGTGGGGCCCTCCCGTCACCCGGACGGCGGCTCGCACTCGTCCCGCCGGATCGAGGATGGTGACGCGATCCGACGGCGGGCTCGTGACCGCAGCCGCCAGACCGTGCGGATCGGCCGCGAGGTTGTGCGGCCCGGCAGCGACCCGCGTGCGGCGGACCAGACGCCACCGCGGACCTGTCACGACCGCCACGGCGGCCTGCCCTTCGAGCGCCACGAGCGCCGTCGTCTCACCTCTGGCTTCGACCGGACCGCCGGTGGCGCGGGTCTCGCCTGCGAGGGCATTCCCGGACGCCGGCTGCGCAGGATCCCCACCGCACCCCGCCGCGAACCCACCAACGACGACGGCCGCGATCCCGAGTGAAAGCCGGCGACCCACGCACGAAGAGTCGCATCCGTGCGTCGAGGTCCAGCAGGCAGGGAAGCGCAAGGCGTCCTCGAAGGCAAGATCGGTGCGACGCCTGCTGCTCGTCCTGTCCGTGCTCGCCTGGCCGCCTGCGGCGCAAGCCCATGCCGCCGTCTCGGGCAACGTGGCCGCGCTGCAGGTAGCCCTGCGCGCGACCGGCGACTACGCCGGCACCGTGGACGGCGTGGCCGGAGCGGCCACCCGCGCCGCCGTCCGCGCCTTCCAGCGCCGCAACCCCCTGACCCCCGACGGCGTCGCCGGTCCCCTGACTCGGCGGGCGCTTGGTCGCCGCGGCAGGCCGGGCTGGGGCAGCCGGACGCTCGCAGCGGATATGGAAGGCTGGGACGTGGCGGTTCTGCAGTTCAAGCTCGCCCGCCGCGGCTTTCCCTCCGGCAACTTCGACGGCGGCTTCGGGCCTCGGCTGCAGGCCGCGCTCAAGCGCTTCCAGACCTGGGCGGGTCTGCCGGCGGTCGGCGTCGCCGGCCCGGCCACGCGCGCCGCGCTCGGCCGCCGACCCCCCGACTCGCCGCTGCGGTTCTACCGTCCGGTTGAAGGCCCGCTCGGCGACGCCTTCGGGCCACGCGGCAACCGCTTTCACTCCGGCATCGATTTCACTGTCGGCGCCGGCGTCCCCACCCGCGCCGCCGGCCGCGGCTGCGTCAGGTCCGCCGGCGGGGACGGAGGCGGCTACGGAAACCTCGTCGTCATCGAGCACCGCCTCGGCGTCACCAGCTGGTACGCGCACCTGTCCTCGGTCGCGGTCCGGCAGGGGCAGTGCGTCGCCGCGAGGCAGCTGATCGGCCGCGTCGGCTCCACCGGCAACTCCTACGGCCCCCACGCCCACTTCGAGCTGCGCCTGCGCGACGCCGTCGTCGACCCGGCCCACGCGTTCCTGTAGCCCAGTCCTACACTCCGTCGGACCATGGACCCCGCCGCGGCGGGCACCCCCATCCGGCTGTCCCGCGCTGCGGGCGCCCACTGCCCGCGACCGGCGGTGGACTCAGATCACGCGGCTTGCCGCGGCAGTGGCCGGCAGCGCGCTCGCGGCGCCGTCGTGGCGCTGATCGGCACCTCCGGGGCGCTCAACTGGTTCGCGCCGCTCCAGCCACTCATCGGCGCCCTCGGCCTCGGACCCGCCGCGTGGGCGGCTGCTGCGCCTGCGCCCGCGCCAGACGTGCGCCGTGACGCCCGCGTAGCGGCTGCTTGCGAACACCGGCGCGCAGGGCGCACCCAACGCGGGTACCAACGCTTCAGCTCCCACCCTCGACTCGCCGTCTCCGGCGAACAACCGCAGTCCTCCTCGCGGTCGGCGCCGCGACGCTTCCATCGGCGGCACTGGCAGTCGGACCCGCCGCCGATCCAAAGGCCGCCGAGTTCGAGCGATCCTTCCTGACCGAGACCATTGACCACCACTTCATGGGCGTGGGGATGGGCCGGCTCTGCATGGACAAGTCACGGACGCGTCGCCTTGGCGACATCTGCACCGCCATCGTCGTCAGCCAGTCGGCCGAGAACGTCCGCATGCGAGACGACTTCCTACTCGGCTGGTACGGCGTCGAGAAGCATCCCGCCATGCGCGCCGCAGACCGGCGGATGCTGCGCGACCTCGACGCCAAGCGCGGGCGCAGCTTCGACATCGCCCTTTCACGCATGTTCATCGAGCACCACGAGATGCAGATCCAGCGCTCCCGCGAGTGCCTCACGAGCGCGGAGCACCACGAGCTCAAGCACGTCTGCATGGATCAGATCGCGACCCAGACGCGCGAGATCAAGCAGTTCCGCTGCATGGTGCGCGCGTACGGCAAGACCCGTTGATCACGCGGCCCGCCAGCTGCGTGAGCAGCCTGCCCGGGCCGGTGATCTGCTCCGGAGCCAGCCCCTCCAACGCCTTCTCAAGCTCGCTCGGGCAACAACCCGGCGAGCCGGTCGTCCGCTTCCTCGCGCGACGCCCTCTGCGCCCGGTTGGGCCGCTTGGCGGCTCTCTTCTCAGAGATCGGGCAGCCAAGCGCGACCTTGGTCGCGTAGTCGATGACCCCGAAGTCCATCTGCCAGATACGCGATCTCGAGCAGCACCATCGCGAGGGCGAGCCGACCCGCCAACGCCGACCATCCTCATGCCCCACGCGCTAGGTCAGGCATCAGCGCTCGCCACGCGCGGCGACCTGCACGATTGACGCGTCGATGAGCCATTCGACGGGTGCCTTGTCATCGGTGTAGACGGTACCGCCCGGCAGGCGCGGTCCGATCCGGGCGCCAGCGGCGAGCGCGCGCGGTCGCAGGTCGGCCGGCAGCCGCGGAACCGATGCGCGGAGGCGGGCGGCAGAGATGGTCGCGTCGGAGGCGATCAAGAGTGTGTTCGTCGGCTCGGCCGGGTCCCGAAGGACGCTGTCGAAGACGTCGTCCAGTGTGGCGCCGAGCACGCGCTCGAGATCGTCGGAGCGCTCGGGATGGCCGACGTTGACGAAGACGACACCGCCGGGGTTGAGCCGCTCGCGGGCGAGCTGGAAGAACTCGCGGGTGGCGAGGTAGAAGGGGATGTAGGGCTGGCGGTAGGCGTCGACCAGAATGGCGTCGTAGCGGCGGCCGGTCTGGCGCAGGTACGGCCTGGCGTCGGCGGTGAAGGTCTCCAGGCGCGCGTTGGTCATGTCGAAGTGCTTGCGCCCGATGTTGGTGAGCTCGCCGTCGATCTCGACCCCGTCGACATAGGTGCCGGGGAAGTACCGCCCGTAGGCGCGGGCGGTCGTGCCTGCGGCGTTGCCCAGGATCGCGATCCGCCGGGGAGGAGTGTCGCGCGCCGTGAACGGCGCGATCAGGTACTCGTCCCAGATGTCGTCGGTGAGATACGAGCCGCGGCGGAGGACGGAGTGGACGGCCTGGCCCTCGTTGAGTTCGAGGAAGCGGTCACCGTCGCTGTTCTCGACCGCGCGCGTACTGGTACCCCGTCTCGGCCTCGTCGACGATCCGGAGCCCTGGATGTTCCGCGGCCTTGATCGTGCCCACCGGCAGCGCCATCAGCGCAAGCACGGCGGCGGGAGCGACAACGAGCGGACGGCGGCGCAGCCCCAGCAGCGCGACGAGCGCGAAGGCCAGCGCGAACACCAGGAACGTGCGCCGCGTGCCGATCAGCGGGATCAGCAGCAGCGCGCTCGCGAAGTTGCCGGTCAGTGAGCCGATCGTCGACAGCGCGTATAGCCGCCCGGCGGTCGTCCCGGTGTCGCCGACCGCGTGGACGGCGAGGCGCAGCGCGTAGGGCGAGACCATCCCCATCACGAAGACCGGCGTCGCGATGAGCACCAGGACGGCAAACAACGACCCCGCGAACGCGCCCGCGCTGATGCTGTCCAGCGCGTCCACAGCGAGTGACAGGAACGGGTCAGCGACGAATGGGACCAGTGCCGTCAGCGCCGCCGCCACCAGCACGATCCGGTACAGCCCGGCCAGCGACGGATCGCGGTCGGCGCGCTTGCCGCCGTACCAGTAGCCGGCGCTCAACGCCACCAGGACCACGCCGATCGTGTTCGCCCAAATCAGCGTCGACGCGCCGAAGTACGGCGCCAGCAGCCGCGCCGCCGCGATCTCGGCGCCCAACGAACCGGTGCCGACGACGAACACGACCACGCCTAGCGAGGGCGCGAAACGCGGCCGCGACATCGGCCTGCCGCTCAGGGCCGCCGCGCGCTGGCCACGCCGCCCTCGTGCGCCAGCTCCTCGACCTGGACCTCCACGAAGCCCGCGCGTACGAGCGCCTCGTGCCACCAGGTGGCGCGCACCGGCTGCTCCCAGCGCCGGCCCGCGAAGCGGACGCCGTTCTTGGCCAGCCGGATGATTCCTGGGATGCCCCGGCGCAGCATCGCCCGCATCTTGTTGCGCACGACGTCGCGGTCCCGAGCCTCCCTCAGGCTTACGCGGAACATCACGTCCCCGAACACCAGCCGGCCGCCCGGGCGCAGTACCCTGCGGATCTCGGCCAGCGCGCGCTCCTTCCCGTCGTCGGGCAGATGATGGAAGCAGTAGTTCGACACCGCCAGATCCGCGCTCGCGTCCACGAGCGGGAGGCTCACCGCCGAAGCCGTCACCGTCTCGATGTTATCGAGACCCGCGCTCGCGACCTTGGCGGTCAGGTACTCCGTCATGCCGGCGGCGATGTCGATCGCCCAGACGCGGCTCACCTTTGGCGCGAGCGCCAGCGAGAGCAGCCCGGTCCCCGCCCCGACGTCGTCGACGACGTCCTCAGGGCGCGGCTGCGCGAGCTCGATGATGCGATCGCGCACGTCACGGAATCCCAGGCTGCGCGCGATCTCCTCGGCGTGGGCGACGTGGTCGTTCCAGTTCTTCTCGAGCATTGGCACTCCGACATACTGTAGGTGTAGCCCCGCGTGCCGCGTGCCGTGTCATCCGGTGAGCCGGACGAGCCGGTCGAGCGGCGACCAGAAGGCGCGGCGCGCCGCGGGCGATTCGAGCGCGGGCGCGAAGTGATCCCCGGCCTCCGGATCGTCGACGGTCACGAGTCGTCTGCGCCGCTCCGGCACCTTGATCGCGCCGGCGTAAATCGCCTCGGCGGGCGCGATCCCGACGACTCCGTCCGTGGCGCTCGAGAGGACGACCACGCGGCGGACGCTTGCCGGGATCAGCCGGGGATCCTCTTCGGGCACGGGTGGCATGTCGCGCAGCGCGCCGCCGGGGTACACGATCATCAACGACTCGGCCGCCGGCAGGCCAAGCGACTCGCGCGGGCCGCGTAGTCGACGGCGAGGATGCCGCCGACGGAATGGCCGACGACCACGACCCGGCGCGGGCGCGGACGCAGCCGCCGCAACGCCGACCGGACCCCGGCGAGCGCGCTGTCCGGCACGTCCTCGGAGTTGGTGCCGGAGCTGCTCTGGTATCGGGGCACGATCACCGTGCTCCCGCGGGCCGTGAGGTGGCGCAGCCAGCCGTCGTAGGCCTTCGGCCCGGTCAGGCCCCACCCGTGCAGGAACACGATGGTGGCCCGCCGCTATGCGCCACGAAACGGAAGCACGCGCGCGCTCCTGGCGCCGCGCCCGACGGTGAAGGGACGGGCCGCTTCTGCCTTTCTCGACTGGCCGCGGCCCCTCGGAGTCGCCGATGACGCTAGCGGCAATCGGCACGGCCGCGAGCAGCCCTGCGATGGCGGCGACGCAGCGGCGCAGACGCGAGCCGCGGTATTGAGGCGGGCGCCGCGACACGCGGCTAACGTATCCAACACCGCGTAGGACTTCCGGGTCCGACGCGACGTCTTGACGAGGAGCTCATGGCCAGCCGCAAGGAGTTGAAGGAACAGCGTTGACGCGAGCGTGACGAAGCCGAGCGTCGAGCCTTTCGGCTAGTGGTGATCGAGCACCCGGTCGATCAGCCCGTACTCGACGGCCTCCTCCGGCTTGAAGAAGCGGTCGCGCTCCATGTCGGCGCGGACCTGCTCCTCCGTCTTCCCGGTGTGCTTGGCGTAGATCTCGTCCATCCGCCTGCGCGTCTTGAGGATCTCGCGGGCGTGGATCTCGATGTCGGTCGACTGGCCCTCGAAGCCCGCCGATGGCTGATGGATGAGGATGCGGCTGTTGGGCAGGGAGAAGCGCTTGCCCTTCGCTCCGGCGGTCAGCAGCAGCGAGCCCATGGACATCGCGACGCCCATGCACATCGTCTGGATCTCGGGCTTGACGAACTGCATCGTGTCGTAGATCGCCATGCCTGCGTAGATCGAGCCGCCCGGGGAGTTGATGTAAAGCGAGATGTCCTTCTCGGGATCCTCGGATTCGAGGTGCAGGAGCTGAGCCACGATGAGGTTGGCAACCTGGTCGTTGACCGGCGTTCCGAGGAAGACGATGCGCTCATTGAGCAGGCGCGAGTAGATGTCGTACTCGCGTTCGCCGCGGGCGCTGCGCTGGACGACCGAGGGAATGAGTGGCATCCGGGGATCCTGCCAGATCGCTCCGGCGGGCCCTGGGTAGCCTGATGCGGTGTCGCCAGCCCTCGGCATCCGCGGCCTGACGAAGCGCTACGACGACGGCTTCCTCGCCGTCGAGGACTTCGACCTCGAGATCGAGGCGGGCAGCTTCTTCGGGCTCCTCGGTCCCAACGGGGCCGGCAAGACGACGATCATCAGCGCCGTCTGCAACCTCATCCGCATCACCGCCGGCGAGATCGACGTCTTCGGCCTGCCGCACGACGCACTCGACGCCCGGCGGATGGTCGGGCTCGCCGAGCAGGACGTCAACCTCGACCGCTTCCTCGACGTCGAGGAGACGCTGCTCTACCACGGCGGCTACTTCGGCATGCGCCGCGCCGAGGCCCGCCGCCGCGCCACGGAGATGATGGACGTCTTCGACCTGCGGTCCAAGGCCGGCGTCCGCGCGCCGAAGCTCTCGGGCGGGATGCGGCGCCGGTTGCTGCTCGCCCGCGCGCTCATGCACGAGCCGCGGCTCGTCATCCTCGACGAGCCGACGGCGGGCGTCGACTTCGAATTGCGCATGGAGCTCTGGCGCTACATCCGCCGTCTCCACGACGAGGGCACGACGATCCTCTTGACGACGCACTATCTCGAGGAGGCCGACGAGCTCTGCGAGGAGATCGCGCTCATCCGCGGTGGTCACCTCATCGCCCGCGACTCGGCCGACGGGCTGCGCTCCGCCTACGGCGCCGACTCCCTGGCCGATGCCTACGTGCGGGCGATGGGCAGCGCAACGGGAGGCTGACTGTCCTGTCGCCGCAACATCCTGTACGTTTCCCGCACCTCGATTGGTAGGCGAGGTGATCCGCACCCGCGGCGGGATCGGTCGGCGCGGGCGTAACGACGACGGGAGGGGACCCGCATGACCCGCAAAAGGCTTGGGGTGCTTGCGCTATTCGTCAGCACAGTCGTGATATTCGTCTTGCCGGCCGGCTCGTTTGCCGGGTCCGTGGATCTTCGTGAGGCGAGAGACGCGCTCGTCCAAGCGGGTCAGCAGGTGCAGGCCGGCCTCAAGAACACGGTGGCCAAGACCGGCGAGAAGACGACCGCGGTCGTCGAGAAGACGAAGAGCTCAATCCGCCAGAAGGTGAGGACGGCCAAGACGCGCGCCACCGCGACGGATCCGCCGAGGCAGCCGCCGCTGCACGGCGCCAACCCGCACGGCCAGGGCGGCGTCATCGTCGCCGACATCGACCCCAGCAACGATCGTCCGCTGGACGCCAAGCCGGACGGCTCGGGCTCCGGTGAGGAGGTCGTCGTCGGGCGTGCGCGTGGTGAGCAGGGCGCCGACGGCGCCTTCCACGGGCACATCACGATTCTGGCGCTCTTCGGCAACGAGCTCGCGGGCGTCGACAGTGCGCCCGGCGAGACGAAGGCCGGCCCGCTGGACGCGTTGCAGACCGGGATCCTCGATCCGATCTGCCGGTCGACGAACCAGCAGGTCTGCCTCAGCCTCCTGACGGCGAACTCGAAGACGACCGCGTCGGGCTCAACGAACGACTTCGCGGTTGCGCGGGCGAAGGTCGGCGACCTCGGCGTCGGCGCTGCCGAGAGCAACGGCACCATCCTGCAGGACTCCAGCTGCCAGACGTCGGCCGGCGCCGCGAAGACCGTGAACGTCACGGCCGGCGGCGGCGCGGTGGCCTCGGTCGCCAATTCGGGCAGCACCTCGAAGTCTTGCCGCGGCCAGGCCCCGGAGGTCACGAACACCTCCCAGGTCATCGCCCTGGGGCAGAACGGCCTTCCGCTGCCGGCTCCCGGGTGCGCGAACGGCACGCCTGACACGGTGACCGGGATTCCCGGCCTCCTGCCGATCGTCTGCAACGCGGACGAGGTTGTCGGCGCGGCCGCCGTGCGCGAGGCGCTCGACGTCTTCGTGCTGAGCGCGGGCGCGAATTCGCTGCTGAAGGAGACGACGGCGGCCGCAGAGTCGCTGAGCGTGGCCCCGGCCGGCGAGACGGGCCCGCAGTGCTCGGACAAGGTCGATAACGACGGCGACGGCAAGATCGACGCCTCCGACCCGGGCTGCCACAGCGACGGCAAGCCGGACAACCCGAGCTCGTACAACCCGAGCGACAATGACGAGACCGACAAGGCCCCGACCACCGGCTCCGGTGGCAAGGACGACGGCGGCGTCAAGGGCGGCGGCGACGAGGGCGGCGAAGGCAACGAGGGCAGCGGCGCCGGCGGCGGACCGCAGTGCGCCGACGGGGTCGACAACGACGGCGACGGCGTCATCGACTCGAAGGATCCAGGCTGCCACTCCGACGGCAACCCGAACAACGCCGCGTCGTACAACGCGAACGACGACTCGGAGGGCGAGGGCGCGGGGAACCTCAAGGCTGGGGCGCTCCCGTTCACCGGCACCGACGTCATCGGCGTCGCGCTCGCCGGCCTACTCATGCTCGCTGGCGGCCTGCTGCTGCGCCGCCGGGAGGGCGTGCGTACCGTCCGGTAGATGCCGGATAGCATCACCGCTGCGCTGACACGGCGCCGCCTCGGCGGCGCCGTGTTGCTGGCGGCAGGCATCGCCGTCGCGGCGGTCGTGCTGTGGCCCGGCGGGGACGACGGTCGCGGCCGCCCGAAGGCGCCATCCATCCGGTTCGTCTCGGTGCCACCGCTGGGGATGGCATTCGCGCATCCGACGAGCTGGACGCGAACCGTGGACAAGCGCGTCATCAGGCTGAGCAGCCCGGGCGGCTCGGTCTTGGTGTTCTTCTCCTCGCCGGTCGCGAGGCCCGCGCGGGCCCTCGTCAAGGCCGCGGCTGCACGCCAGTTGCGCAAGGAGTTCGCACCGGCGAAGATCGTCCGCGACGGCCCCGGCCGCCTCGGCGATCGCACGGCGACGAGCTTCGAGCTCAAGGGGCGCGACAAGTCCGGAACCGTGCGCGCGCAGGTGCTCGTCGACAGCACGCGCTACCGGACATACGCGGTGACGCTGCTGACCGGCGGGCGCCCGTCGCGCCGGCGGGTGCTCGAAGCCCAGCAGATCGTCTCCACGGTGCGCTTCAGCAAGCCCGTACGCTCGAAGCGATGACGGTTCTCGTCGACCGCCACCGCGGGCTGCTCGCGCTGTCCGCCCGCGAGACCGAGCGCGTGCTGAAGCTCTGGACGCAGACGATCGCTGCGCCGGTCCTCGCCTCGTTTCTCTTCATCGTGGTCTTCGGGCTGTCCCTCGGCAGCCGGATCCGCGGCATCGGCGGCATCGACTACGACGCCTTCATCGTGCCGGGCCTGCTCGCGATGGCGATGGCGCAGGCGGCCTACAGCAACAACGCGTCGTCGGTCTTCCAGGCAAGGGCTGACCGCTACATCAACGACGTGCTGGCAGCGCCGATGCGATCGTGGGAGGTGCAACTCGGGCTGTCGTTCGGCGGCGTCGTGCGCGCAGTGGCGATCGGCGCGGCGCTGCTCGTGCTCGCGCGGCCGGTCACCGGTGTGCCGATCCGCGAGCCGCTCGTGCTCGCGCTCGCCTTGGCGCTCGTGCTCGTGCTCTTCGCCTCGCTCGGGGTCATCGTCGGCGTCTATGCCCAGACGTGGGACCAGGCGGGCTTCGTCAACAACATCGTCATCCTGCCGCTGAGCTTCCTCGGTGGCGTCTTCTACTCCGTCGACCTGCTGCCCTCGCCGTGGCACGAGCTCAGCCACGTCAACCCGATCTTCTTCATGATCAACGCCGTCCGCTACGGCTTCCTCGGCACGAGCGACGTGCCCGTCGGGACCGCCCTTGCCATCACGGCGATGCTCGCGCTGGCCTGCGTGCTGTGGAGCGCGGCGATGTTCCGCTCCGGACGGCGGCTCAAGGCGTAGCCGTGCGCGATGCGTTCGTGACGTTCGCCACGTAGGCTGGGCTGCCGTGTTCGCGCTCAACCTGCCGAACGTCCTGACGCTGCTGCGGATCCTGCTCGTCCCGGTCCTCGTCGTGGCGCTCCTCGACGAGACCGCCAACGGCGACCTACTGGCGGCGATGGTCTTCGCGGTGGCGACGGCCACCGACGCGATGGACGGCTACCTCGCGCGCACCCGCAACGACATCACGAACTTCGGCAAGCTCATGGACCCGATCGCCGACAAGCTGCTCGTCATCGCGGCGCTCGTCTCGCTCGTCTCGCTGCACCGGCTCGCCGGCTGGGTCGCGATGGTCATCATCGCCCGCGAGCTGACGGTGACGGTGACGCGGATGCACGCCACCCAGCACGGCGTCGTCATCGCCGCGAACTCGTGGGGGAAGGCGAAGACGATCGTGCAGGTCGCGGCGATCTTCTCCCTCATCGCCGTCGGCGAGCCGTCGCCGGCGTGGGTCGACGGGCTGGTCTACCTCGCCGTCGCCATCACGATCGTCAGCGGGATCGACTACTTCTTCGGCCTGCGGCGCGTGCTGCGCGAAGCCGAGGCGCGGCGCGCCGAGACGGCGGCCCCCGCTCCGGTCAAGCCCGGCGGGCCGCTGTAACTACCCGCCCGTCCCTTCGAGCCAGTCGCGCATCGACGTGTGATGCGTCGCGTGCTCCCCGGTCGCAAGCTCGTGGCGCAGCTCGCCGAGCAGGCCGAAGCGCTCGGCGACGGCGTTGTGCTGGTGGATCGTCTCGAGATTCTCCTGGCGGGCGCTGACGAAATGCCCGTCGCTGAGTTCGGGGAGCTGCTCCAGGACGCCCGCGATCATCTCGCGCACGCAGTCCTCGACGAAACGCGGCCTGCGGTGGGCCTTCTCGACGACGGCGCCCTCGTCGTCGCGCTTCATGAGCTCGTAGATCTCCGAGGACATCGACCCCTCGACGATGTCCAGCAGGGTCCGCGCCTCGATCTCCGTGCCGGCGCCCTCCGGGACGCCGATGTGCAGCGTGCCGAGGCCGCGCTGGTTGTGCGTCGCCACCGGGACGTGGTCGAAGATGCGCCGCACCTCGTCCTCGCTGAAGCCGTCGTCGAGTAGTCGCTCGCGCGAGGCGCCCATGACGAGCTGTTGCGCGCAGGGGCAGGCGGTCATGCCCTGAGCGGCGACGCCGACGAGTCGCCGCGTGCCGCTCGCGGAGGCGACCGCCGAGCCGTAGAGCGTGTAGATCTCCTGCGTCGCGATTCCCGAGATCGGCGCCGGCTTGTGCTCGGGATAGCGGGCCGCGACGGTCACCTCGGCGCGGGCGGCTTGCTGGCGGTCGCGCACGAGCTCGGCGACGCGCTGTGCGAGCGCCTCGGCCTTGAACGTCACCTCCCCGAGGACGACCTCGCCGAGGACCTCGTTGACGACCTCCTCGAAGCGCGACATGTGCGCGCCCTTCTGCTGCGGTCCGAGGTCGACGAAGCACTTCAGCCGGGCGGAGAACAACTGCTCCTCGCCGTTCTGGCGGACGCGCACGATCTTCTCCACGCCGGTGACTCCCACGCGCGACAAGCTGACCTGGACGGCCGGTGGTTGTGCCTGAACGTCAGGACTGGACAGACTGAGGCTCTCCGGCATGGCGTGAGCGTAGCGGCCTGTCCGAAATCCACGCTGACGGGGCGGGTTTCTTGTGCTATCACTCACGAAGTAGTTCCCGCCGATCGGACGACCGGGGGGTAGGTCGGCCGCAGAGGCACGGAGTGGCATTCAAGGGAGGGCCGTACGATCAAGAACGAGGTTCTTCTGGCGGACGAGGCGCCGATCCACGAACTGGACGAGCTTCGGACGCTCATCACGGACGGTCAGGAGCGGGGCTTTCTGACATTCGAGGAGATCTCCACCGCCTTGGAGGAGGCGGAGGTCACCAAGGAGCAGCTGCAAGAGCTGCACGCATATCTGTCCGAACAGGGCATCGACGTCGTCGGCGCGGACGGGCGCCAGGTGACCACGGAGGGCGCGCGGGTGGAGGCCGTCGCCGAGGCCCGCAAGGCGCGCGCCAACGGCGGCGTGCCGGACGCGCCGAAGAAGCCCGAGGTCGACCTCACCGTCGAGCCGAGCCTCGACTCGCTGCGCCTGTACCTGCGCTCGATCGGCCGCGTGCCGCTTCTGACCGCAGACCTCGAGATCGCGCTCGCCAAGCGCATCGAGCGCGGCGACATGGAGGCCAAGCAGCACATGGTCGAGGCCAACCTCAGGCTCGTCGTCTCGATCGCAAAGGGCTACCTCGGACGCGGCCTGACGTTCCTCGACCTCATCCAGGAGGGTTCGCTCGGGCTCATCCGCGCCGTCGAGAAGTTCGACTACCGGCGCGGCTACAAGTTCTCGACGTACGCGACGTGGTGGATCCGCCAGGCCGTCACCCGTGCGATCGCCGACAAGGGGCGCACCATCCGCATCCCGGTCCACATGGTCGAGAAGCTCAACAAGGTCGTGCAGGTCGAGCGCCAGCTCGTCCAGTCACTGGGCCGTGAGCCCTCGCCGGAGGAGATCGCATCCAACCTGGAGTGGACGCCGCGGGACGTGCGGGAAATCCTGCGCATGTCCCAGCAGCCGATCTCGCTGGAGCGGCCGGTGGGAGAGGAGGAGGAGTCCGAGCTCGGCGATTTCGTCGAGGACGAGACGGCCGCGTCGCCGTTCGAGCTCGCATCGGAGAACCTCCGCCGCGAGAACGTGCGCCGAGCACTGGCGACGCTGCCGCAGCGTGAGCGCGAGGTCATCGAGATGCGCTTCGGTCTCACCGGTGAGCGGCCGCGAACGCTGGAGGAGGTCGGGCGGGCGTTCAACGTCACGCGCGAGCGCATCCGCCAGATCGAGAATCACACGCTGAAGAAGCTCGAGTCGCTGCCGGAGGCGCAGAAGCTGCGCGACGCGTCCTGAAGCCGAGGACGCGGCGGCGCGCCGCGAGCGTCGTGCCGGGTATGCGACATGTCGCGCCGCTCGTCGTGGGTGCGCTGTGCGCCGCCGGTGTCGCCCTGGCCGGCTGCGGCGGTGGTGACGAGGGCAGGTCAGCACAGCCTGCGGCGGCGCGGGATGAGACTGTGCAGCGGCCGCGGTCGACCGCGCCCGGTGCCGAGCACCCGCGCCGCGACGCCGGCGTCCTGCGCGGGACGTACGCGCGCCTCAACGGCGAGCGCGACGACCTCGCGCGCTACCGCGGCGACGTCGTGCTCGTGGTCAACACGGCGACCGAGTGCGGCTTCACGCCACAGTTCGAGGGCCTGGAGGCGCTGTACCGCAAGCGCAGGGGCGACGGCCTCGTCGTGCTCGGGTTTCCGGCCAACGACTTCGCCGGCCAGGAGCCACGCTCGAACGAGGACATCGCCGCGTTCTGCAAGGCCAACTACGGCGTGAGCTTTCCAATGTTCGCCAAGACGGCGGTCGTCGGCCAGGGTGCCAACCCGCTCTTCCGCCGGCTCGCGGCCGCCGCCGGCGCTCCGGAATGGAACTTCAACAAGTACCTAGTAGTGCTTTGGTAGGTGTATGGAGGTGGGATGGGGTGCGGCGGCGAATGTCGTGGGATGGTCACTGTTATGGAGGGCGAGGACGCGGCTGTGGGTGTGGTCGGCGTGGCGCCGGAGGTCAA
>JBPCJA010000183.1:0-5819 GCA_051005755.1 Solirubrobacteraceae bacterium
TGACCTCCGGCGCCACGCCGACCACACCCACAGCCGCGTCCTCGCCCTCCATAACAGTGACCATCCCACGACATTCGCCGCCGCACCCCATCCCACCTCCATACACCTACCAAAGCACTACTAGGTCGCCGCTAGTTTTCAACTAGCGCCGCTTCAGGGCAGGAATCGGTCCTGTACGATGCTTGTTCAGACATGAGGGCAACAGGCTGGAGGGTGGAGAGCGCTTGCGATGGACCGATCTGAGGACAACGCCGTCGACCGGGCCAGGCTCAAGGTCGTCCTTGGGTCCGCGCCGCCGCGCTATTTGACGGTCGCCGAGGCCGCGCGGGCATCGGGGTTCTCGCGCCGGGCGGTGTACCGCGCGATCGAGCGCGGCGAGCTGGCCGCAAGCGTCGTGTGCTCGCGGCTGCGCATCCACCCCGACGACTTCTTGGCCTGGATGGAAGGCGAAGGCCCGACGACACAGCGCCCGTCCCGCAGGGTGGATCGGATCGGGACGCGCAAGGCACCCGCCGCGGACGGCCTACGCAGCCTGCTTGCGAAGCGGAGCTCGGCGGCATGAGCGTCGAGCGCGTGCAGCGCAAAAACGGGACCGTGTGGCGCGTGCGCTGGCGCGAGAACGGCCAGCCGCACTCACGCGTCATGGGCAGCAAGCGCGACGCCGAGCTGTTCGAGGCCGAGATCAAGCGCCGCAAGCGCCTGGGCCAGCTCGCGCAGATCGACGCCGGCCGCCAGACGGTCGCCGAGTTCGCGCGCGAGTGGTGGCGCATGCACGCCGAACCGAACCTCGCCGCGCGGACACGTGAGAGCTACGCGGTCGTCTTTGACAAGCACATCCTCCCCCGCGTCGGCAAGCTGCCGCTGCGCGATGTCACACCCGCCGTCGTCGCCGGCCTGAGTGCCGATCTCAAGGCGGCGGGCGTCGGGCCCGCAGCGGCGCGCCGGGCCTTGACTGTCCTGCAGGGCATCTTCTCGTGCGCCGTCACCTGGGGGCAGGTCCAGACCAACCCGGTCGTCGGCGTGCGCAAGCCCAGCGCCAAGCGCCAGCGCGCCGTCGCACCTCCCTCCGTCGCACTGGTGGAGCGGATGCGCGCGCAGATGCTCGCCGATCGCCGGCAGCGCGACGCGACACTGCTGGTCGTCCTCGCCTACGCCGGCCTACGCCCACAGGAGACCTTGGCGCTGCTGTGGCACAACGTCCGCGACCGCACGCTGCTCATCGACCGCGCGCAGAGCGACGAGGGCCCAAAGACCACCAAGACCGGCCGCACCCGCTCGGTCCGCCTCCTCGCACCGCTGGCCGCCGACCTCGCCGCGTGGCGGCTGGCGAGCAACCGCTCAAGCGACGACGAGCTGGTCTTCCCGACCACCAACGGCGGGCTGTGGCGCGACCACGACTGGCGCAACTGGCGCCGCCGCGTCTTCGACCCGCTCGCGGCTGGCGTCGGAGCGCAAGGCATGCGCCCCTACGACCTGCGCCACGCCTTCTGCTCCCTGCTGATCGCCGAGGGCGCCTCAGTCGTCGAGGTCGCCGGCCAAGCCGGCCACGCACCGACCATGACGCTCGACACCTACGCTCACGTCATGGCCGACCTGGCCGGCAGCGACAAGGTGTCCGCGGAGGCCGCGATCCATACGGCACGAGAAGCTGAGGTGTCCGGAATGTGTCCGCCCGAGGCGCCGACCCCATCACAACCCAGCCAAAACCCCAGCATTTGCAGCAAGCCGACGCCCGGACTCGAACCGGGGACCCCTTCATTACGAGTGAAGTGCTCTACCAGCTGAGCTACGTCGGCGCGGCCGCCCATGCTAGCGCCGGCTCGGCGACCTCGGCCGACCGGTGAGCCGGCTGGCCGACGATCCTAGCCTCGTGTGGCGGGTTCGCAGTCGCTGGAGCCCGCGGACTCCAGCTCGCGTTCGATCCACCTGCAGATGACGTCGACCGCGTAGGCCTGCTCGTCGGGGTCGAGCGGGCGACCCTTGGGGATCTCGTGCCAGCGCTCGAGGCATGTGCGACAGCACGTCGCGGTCGCGTGCTGGGCGACGAAGACGGGGTGTCCGCGGTACGGCGTCTGCCTGCCGTCCTTGTGCGGTGCGGCGGGCGCGACGCGGCTGGCGAACAGCTCCTCGGCGTGCGCGCGCACTGCCCGCATCCCACGCAGCTGGACGATCGCCCGCTCGCGCCCGCGCAGGCGGAACTTGGCCCGGAACGGGTGCCGGCCGATTGCGTCGATCCGCTCGTCGATGAGCATCGCGTCAAGCGTAGACGCGCTTGGACGCCGCGCTCAGGCAGCCAGATCGGCGGGCGGTGGGCGGCGGCCGAGCGGGACGACGACGACGTCGGCGGCTGGTTCGTCGGCGTGGTCGGGCCAGCCGATGACCGCCAAGCCGCAGCCGCAGTCGCAGTCGCATGCGAGCGTCTCCAGCTCGTCAAGCGTGTGGGCTTCGGCGAGGACGTCCTCGGCACAGTCCTCGTCGGAGCAGATGAGGCGGGCGATGTACATTTCCGCGATGCTGGTCGGTCCGCCGGACGGAATGCAACATCACGACCGCTCGCATGCTCACGGCGATCGGCCCAGCGGCCTCTCCGCCGCTCCGGGGTGTGTCGCGTAGGTAAGGCTCAGCCTTACAAACCCGGCACACCCCCGCCCGGGCAACCGGCGCGCTCCTCGTCGTGCCGACCGGCCCGATGAGCCCCGGCGCGCACCCCCCGGCCGTGCGGCCAGCCTCGTGGCGGCGCTCGGCCTCGCCGTCGCCGCCGTCCTCTCCTCGCTGTCGTAGATTCGTCGCCGTGTCCAGCGTCGTCACGATCGGTGTCTACGAGTTCGACCTGTCCGCGTTCCTCGACGCGCTGCGAACGGCCGACGTGGGACTGCTGATCGACGTGCGCCAGCGCCGCGGCGTGCGCGGCAGCCGCTACGCCTGGGCCAACGCGCGCCGCCTGCAGGCGGCGCTCGCCGACGCGGGGATCGCCTACAGCCACCACCGCGAGCTGGCGCCGACGACCGATCTGCGCCGCCTGCAATACGCCGCCGACGACCGGCTCGGCGTTGGCAAACGCTCGCGCGCCGAGCTCGACCCGGAGTACCGCGAGCGCTACATCCACGAGATCCTCGACCGCGCCGACCTCGACGCGCTCGTCGCCGAGCTCCCCGCCGAGGCCGCGTCAGCGCTCTTGTGCGTCGAGGCCGATCCCGAGGCCTGCCACCGCTCCCTCATCGCCGAGCGCCTCTCCGAGCGCTATGGCCTACCGGTCACACATCTGCTGCCTCAGGCTCGGCCTCAGCCTTAGCCAACAGCGGCGCCCAGCGCCCGCCCCGCGGCCTCGATCTCGTCGAGCGTCGACGCGGTCCAGACGCGCTCGAGACCGACGCGCGCCCATTGCGCCTCGGGCAGCGTGGTCGAGCCGGCGACGGCGTGGATCGGCACGTCCGCTGCATGCGCGCGGCGGACGAGCTCGCCGACGACCTTGCCGCCGAAGCTCTGCTCGTCGATGCGGCCCTCGCCGCCGACGACGAGCTGCGCCGACCGCATGCGGTCGTCGACGGCGAGCGCGTCGAGCACCGCCGGCGCGCCCGGACGCAGCTCCGCGTCGAAGGCCGCCCACAACCCGCCCGCGAGGCCGCCGGCGGCGCCGGTGGCGGGCACTCCACGTGGGTCGCGGGGCAGCGTCTGCGCGAACGCGTCCAGGCGCTCCTGCAGGCGCGCGACGGTGGCGCGATCGGCCCCCTTCTGCGGCCCGAAGATCCGCGGCGCGTTCTCGAAGGCGGTCTCGACGTCGCAGAGCACGACGAGCCGCGCCGTGCCGAGCCCGCCGCCCTCGCGGATCGCCTCGATCGCCCCCCGGCCCCCGTCGGTCGTGGCACTGCCTCCGACCGCGACGAGGATCTCGCCGGCGCCCGCCGCGACAGCGGCGAGGATGAGCTCGCCGGTGCCGCGCGTCGATGCGCGCCACGCGTCGCGCTCGCGCGGCGCGACGAGCGCAAGCCCCGACGCCTGCGCCATCTCGACGATCGCGGTGTCGCCCGCATGGCCGACCTGGCAGGTCACCGGCCGGCCGAGCGGATCGCTCGCGGAGACAGCGACGAGGCGCCCGCCAAGCGCCCGGACGAGCAGCTCCAGCGTCCCCTCGCCGCCGTCGGCGACGGGGCAGCGGTCGGCCTCCCAACCGGCGTCCTCGAGGCCGCGGGCGAGCGCCTCGGCGACGGTCGTCGCATCGAACGTGCCCTTGAACGCGTCGGGCGCGACGAGGGCCCGCGCCATCAGATGGCCGGCGGCCGGGGTGTGCACATCGCGCCCACCGTAGCCGCCCGCCGCCGACTTCCGCAAAGCTGCGGGGGTGAGCACTCCCGCCGACGCGCCGACGTTCGACCTGCAGTCGCACTCGACCTACTCGGACGGCGCGCTCGCGCCCGCCGCGGTCGTCGCCGCCGCGGCCGCCGCCGGCGTGACGCTGCTGGCGCTCACCGACCACGACACGGTCGACGGCGTGGCGGAGGCGCTCTCGGCCGCACAGGAGCACGAGATCGGGCTCGTCCCCGCCGTCGAGCTGTCGACCGCCGACGAGCTCGACGAGGATCTCCACATGCTCGGCTACGGCATCGACCACGCCGACGCGGGCCTCGCGCAGCGCCTCGTCGGCTGGCGCGCCGACCGCGCGCGCCGAATCGAGCGCATGGCGGGGCTGCTGACCGAGCTCGGCCTGCCGCCCGATCGCGACGAGCTCGACGCACGGCACGCCGCGGGCCATCCGGTCGGGCGTCCGCACCTCGCGGCGGCGGCGATCGTGGGCAACCGCGAGCGGCTGCGCAGCGAGGGCCTCGACGAGCCGTCGGCGTTCCTGGAGGCCTACCTCGTCCCCGGCCGGCCGGCGTACAGCCGGCGGACCTCGCCCTCCCCACCCGAGGCGATCGACGCGATCCACGAGGCCGGCGGCGTCGCCGTGTGGGCGCATCCGTTCTGGGACTTCGCGGGCGCCGACGACGTACGTAGGACGCTCGCGCGCTTCGCCGCCGCGGGCGTGGACGGCGTCGAGGCCTTCTACGTCACACACGACCGCGAGCAGACGCTGCTGCTGTGCGACCTCGCCGCCGAGCACGGCCTGCTGACGACCGGGTCAGCCGACTTCCACGGGCCCGAGCACCACTGCTTCTCGCGCTTTCGTGCGTTCGAGCTCTTCGGCTGCGAGCCGAACCTCGGGCGGGTCGCGCCCTGAGGCCCGCGCTTGACGGACCGCCCCCCGCGACTACGACGTCAGCGCGCGCGCCAGGCGGGAGCCCAGCGCGTCGAGCGCGAGCTCCTCGTTGGGGTTCAGCTCGAACGAGGCGCGCGTCTCGTCGACGAGCCCCTGCGCGTCGCGTATCCGCGCCGCCGCCACGCCAAGCGCGGCGTCCTCCGCGAGCTGCGGCGCGCGGTCGCTGGTGTGCGCCAGCTCCCCGGCGCCCTCGAGCACGCACGCGACGTCGCGCAGCCACAGCCCCACGAGCGCGAGGCCGTGGTCCAGCGCGGCGGTCTGCGCGCGCCGTGCCGCGCGCTTGCCGCGCTCGGCGGCCTCGCGGCGCATGCGCGCGTGGTCCTTGGAGATCGCGTACTGCAGCTCGTTCTCGAGCGCCGCCTCGACCTCCTCGCCCGCACGGGCGCCCGCCGCGCGCGCCTGCACGAGCAGCGCGCTCCACGGCCGGTCGGCGATCTCCCCGCGCAGCGCGCCGCGCGCAACCGCCTCGGCGACGGGGGGCAGGGCCGGACCCTCCCCGAGGGCGAGGGCGAGCGCGCGCCGGGCGTCGCCGAAGCCGAGCCGGGCGCAGGCCTGCCCTTCTCCA
>JBPCJA010000184.1:0-18277 GCA_051005755.1 Solirubrobacteraceae bacterium
CGGCGAGTTCAGGGTCGGCACGGCGGTGCACCGCTCGGAGTCGCTCGCGCTCGTGCAGCTGCTCATCCTCTACCACATGACGACGGCACGGGCGACCGTCGCGCTCGGCGGGGAGCCGGGCGGCGAGCAGCGCACGCCGGTTTCGCAGGGTCCGTAGCCTGGCGCGAGGTCGGCGTCGGTCGACCAGAGCTCCGAGCTCCATTCAAGAACTGCATAGAGATTTGCGCAGCCGCGGGGTCGCGACGTAGGTTCAACCTTGTCATGAGCCCTACCCATCGCCACTGCCGCTGCGGAACCCCGCTCGCGCGCGACAACTCCGGAAGCCTCTGCAGCGCGTGTCAGCGAACGCACCGGCGCGACCGGCCACCCGAGGTTCCCGCAGAGTTCTGGAACGCCGCGCTGATCGGCGCCGCGGTCGCCAGCCGAGATCTCGGGCGCGTAGTCCGCATGTACCGCTTCCACCCGTTCCACGTGCGGCCCTTGCCGCAGGCGACCGTCGCCGGTTGGCTGCACGTCAGCCAGGCGACCCTGAGCCGGATCGAGCTCGGCAGGCGCCACCTGACGATCGACGAGACCGTCTGGTTCGCACGTGCGCTCGGCATGCCCGTGGCGCTACGCTGGACCGCCCAGCCCGAAGCGGGAGAAGACGTGGATCCCCTCAGCCGTCGGAGCCTTCTCGGCGCGGGCGTCGGGGCCGCAGTCGGTCTCGGCGCCACGACCGCACCTGTAGCAGCCCGCGACATCGATCCCGAGCTGGTGTCGCACTGGCTGAAGCTGCTGCGCGTCCTTGGCCGGCACGACGCCATGTTCGGCCCGCACGAGGTGTTCGACACCGTCCGGCACGAGGTCGGCCTGATCGCGGCGCATCGCCAGATCGCGCGCGGTGATCTGCGGACGCAGTTGCTCGGCGTTGAATCGCGGTGGGCCTGGTTGGCGAGCTGGCTGAGCAACGACGCCGGGGACTGGCACCTGCGCGATTCGTGGGCGGACCGTTCCCTGAGACTCGCCCACGAGGCCGGCGACCCCGAGATGATTGCCTGGGCCCTGGTGTGGCAGAGCCGGTGGGCCGCCATGCGACACGACGCGTCGCGAGCGATCAGGCTCGCAGATGCAGCCCGTCGCACTCCGGGGACGACCGGCAAGATCCAGGCGCTCTGTGCGCTGAAGGAAGCGCATGGGCATGCAGTTGCCAACGACATCGCCGCCTGCGAAGGCAGACTTGCCGACGCCTACCAGCTCTTGGACGCGCGAAGTGCCGCTGCTAGGCCCCGAGCCAGGTAGATATACGCCGCTGTCCCCGTATGTACTCGATGGATGTTGAAACACCTGATCGATCTGGACGAGGATGCGCTGAGTGCCGCGCGTGCCGAGCTGGGCACCGTGACGATCAAGGACACGGTCAACGAGGCGCTGCGCCGCGCCACCGAGCAGCGCAGGCCACGGGTCAGCGCGGCCTTGGACACGCTGAGCGCCGCTGATCTGGGCGATCGCGCCGACGCATGGCGCTGACGCATCTCGTAGATATCAGCGCGCTCACGCGCTCGGCAACCAGCAGGTGCGGGCCGCCGTCGAGCAGCTCGCGACCTCAGGTGTGCTCGCGCGTCCCACGATCTGCGATCTCGAGATCGGCTATTCGGCGCGCGACGCAAGGGGGCGTTCGTCGAGGAGGGCGTTCTGGCCGGTGCTCGCGCTGAACGCGAGCATCGTCGTGGTCGCACCGGTCGCTCTGAGGGAGGCGACTCGTGCGCCGCCGAAGCGGGATGTGTGTCATTCCGGGATCGCGGAGCGACCGTGGAATGAGACACACCGTTCCGCGGCCGCGCAACCCGGGACACGAACTCCCGCGGCGGGGCGACAAGCGCATGACATGCATGCGAAAAACGCCCCGGCCTCCCCACCAGCACGGCAGAATCCGCGTGCAGGCGCGAGGCCGCGCTCCCGCTCGCACCGGCCGCCGTGCTCGCCGAGGCGGTCTTCGGGCTGCGGCGCGGCGGGACGATCGCGGTCGTGGTGCGGCGGGTGTGGTGGGTCTCCGGCGGCGGCCACCGCGCGCGCGATCAGACCGTGTAGGTAATCGACAACTCGAGAGGTGAGTAGTCCGGTACTCATGCGCGCTGCTGAACGGGCGCGTACCGTCGAGCCCATGTTCTACAACCACATTCGACGTGGCGCGCCCGATGCACCGGCGCGCCGATTGACGTTCACCACGCGCGCCCTTGCGGTGAGCGCGGCGGGGGTCCTGCTCCTGACCGGCGCGTCGAGCGCCATGGCCCAGACGCCGTCTCCCGCAGGCGCGGTCGACCCGGATATCGCGAACGGAACGGCCCAGCAGCAACTCGACGGCGCCCGCCAGCGCTGGCAGGCCGCACACATCAGCGACTATCACTACACCGTGGAGCGGGTGTGCTTCTGCGTGCCCTCGTTCCGCGGCCCGGCCACGATCGTCGTACGCGACGACGCCCCCCTCGACCCGCCGGCCTCGTTCGAGGACGTCGCCACGATCCCGAAACTCCACGCGATCGTCCAGCAGGCCATCGACGATCGGGTCGAGCGCCTGGGCGTCACATACGACGCGCTCGGCGTACCGCAGTCGATCTCCATCGATCCCAGGTTGATGATCGCCGACGACGAGATCACCTACCGCATCACCGGCTTCACCGTCGACCCCAGGTCGCGTCTGCTGGTCGCCTTCCACCGCACCGGCGGCCTCATCGGCGTCGACGACCGGCTCTCGGTCGCGCGCGACGGCCTGGCGATCCGCACGGCACGGGATGGCGTGCCGCACGAGTTTCACCTGTCGGCCGCCGATCTGACCGAGCTCAACGCCGTGCTCGAGGCGGCGGACTTCCCGTCGCTCAAGCCCGTATACCGGCCGCCGTTTCCCGTTTCGGACGGTTTTACGTACACCCTCACCTACCGCAGCAAGACCGTCGAGGCGTCCGAAGGGGCCATCCCCCCGGCGCTGGAAGCCCCCATCGCCGTGCTGAGTCGGCTGTTCGACGGTTCGTCCGCCTGAGCCACGACCAGGCGACGCGTCCGCCTGAGCCACGACCACGCGGAGGCGTCCACTCGCGGCTTGTGACCGCCGAGCGGGCGCCTCAGCGTCTACGGCACCTCGACCGGCGCCGGCAGGCGCTCGACCTCGACCTCGGGCAGCAGCCGCTCGACCTTCTGCGGGTCCACGAGACCCGCACCGAGGCGCTGGACGGACTCCGCCCCGCACGCGACGCCGTAGCGCAGGCACTCCGCCGGCGGCTTGGCGCCGTAGCGCGCGGCGATGTAGCCCGCGAGGAAGGCGTCGCCGGCGCCGACGGTCGCGACCGCCTCGCGCGGCTCGATGCGCACCCGGTGCAGCACCGTCTCGCCGTCGAAGATGACCGACGCAAAGCAGCCGTCGGGCACGGTCATGATCGCCTCGACCGCGCCCAGCGCCACCATCTCGCGCACCGCGATGACGCGATCCTCGTCGTCGTTGAACTCATGGCCGACGAGCTCCTCGGCCTCCAGGACGTTCGGCGACACGACGTGCGGCTCGGCGCGGACAGCGTGGCGCAGCGGGTCGCCGTCGGTGTCGATGATCACGACGAGGCCGAGCTTGCGCAGCTCCTTGATGAGGTCGGCATAGACGTCGCTGTCGACCCCCCGCGGCAGCGAGCCGGCGAAGACCACGATCGCGGCGCCGCGCGCAAGGTAGACGAGCTTGTCGCGGAAGAGCTCGAGCTCGCCGGCGCTGACCGCGGGACCGCGCTCGTTGATCTCGGTCTGCTCGCCGTTCGTCGGATCCACCACGGCGGTGTTCGTGCGCGACTCCTCGCGGATACGGACGAAGTCGTTGAGGATCGCCTCGTCGGTGAGCGCCTCGACGATCCGCGTCCCGGTCGAGCCGCCGGCGAAGCCCGTCGCGATGACCGGCTGGCCGAGCGTCTTGAGCGTGCGCGCGACGTTGACGCCCTTGCCGCCCGGAAGGGTCGTCTGCTCGACGGTCCGGTGGCGCCGGCCGAGGCGGAAGTTCGGCACCGAGAGCGACTTGTCAATCGCTGCATTGAGCGTGACAGTGATGATCATCGGACCGGTGACTCCTCCCGGCGGCGAGCCCGCCGGTGCTCCGCGTCCAGCGCGCGCCCGCGACGAAGAGCCCGGCGACGCAGCAGCATGAGAGGGAGGCTACAGGCCAGCAGCAGTATGAGAGCGATGATCGTCTCAGGACGCCCCAGCATGTCGTCCAGGCGCGTCCCGAGACCGGCCTCGGGTACGGGCAGGGAGGTCACGACCGGCACACGTGCCAGCACCTCGGTGCCCGCGCGGACGATCGCGGTGCCCAGCCGCGAGCCGCGCGGCAGCGGTCCGTCGACCTCGGCCGGCAAGCCGACTACGCTCACGCTCGTGCCCACGCCCCTGCGCAGGACGCGGCGCACGGTCCCGCCGGCGATGACGTCGACGAACTCGCCTCCGCGGTAGCGCAGCGCCACCCGACCGAGGACGCGTCCCTCGGGCAGCGCCGTCACCGAGTCGTAGCTGCGCAGCCCGTAACGCAGCAGCGCGAGCGAGTCGTCGTCGCGCGCGCGCTCGCTCGGCTCGCCGAGGACGACGCTGACGACCGTGACCCCATCGCGCGTCGCCGAGCCGACGAGGACGTAGCCGGCGCGGGCGGTGCGCCCAGTCTTGACGCCGTCGACGGCGTCGACGCCGCGCACGAGGGCGTTGCGATTGAGGACCGTGCGAACGCGTGCACCGCTGCGCAGCGTGGCCCGCGACAGGTCGACGGTGCGGCGGAAGAACTCGAAGCGGCGCAGGCGGATCGCGAGCGTCGCGAGGTCGCGCGCGGACGAGTAGTTGTTGGGGTCGTCGAGGCCCACCGGATTGGCGAAGCGCGTGTCGCGCAGGCCGAGGAGGCGGGCGCGGCGGTTCATCTCGCTCACGAACGCCTCCGTCGAGCCCATCGTCCCGGCGGCGAGCGTCGCCGCCGCGTCGTTGGCGCTCGGCAGCAGCGCTGCGCGCAGCAGGTCGCGGACGCTCATGCGCTCACCGGCGCGCAGACCTATCTGCGACTCGATCGGCGACGCGTTGTAGTCGACGGCGCTGAAGACGTCGTCGAGATCGGTGCGCTGGAGCGCGACGAGCACCGTCATGAGCTTCGTCGTCGACGCGATCGAGCGATGCTCGCGCGGGTTGCGCGCGAAGAGGACGTCGCCGGTCGAGGCCTCCATGACGATCGCCGCCCTGGCGCCCTCCAGGCGCGGCGTCCCGGGCGACTGCGCGCCGGCCGCGGGGACGAACGCGAGCAGCACGAGCACCGCCGCGAGCAGGAACCGGCGGACCCTCACGGCGCGAGCTCGAGCGTCCGGCCAAGGCATGGCGTCCGAAGGTCGACGCTGGGATTGGGCTCCGTCACGTGATCGACGGTCATGCGCAAGGGCCGGCAAGACGTACCGGGACGTAGGGCTGCGCCTCCATGCTCGGCAGAGGATACGACTCGCGCGGGGCAGCCGGGCCTCATGACAGCGACCAGGCGCTGGCGCGCAGCCGCTCGGCCTCGGCGCGAGCGGCAGCCGACGGCGAGCGGTGAGCCGACTCGTGCGCCTGGGCGATCGAGCGCGACGCGCTGATGAGCCCGCCCGCTCGCCCCGCGGCCCACGCCGGCGCGAGATCCTCCACCCGTCCGCCCTGCGCGCCGATGCCCGGCAGCAGGAACGGCGTGCGTGGCATGAGCTCGCGCATCCGCGCGAGGTGCCGGGGCTCGGTCGCCCCGACGACGGCGCCGACGTCCGTCAGCCCGCCGGCCGCCGCGGGCTCGCCGAGCGCGGCGACGATGCGCGCGAGCCGCTCCCAGACCGGGCCGCCGTCGGCCAGCTCGAGGTCCTCGACGTCGGCGGCGCCGGGGTTCGAGGTCCGTACGAGCACGAAGACGCCGGCGCCCGCCGCGCGCGCGCCGTCGACGAGCGGCTGGAGGGCATCGACGCCGAGCAGCGGGTTGGCCGTGAAGGCGTCGGCGCCCAGGCCCTGCGCCTCACCGAACGGCGTCGGCGTACTGCCGACGAGCGCCTGGGCGTAGGCCGCGGCCGACACCGAGATATCCCCGCGCTTGCCGTCGGCGAGCACGAGCAGGCCGGCCCCACGCGCGTATTCGACCGTCGCCGCGAGCGCTGCCCAGCCGTCCGCGCCGAGGCGCTCGAAGCAGGCGAGCTGGGGCTTGACCGCGACGCAGGCGGGGCCGGCGGCGTCGATGAGCGCCGCGCAGTGAGCGCGCACCGCGGCGGCCGCACGGCGCGCCGGCGACCCATCCCCGGGCGCCTGCGCGACCGCTTCGGGCCACAGCTGCGCCGGGTCGGGGTCGAGCCCGAGGACGATCTGCGACCCTCGCGCTTCGACGAGGCCGGCGAGCCGGTCGGCAAATCTCACAAACGGCTGGGCGTCACGTGCGGACGGCGTTCTTGAGGTTCGAGCCGGCGGTGAACTTCGGGACGCGGGTCGCGGCGATCTGCATCGGCTCACCGGTTCGCGGATGCACGCCCTGGCGCGCTCCGCGCTCGGCCACGCTGAACTTCCCGAAGCCCGCGAGCGACACCTCGCCGCCCCGGCCGAGGACGTCCTCGACCGCGCCGAGCGCGGCGTCGATGGCGTCGGTGGATTGCTTGCGCGTGAGGCCCGTACGAGCCGTGATCGCGTCGACGAGTTGGGTCTTCGTCACGACAGATGCTCCTCGTGCTGCGGCGGATACAAGGTCGCGCCGAAGCTACCAGCGCGACCGGACCGTTCGGGATCGGGCAGGATGCTCGCGTGCCCCTCAACCGGATCGGCTGGCTCGTCACCGTCGTCGCCGCGCTCGTCACCGCGCTGCTGCTGTTCCTGTCGGGCTACAACGGCTACGGCGCGCTGGCGATCGCCGTCGGGGCGTGCGCGGCGATCAACCTGCGCTGAGCCAGACTGCGCAACCTTGCCCGGGGCCACGCGTTGATGTAGGCCGTGCGCTCGCCGCTTCTCCCTGCGGCTGTCGGGCTCGCAGTCGCCCGGGGGCCTCACCGGCGGCCGCGAGCGTGGTGCAGCGCCGCGTGCACAGCCGCGGCGCGATCACCCTGAAGCGGACCGCCCGCGTCTGGCCTACCGCGTTCGCAGTCCGGGCGTCCGGCGACCGCAACTACGACGTCGTCAGATCGCTGGACGTCCGCTCCCGCAGGCGGCTGCGCCGCAGCGGGATCGTCGAGCGCCCGGCCGGGGTCCCGCTCCAGCCACCGCCGCGGTCGGCGATCGCGACCAATGCGGGCGGCGCGATCGTGTGGCTCGCCGGCGGCGTCCTGCGCGCGACCGATGCCGGCAGCACGCGCGTCCTGGCGGTCCAGGCGGCGGGAGCGATCAACCGCGTGCCGCCGGCGACCGGAAGGGCGCGCTGACCCCAGGGCGGAGCCGAGCACCGCGCGCGCCTGGCCTGACCGTCAGCGCGGCCGGATCTCCGTGCCCGGACGCACGTTCGCCTCCGGCTCGAGGTGGATGAGCACGTCGGCGCCGCGCAGCCGCGCGCGGATCGCGTCCTGCAGCGCGTGGGCCGTCGCGTGCGCGGCCTCGAGCGTCGTGCCCGACTGAAACTGCACGTGCAGGTCGACATAGCGCCGCGATCCCGCCCGTCGCGCGCGGAGCTTGTGGTAGCCGCAGACCCCGTGCGGCCCGAAGTCGGCGATGGCATCACGCACGGCGTCGAGCTCCTCCGGCGGCAGCGCCTCGTCGACGAGCACGCGCGACGCGCGCATGAGCAGGCGGACGCCCGCCGTGACGATGGCGACCGCCACGACGAGGGCGATGACCGGGTCAAGCCACGTCTGCCCGGTGACCTGGACGATGACCAGCCCGACGAGGACCGCCATCGACGTCGCGGCGTCGGTGCGCAGATGGGCGGCGTCGCCCTCCAGCGCGGGCGATTCGGTCGCGCGGGCGCGCCGGGCGAGCACGCTCGACACGGCGACGTTGGCGACGACCGAGATCGCGATGACGGCCATGCCGACGCCGAGTGAGCTCACCTCGGTGTGCGATGTCGACAGCCGCCGCACGGATTCGAAGACGATGACGCCGGAGCCGACGAGGATGAGCAGCGCCTCGATCGCCGCCGCCAGGTTCTCGATCTTGTCGTGCCCGTAGAGATGGTCGGCATCGGCGGGCTTGTCGGCCTTGCGCACCGAGACGTAGGCGACGATCGAGGCGATGAGGTCGATCGAGGAGTGCATCGCCTCGGTGATGATCGCGACGGATCCGGTGATCGCCCCGGCGGCGAGCTTGAGCCCGATGAGCGCGCAGTTGGACGCGATCGACAGTGCCGCCGCCCGCGTCTTGACCGTGCCGTGACGGCCCGCTTGCGCCGCGATGAGCGGACCGGCCATCGTCAGTCACTGCACCAGGTGCGCGAGCAACGCGCGCGCGGCGCGGCCGCGGTGGCTGATGGCGTCCTTCTGCGCGGGCTCGAGCTCCGCCATCGTGCGGCCGTCGGGGAGGTCGTCGGGCAGGAACGCCGGGTCGTAGCCGAAGCCTCCGTCGCCGCGCGGCGCCGCGGCGAGCGTGCCGCCGCAGCGGCCCTCGACGACGTGCTCGGAGCCGCCCGCGTCGACGTAGGCCAGCGCGCAGACGTACGCGAGCGCCGAGCCCGCGGGCGCCTCGCGCAGGAGCTTGGCGAGGTTCTCCTCGTCGCTTGCGCCCTCGCCGGCGAAGCGCGCCGAGCGCACGCCGGGGGCGCCGCCGAGCGCGGCCGCCTCGATGCCCGAGTCGTCGGCGATCGCCGGCAGCCCGGTCGCGCCGGCAGCCGCGCGGGCCTTGTCGAGCGCGTTGGCGGCGAACGTGTCGCCGGTCTCCGGCGGGAGCTGGACCTCGGCCGGCAGCGCGAGCACGTCGTGAGGCGCCAGCAGCGCCGCGAACTCGCGCGCCTTGTGCGCGTTGCGGGTCGCCAGGACGAGCTTCACGCCACCGCGCGCGCCTGCACGGCGCGCAGCTGCTCGACCCCTCCCGCGGCGAGCGCCAGCAGCTCGTCGAGGTGCGCGCGCGAGAGGGGCGTGCGCTCGGCCGTCGCCTGCACCTCGATGAGGCCGCCCTCGCCGGTCATGACGACGTTCGCGTCAACCTCGGCGGTCGAGTCCTCGGCGTAGTCGAGGTCAAGGAGGGGGACGCCGCCGACGATCCCGCAGGAGATCCCGGCAACGGTGCCGGTCAGCGGCGAGCGCTCGAGTGCGCCCTCGTCGACGAGCCGCCGGCACGCGAGGTCGAGGGCGACGAAGGCACCCGTGATCGACGCGCAGCGCGTGCCGCCGTCGGCCGTCAGCACGTCGCAGTCGAGGTAGATCGTCCGCTCCCCGAGCGCGGCGAAGTCGATGACGCCGCGCAGCGAGCGGCCGATGAGGCGCTGGATCTCGACGGTGCGCCCGTCGGGGCGCCCGCGCGTGACGTCGCGCTGCTTGCGTTCGCCCGTGGACGCGGGGAGCATGCCGTACTCGGCCGTCGCCCAGCCGCGGCCCTTGCCGGCCATCCAGCGCGGGACGCTGTCCTGGACCGACGCCGTGCAGATGACGCGCGTCTCGCCCTGCGTGATGAGCGCCGAGCCGGTGGCGGGCTTGACGAAATGCGGCTCGATCGTCGTCGGGCGCAGCTCGTGCGGTGCGCGGTCGTAGGAGCGGGTGACGGCGATCATGCAAGGGCCTCCAGGGGGAGCTCGACGTGGTCCACTGCGCCCATCGGCAGCTGCAGGAAGCGCGAGCCGATCTCGGCGAACGCGTCCGCGTCGCCGGTGCACAGGAAGCTGTAGCGGCCCTCGCCGGCGCGGGTCGAGGCGAGGTCGCGCAGCGCCAGTGCGTGCTCGACGCGGCGCGCGATCGCGGTGCCCGAGGTGATGAGCGTGACCCGGGGGCCGAGCAGACGCTGCAGCAGCGCGCGCACGAACGGGTAGTGCGTGCAGCCGAGGATCGCCGTGTCGACGCCCGCCTCGCGCAGCGGCGCGCAATAGCCGCGCGCGAGCTCGACGTCCTCCGCGGTGATCGGTGCGCCGGTCTGCGAGATCTGCGCCAGCTGCGGGCAGGCGACGTTCGTCAGGCGTACGAGCGGGTCGGCGGCCAGCACCGCCCGCGGGTAGGCCCCGCTGGCGATCGTCGCCGGGGTGGCCAGCACGCCGATGCGCCCGTTGCGCGTCCTCGCGACGGCGAGGTTGGACTCCGGCCCGACGACGCCGATGACGTCGACGCGGTGGTCGCTGGAGGCGACGTGGGCCACCAGGTCGTCGAGCGCGCTCGAGGTCGCCGAGTTGCAGGCGACGACGATGAGCTTCGCGCCGCGCTCGAGCAGGACGTCGGCGATCTGGCGGCTGAAGGACTGCAGCTCCGCCGGCGTGCGGCCGCCGTAGGGAAAGCGCGCCGAGTCGCCGAGATAGAGGAAGTCCTCCTGCGGCAGCGCGACGAGCAGCTCGTGCAGCACGGTCAGCCCGCCGACGCCGGAGTCGAAGACCCCGATAGGGGCGGTGCGCTGCGGGGCGGGAACCACGTGGCGCCCATGTTCCCAGACGCGTCCCGCGGACCCGCGGCGTGTCGAGGCGGGACGGAGGCTTGAGCGCGGCCGGATGGGTCGACGGGCACGGTGAGGGCGGCCGCCGCCGTGGGGGGCCCGGATGTTCGCGCTGCCAGCGCGCCCCCGGGGGAGCGCGGCGGCGAGCGCGCCCGGGAGAGCGCGGCGGCGAGCGCGCGCCCGGGAGAGCGCGGCGACCGAAGCGGCGGTACTCGGGGAGCGGGTGCCAAGCGAGCGCCTGCGAACGGCATCAATGAGGAAGGTGGGCGTGAGGGCTGCGGAAGGGCGCGGCCTTGGGGGATCGCGGAGCGCGCGGGCACGTCCGATCGCGGAGCGCGCGGGCACGTCCTCGAGGACGCGTGGCGGATCCCCGGATACCGGGGAGTATTCGCCACGCCTGACGTGCACAACTGCCGGGTTGATCGGGCCGCCGCATCGAGACCTCACTTGTGCACGCCTGGCATGCACAACTGCCGGATCGATCCGGCCGCCGCATCGAAACCTCACTTGTGCACGCCTGGCGTGGCGAATACCCCCCATACGCATACCGGGGTATTCGCCACGCACCTCTCAATCGCAGCTCTTGGGCGATTATGGCTTCTTGCCCACCGACTCGATCGTCTCCTTGAGCTTGTTCGCGACCTCTTGGGCGATGCCGCCGCCCTTCAGGGCGCCGGCGGCGACGACGACGCCTGTCAGCAGCGTCGCGAGCAGGAGCATGAGCCCGACGTACTC
The DNA here is from genome assembly GCA_051005755.1 of Solirubrobacteraceae bacterium. GTDB lineage: Bacteria > Actinomycetota > Thermoleophilia > Solirubrobacterales > Solirubrobacteraceae > CADCVQ01. The sequence continues at coordinate 11,260 of JBPCJA010000184.1, forward strand.
GACGGTTCCCTGCCCGGTGGTCTCGCGCCACAGGCGCGCGAGGTGTGCGTGGATCCAGCCCATCGTTCGATACGGCATCTGCGGCCTCCCGGCGTCGCGGTCGTGATCTGACCCCGATGCTGCGCCGAAGCGTGTGCCGGAACTACGCGCGTTCGCCTCAACTTGGCCGCGAACGTGTGCCGACTCTGTGAACCTGCGCGACCAGTGCTCCGCGCACTCGTTGTCACGAACATGTATCCCTCCCCCGCGCGGCCCGCGCTGGGCAGCTTCGTGCGCGACCAGGTGCGAGCGCTCCAGCGCATCGACGGACTCGACGTGCAGCTGCACGCCTTCGCTCCCGGTGGCGCGCGCAGCTATCTGCGCGCCGCGCGCGAGCTGCGCCGCCGCTACGCGGGTGAGACGTTCGACGTCGTCCACGCCCACTTCGGCCTCACCGCCTGGCCGGCGCTCGCCGTCGCGGCGCGCCATCGCCTCGTGACGCTCCACGGCAACGACCTGCATCACCCGCGCTCGCGCCCGATCACGACCGCGGTGCTCGGGCGGATGGACCTCGTCGGCGCCCCGACGGCGGCGTTCGCCTCCGAGGTCCCGGGCGCGGGCGTCCGCCGCACGGTCGCCCTGCTGCCCTGCGGCATCGACGTCGAGCGCTTCCGGCCGCTGGACCGCCGCGCCGCGCGCGAGCGGCTCGGCCTGGACCCGGCCGGACGCTACCTCCTGTTCCCCTACGACCCCGCCCGCCAGGTCAAGCGCGTCGACCGCGCGCGGGAGCTCGCCGGGGAGGACGCCGAGCTGCTGACGCTCGGCAGCGCGGCCCCCGAGGACGTCCCGACCTGGATCAACGCGGCCAACGCCGTCGTCTGCCCATCGGAGTGGGAGACCTTCGGGCTCGCCTGCCTGGAGGCGCTCGCCTGCGACGTGCCGGTGCTCGCGCGCCCGACGGGCGCGCATGCCGAGGCGCTGGCCGGAGTCACCGGCACGCACTGCGGCGAATGGGACCTCGCGGCCTGGCGCGCAGCCCTCGCGCCGCACCTCAGCGCGGAGGATCCGCGCGTGCACGGGCGCGAGCGGGCCGTGCACTACTCCGCCGAGGCCTTGGCCGCGCGCGTCGCGACTGCGTGGCGGTGGCTCGCGTCGGGGGGTCAGGCGCCGCCGCTATACTCGCCCGCCGAGGCGCCGACCCAGTCGTCATCTCGCGCCCCATCCTCATGACCGGACCGATGCAGCGCATCTTCCGCCGACGCGCCGCCGGCTTTCCGCGCCGCGGGCGATTCGGCCTCTTTCGGCGCCGCTCCGGCGCCGAGCGCTTGGCGTGGGGCAAGGACGCCGCGCCGCCGGCTGCCGCCGCCGCGCCCGAGAGGCAGGTGCTCGAGCCGCCCCCGGGCAAAGCGAGCTTCCGTGATCGCGGCAAGCTGCGCCGGCGCCTGCGGTTCCTGCGCCGCGCGCGCGAGCTCGCGTACCGCGACATCGGCGGCCTCATCTTCGACATGCGCCGCTTCGGCCGCGACCGGCAGGACCTGCTCGATGCGAAGCTCGGCGCGCTGGGCGACGTCGACCACGAGCTCCGCGCGCTCGAGCGCGCGCTCGGCGACCGCCGTCCGGTCCACGATCTGCGCGAGCCCGGCATCTCGTCCTGCGCACGCTGCGGTGCGCTGCACTCCAGCGAAGCGAACTTCTGCCCGCACTGCGGGCTGCAGCTCGGCGGCCCGCGGGCGATGGGCGAGGTGGGCGGCGCGATCGCCGCGCCGCCGCAGGCGCCGCCGGCGCCTGCGGGCGCATCGGCGCCGACCTCCGTGGCCGCGCCACGCCCGCCCGCGCCGTCCACGCCGGCGCAGCCGACGCAGACGCTCCGGCCGCCCGATGCGCCCGACGGCTCGTAGACCGTCCAGCCCGTGAGCGTCCAGCCGCCCGAGCCCGGTCAGCCGCAGGTTCCGGATCCCGGCGCGATCCGCTGCCCGCGCTGCTCGGCGCCGGTCGGGCCCGAACAGGACTGGTGCCTGGAGTGCGGCGCCCCCGCCCGCACCCGCCTGGCCCCGACGCCGAACTGGCAGCTGCCGACGGTCGCGATCGGTGCGATCGTCGCCATCGCCGGCGCGCTGCTCGCGTTCGCGTTCGTGAGGCTCACGAGCGACGACGGCGGGGCGTCCGCCGGCACGCCGCCCTCGGCCGTCGTCGAGACGGCGGCCCCGGCGGCGACGACACCTCCCGCCGTGACGGCGACGACGCCGACGGCGACGTCGACCGCGCCCACCGGACCGGCGGTCCCGTCGACCGTGCCGGGTCAGACCTCGACCGCGCCGCCGGGTACGACCACCTCGACCGCCCCGCCCACCAAGACCACGTCTACCGCGCCGCCTCGGACGACCACGTCGACCGCGCCCGGTAGGACCACGTCGACGGCGCCGGGTGAGACCACGCCAAGCGCACCGCCGAGTAGGACCACGTCGACCGCGCCCGGTAGGACCACCTCGACCGCGCCGCCGGGGTAGGACCACCACCCCGGCCGACACCGCCTCGATGTCGCAGAGCACCACCGCCCCCCGCCAACCCTGACCGTCAGGACGCCGCCGGGGGAAGACCACCAGCCACCAGCCGACACCGCCCCGATGTCGCACGGCACCACCGCCCCCCGCCAACCCTGACGGTCAGGACGCCGTCGGGGTAGGACCGCCAACCACCAGCCGTCACCGCCCCGACGTCGCAGGGCACCACCCGCCCCCGCCAACCCCTGACCGTCAGGACGTCGCCGCGAGCGCCGGCCAGTGGCCCTTCGTCAGGCGCTCGATCGCGCGCGCAGCGAGCGGGTGCAGCGCGACCTGCGGCGCAGCCGGCGGGTCCGGCGCGCCGGCGATCTCCAGCGTGGCGACGACGCAGCGGGCGAGCGCGCCGAGGTCGTAGCCGCCCTCGAGCACGATCCCGAGCGCGATGCCCAGCCCGTCCGCCGTCGCCCGCAGCGACGCCGCCATGGCCGCGTAGCCGGCGTCGGTGACGACGCAGCTCGCGAGCGGGTCGTCGGCGTGCGCGTCGTAGCCGGCCGAGAGGAGCAGCAGATCGGGTTCGTAGGAGCGCGCGAGCGGCCCCACGACGTGCTCGAGGTGCGAGAGGAAGACGGCGTCGCCCGAGCCGCCCGGCACCGGCAGGTTGACCGTGAATCCCTGCCCCGGCCCTTGGCCGACGTCCGACGCGGGCCCCGTGCCCGGGTACAGCGGCGACTGGTGAATCGAGCAGAACAGGACGTCGTCGCGGTCGTGGAAGATCGCGTTCGTGCCGTTGCCGTGATGGACGTCCCAGTCGACGATCATCACGCGACGTGCGCCGTGCTCGTCGAGCGCGTGCTGGGCGCCGATCGCGACGTTGTCGAAGAGGCAGAAGCCCATCGCCCGGGCGGGCTCGGCGTGGTGGCCGGGCGGGCGGTGCAGCGACGCGGCGGCCGGCGCACCCTCGGCGCCGAGCAGCGCGTCGACCATCGCGATGGCCCCGCCGGCGGCGTGCAGCGCCGCCTCGAACGACCCTGGGCTGACGATCGTGTCCATGTCGATCATCCCGCCGCCGCGCCGGCACAGCGCCTCGATGCGGTCGACGTGGTGAGCGGGATGGATCGCCTCGATCTTCGCCCGCGCGGCCGCCGGCGACAGCCGCATCTCCCAGCCCAGCCAGTCGCGCTCGCCGAGCGCGCGCTCGATCGCGACGATCCGGCGCGGTGACTCGGGATGCGGGCCGGTGTCGTGCTCAAGCGACGACGGGTGGCGCAGCAGGACCGGCGGGGCCATCCGGATACGGTACCCCGGCGTGCCCGGGGAACCGATGCTCAGCTGTGAGATCGCTGTCGTCGGAGCCGGCGCGGCCGGGCTGTACAGCGCGCTGACCGCCGCCACGACCGGCGCGTCCGTCGTGCTCGTCTCGGCCACGCCGCTGGCACAGACGGCCAGCTACTGGGCGCAGGGCGGGATCGCCGCGGCGCTCGCGGTCGAGGACTCCTTCGAGCGTCACCTGGCCGACACCGAGGCCGCCGGACGCGGCCTCGTTCTCCGCTGCGCCGCGCGCGTCCTCGCCGAGGAGGCGCCCGCGCGCGTGCGCGACCTCGAGCGCCTCGGCGTGCGCTTCGACGCCGACCGCCGCGGCGTGCTGGCGCTGGGGCTCGAGGGTGGTCACTCGCTGCGCCGCGTCGTGCACGCCGGCGGCAGCGCCACCGGCCGGCGGATCGTGCGCCAGCTCTCCGCGCTCGCCGTCGACGAGCCGCGGATCGCCGTGCTCGAGGGCGCGCGCGCCGCGACCGCGTGGACGCGCGAGGGCCGCTGCGCGGGCGTCGTGCTCGAGGACGGCCGCGCGGTGCGCGCCCGTGCGACCATCCTCGCCACGGGCGGCGCCGCCGCGCTGTGGTCGCGCACCACGAACCCGCCCGGGTCGCTCGGCATCGGGATGTCGCTTGCCCACGCCGCCGGGGCCGAGCTCGCCGACCTCGAGTTCCTCCAGTTCCACCCGACCGCCGTCGTCGGCGTCCCGGGACGCGAGGGCTTCCTCGTCACCGAGGCGATCCGCGGCGAGGGCGCGACGCTCCACGGTCCCGACGGCGAGCGCTTCGTCGACGAGCTGGCCCCGCGCGACGAGGTCGCCCGGGCGATCGCGGCCCTCCTGGCGCAGACCGGCGCGACGTCGGTCGGCCTCGACATGCGCGGAGTCGACCCAGCGCGCTTCCCGAACGTGGTCTCGGCGCTGCGCGAGGCGGGCCTGGACCCGACGCGCGAGCCGATCCCGGTGTCGCCGGCCTCGCATTACATGATGGGCGGGATCGTCACCGACCTCCACGGGCGCAGCACGGTCCCCGGCCTCTATGCGATCGGCGAGACCGCGTGCACCGGACTGCACGGCGCCAACCGGCTGGCCTCCAACTCGCTGAGCGAATGCTTCGTCTTCGGCGCGCGCGCCGCCGCCGCCGGCCTCGACGAGCCCGATCCGGGCAGCGCCCCCGGACCGCCGCCGCCCGCGGCACCGCTCGCGCGCCCGAGCCGGGCAACGCAGGAGGCCCTCTGGCGCGACGCCGGGATCGAGCGAACCCGCGAGCGCCTCGAGCGCCTCCTCGACGACCCGCACCCGCTCGCGCGACTCGTCGCCGCCTGCGCGCTGCGCCGCGAGGAGAGCCGCGGCGCCCACCAGCGAGCGGATTTCCCGGTCGTCGATCCGGCGCTCGAGCACCGCCACACGGTCGTCGGCGCTGATGAACGTCCGCGTTTGGCACAATTCGGAAGGGACTCAGCCGCTTAATACGAACTCAACATTGAGTTCGTTCTTACCTTCATACGTCCACGCCACACTGCGCAGCGCCCGCAGCACAAAGGAAAGGAGCTCCTGCCCATGTATCAGTTCAGCCGCGCGATCTACCGCGAGCTGTCGCCACACATCGACGGATCGCCGGCGCGGGACGGGCAGGCCGAGGTGCTGCATGCCTGCGAGGCGACGATCGAGCGCCTCGTGACCGACCGCCACTACTTCGCGCGGCCGGCGCGCACCCTCTTCAACGACATCCGCCTCTACTTCCCGATCACCGAACAGCAGCGCGTGTGGCAGGTCGTGTCGGTCTACGTCTCGGCCGCCCAGGACTGGCTTGCCAAGCAGCCCCACCACGGCTACGACGTCAACGGCAACCCGCTGGAGTGCCGCGCGACGACCCGCCGCGGGACCGCCTGCCAGCGCATGCCGCTCGCCCACAACGGCTACTGCCCGTCGCACCAGCACCTCGCCGAGACCGAGGAGCTCGCGGCGCCCCTCGCGGCGTAACCGCGCGCCCCGCGGGCGCGCGGTTACATTGGCGCCCATGCTGCTCGGCGTCGACGTCGGCGGGACGTTCACCGACGCGGTGCTCGCCGGCGGCGGGCGGCTCGTCACGGCGAAGGCCCCGACGACACCCGACGACCAGTCCGAGGGCGTCATGGCGGCGATCGCCGCCGCCCTGGAACGCGCCGGCACCGACGCCGCCGACATCGAGGTCCTCGCCCACGGGATGACCGTCGCCACGAACGCGCTGCTCGAGGGCCGAGGCGCGCGCACCGTGCTCGTCGCGACGGAGGGCTTCACCGACCTCGTCGAGCTCGGCCGCCAGGCGCGCGCCGACCTGTACCGCCTCTGCGCGGCACGGCCGGCCCCGCTCGTGCCGCCGCAGCGCCGCGTCGCCGCGCGGGAGCGCACGGGACCCGGCGGCGTGCTGCGCGCGCTCGCCGACCCGGACGCGCTGGCGGCCGCCGTCGCCGAGCACGAGCCCGAGGCGGTCGCGGTCGTGCTCCTGCACGCCTACGCCCATCCCGGCCACGAGCGCGCGATCGGGTCCGCGCTCGCGCATGCCCTTCCGGACGTGCACGTCTCCCTCTCGCACGAGGTCGTCGGCACGTTCCGCGAGTTCGAGCGGGCCGCGACGACCGAGGTCGACGCCGCGCTGTCGCCGCTGCTCGCACGCTATCTGCGGCGGCTGCTCGAGCGGGCAGAGCGCGCCGGCCTGCCCGAGCCGCGGATCATGCAGTCCAGCGGCGGCCTCGCGGCCGCGTCGCTCGCCGCGCGGCACGCCGCCTTCACCGTCCTCTCGGGCCCCGCCGGCGGAGCCACCGCCGCAGCGCTCGTCGCCCACCGCAGCGGCCGCGCCGACCTCGTCTGCTTCGACATGGGCGGCACGTCGTGCGACGTCTGCGTCGTCGAGGCCGGGGCGGTCCGCGAGACCGCCGGCCGCGAGGTCGGCGGGCGGCCGCTGGCGCTCGCGATGGTCGACATCCACACCGTCGGCGCGGGCGGCGGCTCAGTCGCCTGGCGCGACCCCGGCGGCGCGCTGCGGGTCGGGCCGCGCAGCGCGGGCGCCCAGCCGGGACCGGCGTGCTACGGGCGCGGCGGCGAGGAGCCGACGGTCACCGACGCCAACCTCGTGCTCGGCCGGCTGGACCCCGACGGTGCGCTGGCCGGCGGCGTCGCGCTCGACCTGGACGCGGCCGAGCGGGCGGTGGGCGCGCTCGCCGAGCAGCTGGATCTGGACCTGCTCGCC
>JBPCJA010000185.1:0-12192 GCA_051005755.1 Solirubrobacteraceae bacterium
TTGCAGGACCGCGAGCGCGCCGAGATCGTCGGCACCCGCCCGTTCGGCAAGGGCGTCTTCCAGGAAGTCCGGCGGCTCTCCAACGGCGGCGCGCTCGACATCACCGTCGGCCAGTACTTCCTGCCCAGCGGCCGCAACCTCGGCGGCGCGGGCGTCAAGCAGGGCAGCGGGATCAAGCCCGACGTCCAGGCTCGCGACGATCCCGACACGAATGCCCGCGACGAAGCGCTCGTCCGCGCGCTGGCCGTGCTCGCGCGCAAGCTGTGAGCAGGCGCCAGCGCCCGCCGCCGGCCCACGGTCCAGGCGCGACCGAGGGCGTCGTCGCGGTGCTCGAGAAGCGCGGCCGCTTCCTCGTCGCCGAGCCGTTCTTCGAGCGCGGCGGGCGGATGGTCCTCGATCGCGATTCGCGCGCGCGACCCGGCGACCTCGTGCTCGTGCGCCCGGCGACCCGCAGCGGCGGGCACGCCAAGCTCGTCCGCACGCTCGGGCGCCCGGACGTCGCCTCCGATGTCCTCGAGGCGCTCATGCTCGACCGTGGGCTGCGGCGGCGCTTCGACCCCGCGGTGCAGCGCGCCGCCCGCAAGGCACGCGACCGCGGGCCGGACGTCGAGGTCGCGCGCCGTGACCTCACCGACCTGCCGACGTTCACGATCGACCCGGTCACCGCGCGCGACTTCGACGACGCGATCTCCGCGCAGCGCCTGGACGACGGCACGACGCGCGTGTGGATCCACATCGCCGACGTCAGCGCGTTCGTGCCGGCCGGCTCGCTCGTCGATCGCGAGGCCGCGCGGCGCGGCACGAGCGTCTACGTCCCCGGGCGCGTCGAGCCGATGCTGCCCGAGGCGCTCTCCAACGACGCCTGCTCGCTCATTCCCGGCGAGGAGCGCGCGGCGGTGACCGCGCAGCTCGACTTCGACGGGGCGACGGTCAAGCGCGCCGCGCTGCACCGCTCGACGATCCGCTCGGACGCGCGACTGGACTACGACCAGGTCGACCGCATCTTCGCCGGCGAGGAGCCGGCGCGCAAGCAGTGGGCGCAGCCGCTTGCGGCGGCGCGCGCCTTCCCGACTACGCTGCACGAGCGCCGCCTTGCGCAATCGGCGCTTGAGCTCGAGACGAGCGAGCCGGAGTTCCGGTTCGACGTCGGCGGCCACGTCGCCGAGTCGCGACCAAGCGTCCAGACGGAATCCCACCGCCTCATCGAGCACCTCATGATCGCGTGCAACGAGCAGGTCGCCCAGCTCCTGGACAAGCGCGCGGTCCCGACGCTCTATCGCGTCCACGAGCAGCCCGACGCCGAGCGCGCGCTGCGCCTCGTCGAGCAGCTCGCGTCGCTCGACGTGCCGACCCCGCCGGTCCGCGAGCACATGACGCCGTCCGAGGCGGCGGAGGTCGTCGCCGCCTGCTCGCGCTCGGTCGCCCAGCACGTCGCGCGCACCGGACACGGCCGCGACGCGCTGACGTTCCTCGTCCTGCGCGCGCTGAAGCAGGCCTACTACAGCCCGAGGAACCTCGGCCACGCGGGGCTCGGCCTCACGCACTACGCGCACTTCACCTCGCCGATCCGCCGCTACCCCGACCTCGTCGCCCATCGCGCGCTGCTGGGCGCGATCGGCGCCGGCGAGGAGCCGCCGCGGGCCTCCGAGCTCGAGGAGGCCGGAGCCTGGTGCAGCGCCCGCGAGCGCGACGCGATGGCGATCGAACGCCTGGCCGACCGGGTCGCCCGTGCGTTCCTGCTCGAGCGCGAGCTGTTCGAAGGCGGCTGGGACCAGGCGTTCGACGGCGAGGTCACGGGCCTCATCGGCGCCGGCGCGTTCGTGCGTTTCGGCGAGGGCCACGAGTGCCTGCTGCCCATGCGCCGCCTTGGCGGCGACTGGTGGGAGCTCAACGAGGAGGGCACGATCCTGACGGGCGAGCGCACGGGGGAGACGATCCGTCTCGGCGATCCGATGCGGGTGACGGTGCAGCGGGTGGAAACGGCACGCGGGCGGGTCGACCTGGTGCCGGCGCCGGAGGTGTAGCAACGGGTTTGCAGATCTTTTGCGCCGTCTTGACGGACGGTTTGCGCCCGCTTGCGACCCTGGCGTCATGGAGGTCTCGGGAGGCTATGACGTTGCGTGGGGCTGGCTGATCGCGTCGCTCCTGCTGGCATTGCTCGCCCTGGGCTTCGTCGTCGGGGCGCAGCGCTTCCACGACAAGCGCGTCGGCTGGCTGCTGTCTGCCAGCGTCGCCGCCGGCCTCGCGATGGCGTACCTCTACAACTTCATCCACGCCACAGTCACATCCGCGATCCCAGCCGCTGGCTTCGTCGTCTTCATCGCGATCTTGATGTGCGTCGTGCGTGGCATCACGCAGCACGGCCGCCCCCCGGGCGTGAGTAGGGCGGAGCCTCCCCGAGGTCGCCGCTAACCGCTCCCTCCCGGAGGCGCCCCGGGAGGTCCGGGGGCTTCGGCGGCGAGCTTCAGTGGCCTCGCCCTGTCTGCGACTGCCTTGAACCCGAGCTGCTCGGCCGTTGCGAGCGCGTGTTTGAGCAGTTCGAGTGCCTTTTCGCGGTCACCGGGACGGTTGCGCAGGAGGAGCATGCGGGCGTAGTCGTGTTGGGTGTGGGCGATCCAGAGCGGCGATCTGATCCGGGCATTCATCTTGAGGGCCTGCTCGAAGTGCCGCGCCGCGTCCTCGTACTGCGACAGCGTCGTCGCGAGCAGTCCGAGCGAACGCGAGGCGGAGCCGCGGCACAGGAGGGCGTATGTGACCACGCAGTGGTCGGCGTAGGGCAACAGCAGCTCATAGAGCAGTTGCGCGCGGGGAGCGTCGCCGAGCAAGACCACGACCTCCGTCAGCCCGGACAGGTTCGAAAGCCAGTACGTGTCGCGTGGAAGGTCGCTGAAGTCGGCGTGCGCGAGGGTCTCGAGCTCTTGGCGCGCCTGCGCTGTGCGTCCGAGCAGTGCGCAGACGGAGGCGAGCGCGCAGCGCCAGTAAGCGAACTCGGAGTATTGGGCGGCAAGGCTCTCGACCGCCTGCACGAGTTCGAGCCGTCCCTGCTCGCAGCGTACCCAGATCATCTGCAGCCAGAAGATCTGGACGGCGGTCTCGTCGTGGCCTTCGAAGCGGTGAGTGAAGGCATCGTGCGCGAGCTTCTCGCAGTCCTCAAGGCGCCCTTCCAGGTAGGCGTGGTTGGCTCGAAGTACTGCCAGCAGCCACTTGAAATAGCGTTCTCTTCGCGTTTCGGCCAGCCGCTGCAGCGCGTCGAACTCGCGCTCGACGGCATCGGTGTCTCCCAGCTCGAGCAGGTGGTCGAGCGACCATCTATGCGCCAGTGCCCGCAGTCCGCAGTCACCGACCTCGTCGGCCACGCGCCCGAGCTCCTCGGCGATGGCCATGGACTTGTGCAGGGTGTCCGGGCCGTGGGTGGTCCGGTGGGTGCTGGCGAGCACGTCGGCGAGGGTCGCCCTGTCGGCGACCCGCCGTGCCATCTCCAGCGCTTGGCGCGCGAGCACCGGCTTGCGTTCGACACCCGTATATGCGAGCGCGGCGGCCAGGCGGCCCGTCAGCTGCGCGCGCAGCGCGCTGTCCTCGTCGTGGAGTGCGGCGAGCGCTCGTTGCAGCAGGCCGGCGGCCGGCCGGATCACCGCTGCGGACATCTCGAAGCGGTACGGTCCGCAGAAGCCAAGCGCCGCGCGGGCTAGAGCGGTGGCGTCGCCGAGTTGCTCGGCGAGGTCGGCGGCTTGCCGGCATGCCTGCCGGGCCTTCTCCAGCTCGCCCGCGTCCCAGCGTGCCTGGCCGAGTGCGAGCAGCAGCTCACAGCGCCGCTGCTCCTGCGGCTGTCCGGTCAGCGTGAGCGCCCGAAGACCCCGCTCGTAGTGGGCGGCGGCCTGCTCGTAGCCGAGGCGATTGGTCGCCCGGCGTCCCGCGGCCAGCGCGTAGTCGGCCGCCTTGACGCCTTGGCCGTCGGCTGCGGCCTGCGCGAAGTGGTGCGCGAGCGCTTCGACGTGCGCCTGCGTATCGCCGAGCGCTTCGATCGCCTCGCCGAGCTGGCGGTGAAGACGCATCCGCCGAGCGGACCCGAGCTGCTCGTAGATCGTCTGGCGCACCAGCGCATGCGTAAAGACATAGTCCCCGTGCTCAGCCTCGGTCAAGAGCCCCGCGGCGACGGCCTTGTCGAGCGCATCCACCACGCCTGCCCGCTTCCCCAGCACACGCTCGAGCAGCACGAACGAGAACGTCGCCGCCGCGACCGCCGCGACTGCCGCGACGCGCAATGCGCTTCCGGTGGCCGCTGACAGCCGCCCGACCCGCTGGCCGATCACGTGCCGCAGTCCCGCTGGGGTCTCGAGCTGTGCCGCTGTCACGCCTGCGCTCAAGCGCTCGCCCGACTCGATCGCGTGGGTCAGCAGCTCACGGATGAAGAACGGATTACCGGCCGTCTGGGCCCCGAGCACGCGCACGAGCTCTGGGCGCTCTTCCAGCGCGTGCTCGACCGCCGCCTCCAGCAGCGCCGCGATCGCGGGCTCGTCAAGCCCGCCGATGCTCAGGCGCTCCACGCTGGCGTCGCGGTGCAGGTCAGCCAACAGCTGCGTCAGCGGCTGACCGAGATCAAGCTCGGTCTCGCGGTAGGTGCACAGCACCAGCGCGCCCAGCGACCGCTCCGAGCCGATCAGATGGCGCAACAGCAGCAGCGTCGGGGTGGCCGCCCAGTGCAGGTCCTCGAGGACCAGCAGGATGCGCTGCTCGCGCGTGGCCGCCTCAAGGAGCGCGGCGACGGCCTCAAACAGCGCAAAGCGCTCGCTCTCTGGATCGGCGCGCACCGGCTCGCCGAGCGCGGCGAGCTCGGGCAACAGCCGTCCGAGCTCGCAAGCAGCGCCTCCCAGCTCGGCGCGCAGGCGATCCGGACCGACCTCGCGGGTGTACCGCCGCAGTGCTTGGACGAACGGCTGGTAGGGGACCGCGAGGCCCTCGTCGCAGCGCCCGTAGAGCACGAGCGCGCCCTCCGGCTGCACCGCGCGGGCAAGCTCGGCTGCCAGGCGAGTCTTGCCGATCCCCGGCTCCCCGCTCACGATCACCGCTACGCGCGCTCCACCGCACATCTGTCGCCAGCGCTCGAGGAGGCGCGCAAGCTCCGCCTCCCGACCGACGAACGGCAACGCCGCTGGAGACTGCAGCGACCGCGGGAGCACATGCCAGGCGCCTGACCGACCGACCGCTGCCTCGCTTGCAGACCAGCCGGGCGGCGCTGCGGCGTCAACCGGTGCGCTCTCATCGCCCCCGCCCGCGGCAGGAACCGTCCCGGCGCGCAGCGCCGCCGCTAGCTCGCGCGTCGCCGCAGAGGGAGCCGTGTCAAGCTCCCGCAGCCGCTGGCAAAGCCTGTCGTAGACGGCCAGGGCGGCGGCGCGCTCACCAGTGGTTGCCAGGCGGCGCATCAGCTCGCGCTGGGGCTCCTCGGCCAGCGCATCAAGCGCGACCTGGCAGCGCGTCAACATGAGCGCCGTCTGGACGTCGCCACGTTCCTCAGCCTCACCCGCGGCCCGCCCCAGCGCATCGCCCAGCCGCCGTCGCAGCTCGTCGCGGCGCTCTTGGAGCCATTCCTCCTCGAGGCCCGTCAACAACTCCCCGCCCCACAATTCAACCGCCGCCTGCACGCGGCCCTCCTCGAGCAACCGCGCGAGCTCGCCAACATCCGTCCACACCTTCCCCGACCCCGCCAGCGCCACGTGCTCACGCGTGGCCTCCACGAAGCGGTCGGCGTTCGGGCCAAGCGCCGCCCGCAGCTGCGTCAGCGCGGTGCGTAGGCTCGCGCGCGCGCTCTTGTCCAGCACCTTCGGCCACAGCCGCGCGGCGAGCTCCTCGCGCGAATGCAGGCGATGCTCGACGGCCAACATCGCCAACAACAATCGCGCCTGCCGACTCGACGGCGCTGCCACCTGCACACCGTCGACCTCAAGCCGCAGCACCCCCAACAACCAGATCCGCAAACATCCCAAGACAACCCAAATAGCAGCCCGAGCGCCGTTGGCGACATCGCGCGCGAACAGGCTTTAGTGATCGAGCGCTTTCACGTTTATTTTGCACCGTTTTGACAGAGCTTTCCGTCAATCTTGCGAGCTCGCCGTCCAGCACGAGACCATCCCGTCGTCACCCAGGCACACGACGAGTCCGATGCTCACCAATGGCCGCGGCATGCGCGGCACCGCCATCGGGCACTACCCTCGGAGGTCATGGCCAGGTCCAAGAAGCGCAAGGTCGCCTCCGGCGACGTCGCCTCCAACCGCTACGCGAGCTATCGCTTCGCGCTCCTCGAGCGGCTCGAGTGCGGGATCGCGCTGCAGGGCACCGAGGTCAAGTCGCTGCGCGACGGCGGCGCGCAGCTCAAGGACGGCTACGCGCTCGTCCGCGACGGCGAGCTGTGGCTGCACAACGTCCACATCCCGCCCTACGGGCCGGCCGCGGCCGACAACCACGAGCCCGAGCGCGACCGCCGGCTGCTCGCCCATCGCCGCCAGATCGACAAGCTCGCGGGCCAGGTCAAGGAGAAGGGGCTGACGCTCGTCCCGACGCGGATGTACTTCTCCGACGGTCGCGCCAAGGTCGAGATCGCGCTCGCGAAGGGCAAGGACCGCTTCGACAAGCGCGAGGCGATCAAGGAGCGCGAGACCAAGCGCGACATGGACCGCGCGCTGCGAGACGTCAACCGGTAGTGACGCGTCCCGTGGCTACGTGATCTCGCGCTGGCGCGTGAAGATCATCCCCGCGATGCCGAGCACGACGCAGTAGGCCCCGAGGAGGAGGCCGCCGTTCGTCTGACTCAGCAGCGTCTTCTCGACGCCGGGCGTGGCCTGAAGCGCGAGCAGCGACTCGCCGGGGAAGTACTTGCCGACGTCGTTGCCGATGAAGAGCGCGGCCGTGCCCGCGAGCAGGAAGATGACCATGCCGACGACGATGGTGAGGATCTGGTTGCGCAGCAGCGCGCCGAGTGCGACGCCGAAGAGGCAGCCCAGGACGAGCCCGACGCCGACGCCGACATAGCCGTTGACGGCGTCGTGGGCGTCGACGGCGACCCCGCGGTTGGAGAGGATCGAGAGCCCCAGGCCGGCGTTGACGGCGATGTACAGCAGCGCCCCGACGGCGCCGACGACGAGCCCGACGGCGAGCTTCGCGGCGATGACGCGCTCGCGCTTGGGCGTGACGACGAACGTCGAGTTCGCCGTCCCGTGGCGGAATTCGTTCGTCGACAGCAGCGCGCCGAGCGTGAACATGAAGACGATCGCCAGGTGGGTGCCGATGATGAGCGTCGAGATGTCCCGCCTGCGCAGGTCGTCGATGTCGCCGAGCTCGGTGACCAGTCCGGCCGCCAGTCCCTCGATGAGGATCATCGCGGCCAGCAAGGCCCACGTCGTGCGCACCGAGACGAGCTTGAGCCACTCGGACTTCAGGACGTTCATCGCACGTTGCCGCCTTCGCCCGTGAGCTCGAGGAAGCGGTCCTCGAGCGTCGAGACCTCGTGCGTGAGCTCGAAGATCGGGATGCCGTGCGCGGCTGCGAGCGTGCCGATCTGCTCGAGCGAGGCGTGGTGGACGAGCATCGCGTCCGGCCGCCCGTCGACCGTGACGCTCGCGCCCTCCCCCTCGAGCAGCTCGCGCAGCTCCTCGGCCTGCGGCGAGCGTACGAGCGCCGGCCGGCGGTCGCCCCTGATGAGCTCGGCGAGCGTGCCCTGCATGACGAGCCGCCCGGCGCCGATGACGACGACGCTGTCGACGGTCTGCTCGACCTCCGACAGGACGTGGCTGGAGATGAGCACCGCGCGCCCCTCGGCTGCGAGCGCGACGAGGATGTCGCGCAGCCAGCGCATGCCCTGGGGATCGAGGCCGTTGGCCGGCTCGTCGAGCATGAGGATCTTCGGGTCGCCGAGGAGCGCGGCCGCGAGCGCGAGGCGCTGGCGCATGCCCATCGAGTAGCCCTTCACGCGACGGTCGCGCGCCGGCGTGAGCTCGGTCATGTCGAGCACCTCGTCGACGCGGCTGTTCGGCAGCCCGGCGGCTGCGGCGAGCGTGCGGAGGTGCCCGCGGCCGGAGCGGCCGGGATGCACGTCGGCGGCGTCGAGCGACGCGCCCACCGACCGCACCGGGTTGCGCAGCTCGTGGAAGGGCTTGCCCATGACGAGCGCGCGGCCGCTCGTCGGCCGGATGAGACCGAGCAGCGCGCGCAGGGTCGTCGACTTGCCCGAGCCGTTGGGCCCGAGGAAGCCGGTGACGCGGCCGGCCTCGACGGTGAACGAGAGATCGTCGACGGCGAGCGTCTCCCCGTAGCGCTTCGTCAGGCGCTCGACGGTGATCTCAGCCATGGCTCACGTCGGTATGTCGCGCTCGACGAACGTCAGCCCCATCCCGACGACGCAGACCACGATGAGCCCGAGATAGACGCCGAGGATCGCGAGACGGTGCGCCGGCTTGACGCGGTAGTAGGCGATGACCTTCTCGTCCCCCGACTTGCGCGCCTTCCAGCGGCGATAGGTCTCGAAGATCGCGAGCACGAGGATGATGAGGATGATCGGGTTGGGATAGGCGAACGCCAGTACCGCCATCGCGAAGAGGCCGACGAACCACATCCACGGCGACAGCGCCGCCATCGCGCGCCCACCGTCGAGCGGCACGACCGGGAGCAGGTTGAAGAGGTTGAGGAACAGCCCGGTGAAGACGAGTGCGTACCAGAAGTCCTCGCCCGTCGTGAGCGCCACCGGCAGCAGCGCGAGGCAGCCGAGCGTGCCGAGGATCGGTCCCGCGAGGCCGACGCGCGCCTCCGCGGTCGCGTCGTCGCCGAGCGACTTCGCCATGACGGCGGCGCCGAGGAACGGGATGAACATCGGCGCGCTGGCCTCGATCCCCTCGCGACGCAGCTGGATGACGTGACCCATCTCGTGGACGAACAGCAAGACGACGAAGCCGAGCGCGAACTTCCAGCCCCAGATGAGGCTGTAGGCGGCGATCGAGACGAGCATCGTCCCCGAGGTCGTCAGCACCTTCGCCTTCGGCAGCAACAGCAGCGCCGCCTTGCCGAACTTCAGCGCCAGCGCCCCGACGACGAAGAGCAGGCTCAGGCCACGCCGCCACCACGGGCGCTGCTCGTCGGGCGGCGGCGCGACCGACGGCGACGTCGCCTGGTCGGGCTCGTCCACGTGCGTGGCGGGCGACCCGGCGAGCGGGGCCGGTGGCGCTGGCCAGTGCTGGCTCATCGCCTCATTGTGTCAAGGGTGCCCGCCGGCGAACGGCTCGAGCGGTCTACGACGCCCGGGCCAGCGCGTCGTTCGCCGCGGCCTCGGCCTCCTCGAGCTGGTTCTCGACGAGGTCCAGCCCGCTGTCCCAGAAGCTCGGGTCGGCGAGGTCGATGCCGACGATGGTGCCGAGCTCCTCCGGGCTCTTGGAGCCGCCGGCGCGCAGCAGCTCGAGGTAGCTCGGGACGAACGACTCGCCTGCGTCGACGTAGCGCTTGTAGATGGACAGCGCGAGCAGCTGCCCGTAGGCGTAGGCGTAGACGTAGCCCGGCGTCGAGATGAAATGCGGGACGTAGGACCACCACGAGCGGTAGCCGTCGGTGAGCTGCACGCTGTCGCCGAGCATCTCCTCCTGCGACTGCGCCCACAGCTCGTTGAAGCGCTCGACGGCGAGCTCGCCCTCCTCGCGGCGGGCCGTGTGGACGAGCTCCTCGAAGCCGTTCATCGCCGTCTGGCGAAAGACCGTCGCGATCGAGCCCTCGATCGACTCCGCCAGCAGCGACAGCCGCGACTCCGGCGTCGCCGCCTGCTCGAGCAGGCGGCGGAAGACGAGCGTCTCGCCGAAGACCGAGGCCGTCTCGGCGAGCGTCAGCGGGGTGTGCTGCTCAAGCACCCCGCGCGGGCGCGCGAGCTCGGCATGCAGGCCGTGGCCCATCTCGTGGGCGAGGATGAGCACGTCGCGGCGCTTCGCCGTGTAGTTGAGCATGAGGTACGGGTGCTCGGTGGGCACGGTGTAGGCCGCGAAGGCGCCGCCGCGCTTGGCCGTCCGGGGCGGTGCGTCGATGCGGTTGTCGTCGAAGAACGCGCGCGCGGGGTCGCCGAGCTCGGGCGTGAAGTCGGCGTAGGAGGCGAGCACGAGATCCTTGGCGTCGTCCCAGTCGACGGGCTCGTCGTCCTGCGTGACGGCGGCCATGCGGTCGTAGTCGGCGAGGCGGTCGAGCCCGAGCAGCTGTGCCTTGAGGCGGTACCACCGCCGCGGCAGCTCGTACCGGTTGCGCACCGCCGTCAACAGCGCCTGGACGGATTCGTCGGAGGCCTCGTTGGCAAGGTTGCGCGCTGCGAGCCAGTTGGGGTAGTGGCGCAGGCGATCGTCGATCGCCTTGTCGTGCAGGAGCGTGTTGAAGATGTACGCGCGCGTGCGCAGACCGGGGGTGAGCGCCTCGGTGACGTTCTCGGCGGTCGTGCGCCGCACGTCGCGGTCGGGCGACATGAGCCGGGCGAGCGCGCTGTCGAGCGTGACGGGCTCCTCCTCGTCGGGCAGCGGCACGGTGATCGCCGAGACGTGCTCGCTGAACAGGCGCGACCAGGCCGAGCTGCCGGAGACGGTCTTCTCGGCGAGGATCTTCTCCTCGGGCTCGGTGAGCAGGTGCGGCCGGTAGCGGCGTGCGGAGCGCAGGAAGTGACGCGCGGTGTCCAGGCCCTCGGCGGCGATCAGCTCGGCGGCGCGCTCGTCGTCGAGCGCCGCCCAATCCAGCTCGAAGAACAAGAGCTTCGTCTCGATCTGCGTGCTCTTCTCCTGGACGCGCTGCAGCAGCGCGCCGAGCGCGGGGTCGGCGGTGTCGATGCTGAAGCGCAGCATCGCGTAGTTGCCTGCGCGCGAGGCGAGCTCGGAGATCTCCTGCAGCTCGGCGATGGCGGCGGCGAAGCTCGATGGATCGAGCTCTCCGATCCGCCCGGCGTGGGTGTCGGCGAATGCCTGCGCGCGCTGCGTCGCCTCGTCGAGGAGGCGGTCGGCGCCGGCGTCGCCCTCGCCGTGGACGAGCGGCGAGAGGTCCCAGGAAACATCTTCGACTGTCATGGCGCGAAGACTAATGAGCCGCGCCGCCCAGACGCGGGCGCGCCGTCGAAATGCGACCGGGAAGGGGGTTCCTCCAGTGGCCTCGGAGCCGCGTCGCGCGTGTTAAGCGCGGTTCGCGGTCGAGCGCCGCATGCATACTGCGCGCGTCCGCGGGGCAGCCGGTGTCGGATGTCCGCCCGATCCGACACCTCGTCACGGCCCGGTGGCGGCAGCATCGACCTGCCCACGCTCGTCCTCACGGCGGTGGCGTCGGCGGCCGCGGCCTACACGTGCTCGAAGATCTGGGCCCCGGGAACGCTCGCCTCCGCAGCGTTCACGCCGGTCCTCGTCGCGATCCTGAAGGAGGCGCTGGCGCGTCCCACGCGGGTCGTCACCAGGGTGGTGCCGGTGCGCGGCGCGGTCCGCAGCACGCCACCGCCGTCGTCGCCGACCTACGCGCCGCCGGAGCCGGAGCCGCCGCCACCGACCGGGCCCGTGGCGCAGCAGGGCGAGATCGCGTACCACTCGACGGGGCCGAGCCCCCGCCGCTGGCGCCTGGCGATCGTCACCGGGCTGCTGGGGTTCGTCGTCGCCGCCCTCGTCTTGACCGTGCCCGAGATCGTCGCGGGCGACTCGGCGTCCGGCGGCGGGGGCACGACGCTCTTCGGCGGGCAGAGCGAGGACCGCAAGGCGCCGACGAAGACGACGACCGCTCCGGCGCGGACCGTCACCGTGCCGGTGCCGGCGGCCACCGCGCCCGCGCCGGTGGAGCCCACCGGCAGGGTGCCACCGGCCGAGACGACGACCGGGCCGGCGGCGCCCACGACGACGGCGCCCGCTGCGCCGATGTCGCCCGTGCCGACGGTCACCGAGCCGCCGCCCACGCAGCCGCCGGGCTGAGCGGCCGGGTGGGCTGGTCGACGCGTCGCGCACGTTCGTCCGGAAACCCGGTCGAACTTCCGGCCATGTCCACTAGACTCGCCGTATACCGGCACGGGGACGACATGGCTTCGACGTGGTCGACTTCGTGACGGTGGTTGCGAGCCGAGGTGCCAGGAGGCCTCGTAAAACACCTGGCAAAACCATACGTGCGGACTCTCACGAGTACGCCCTCGCCGTCTAGCTACAACTAGATCGTGAGGTTCTGGCC
>JBPCJA010000186.1:0-28097 GCA_051005755.1 Solirubrobacteraceae bacterium
CGAAGGCCAGCAGCGCCTCCTCGAGGGCGCGCAGCGTGTCGACGTCGAGGTCGTTCGTCGGCTCGTCGAGCAGCAGGACGTTGCCCCCGGCGCGCAGGAGCTTGGCGAGGTGCAGGCGGTTGCGCTCCCCGCCGGAGAGCCTGCCGACCTTCTTCTGCTGGTCGCTGCCCTTGAAGTTCCACGACGAGCAGTAGGCGCGCGAGTTCATCGTGCGGTCGCCGACCTTGATCTGGTCCATGCCGCCGGAGATCTCCTCCCAGACGGACTTGTCGTCGTCCAGCGCGTCGCGCGACTGGTCGACGTAGGCGAGCTCGACGGTGTCGCCGACGCGCAGCTCGCCCGCGTCGGGCTGCTCCTGGCCGGTGATCATCCGAAACAGCGTCGTCTTGCCGGCGCCGTTGGGGCCGATGACACCGACGATCCCGCCGCGCGGGAGCTTGAAGCTCAGGTCCTCGATGAGCAGGCGATCGCCGAAGCCCTTGCGCAGCCCGTCGGACTCGATGACGACGTCGCCCAACCGCGGCCCGGCGGGGATGTGGATCTGGACCTGGTCGAGCTTGACGTTGCGCTCCTGCGCGAGCAGCGCCTCGTAGTTGTTCAGCCGCGCCTTGGCCTTCTTGCGCCGGCCCTTGGGGTTCTCGCGCACCCACTCCAGCTCGGAGGCGATCGTGCGCTGGCGGACCTTGTCGCCCTTCTCCTCCTGCGCGAGGCGGGCCTGCTTCTGCTCCAGCCAGGAGGAGTAGTTGCCCTCGTACGGGATGCCCCGGCTGCGGTCGAGCTCGAGGATCCAGCCGGCGACGTTGTCGAGGAAGTAGCGATCGTGGGTGACCGCGACGATCGTGCCGCGGTACTCGGCGAGGTGGCGCTCGAGCCAGTCGACGGACTCGGCGTCGAGGTGGTTCGTCGGCTCGTCGAGCAGCAGCAGGTCGGGCTGGGCGAGCAGCAGCCGGCAGAGCGCGACGCAGCGGCGCTCGCCGCCGGAGAGCCTCGTGACGTCCGCGTCGGCAGGCGGCAGGCGCAGCGCGTCCATGGCGTACTCGATGTTCGTGTCGAGGTTCCAGGCGTCGGCGGCGTCGATCTGCTCCTGGAGACGCGCGAACTCGTCGGCGGTCTCCTCGGAGTAGTTGGCGGCCAGCTCGTTGAAGCGCTCGAGCAGACCCTTCGTCGCGGCGACGCCGTCCTCGACGTTGCCCTTGACGTCCTTGGCCGGGTCGAGCTGCGGCTCCTGCTCGAGCAGGCCCACGGTCGCGTTCGGCGCGAGCATCGCGTCGCCCTGGAACTCGGTCTCCTGGCCGGCCATGATCCGCAGGACGGTGGACTTGCCGGCGCCGTTGTAGCCGAGCACGCCGATCTTCGCGCCCGGCAGGAACGCGAGCGTGACGTCCTTGAGCACCTGCTTGTCGGGCGGATAGGCCTTCGACAGGCGGTGCATCGTGTACACGTACTGGGTCGACATCGCGACCCAGGGTAGCTATCCGTCATCGCGGGGCCGCCGGCGATGAGTTTCGGCCGCGGCGGCGGTCTTATCGCGCATGACTAGCCTTCACGGGATGGCCGACCTCGCGATCCGCCTGCGCGGCGTCGTCAAGCGCTTCGGTGCGATCGTCGCCGTCGACGGCCTCGACCTCGACGTTCCCGAGGGGACGTGCGTCGGCCTGCTCGGGCCCAACGGCGCGGGCAAGTCGACGACGATGAAGATGCTGACCGCGCAGGTCATCGCGAACGCCGGCGAGTTGGAGGTCCTCGGGCACAAGCTGCCCGAGGACTCGAAGGTCGCGCGCGCCCAGATGGGGGTCGTGCCGCAACTCGACAACCTCGACACGACGCTGACCGTCGAGCAGAACCTGCGTGTCTTCGCGCACCTCTACCGCCTCGGGCGGGCGGAACGCGGGCCCGCGATCGAGCGCGCCCTGCAGATCGCGAACCTCACCCAGCGCCGCTCCGCGAAGGTCGACGAGCTGTCGGGCGGGATGCGGCGGCGGCTGCTGATCGCCCGCGGGCTCGTCCACCAGCCGCGACTGCTGCTGCTCGACGAGCCGACGGTCGGCCTCGACCCGCAGGTGCGCCAGGAGCTGTGGGCCCTCATCGACGCGCTGCGCAGCGAGGGCACCTCGATCCTCATGTCGACGCACTACATCGAGGAGGCCCAGCGGCTCGCCGACACGGTGACGATCATGTCGCACGGCAAGGCGATCGCGCGGGGGCGCCCCGCGGAGCTCGTGGTGCAGCACGCCGGGCACGAGGTGCTCGAGGTCTACGGGCCGCCCGCGCGCCTGGCCGTGGTCGAGCAGGAGGCCGCCGCCGCAGGCATGCGCACGCGGCGCACGGGCACGAGCGTCGCGCTCATGGGCGTCGAGAGCAGCAACGGCGACCTGCCCGACGGGGTGCGCCGTGCCGCCAACCTGGAGGACGTCTTCGTGCTGCTCACCGGCGAGGAGGTGGCGTGATGGCCGGCGGCGGCCGCGTCGGCCGGCTCGACCGGCCGGCGATCGCCGGGGTGCTCGTCCGCGAGATCACGAACTTCAGCTCCTACTGGCGCTCGACGACGTTCTCGTCGACGATCGACCCGACGATCTACCTGCTGGCGTTCGGCTTCGGCTTCGGCTCGCTCGTCTCGAAGGTCGGCGGCTACGACTACGTCGACTTCGTCGGCACCGGCACGGTCGCGACGGCGGTGCTGTTCTCGTCGGTGTTCCCCTCGATGTTCGGGACGTTCGTGAAGTACTCGTTCCAGCACACGTACGACGCGATCCTCGCCGCGCCGGTCGACACCGAGGAGATCGTCACGGGCGAGGCGCTGTGGATATCGATGCGCGCCGGGACGTACGGCTGCGTGCCGCTGCTCGTCGCGATCGCCTTCGGCCTGGAGCCGCGGATCGACATGCTCGTCGTGCCGTTCATCGCGTTCGTCAGCGGCTTCGGCTGGGCGTCGTTCGGGATCATGATCGCCGGCCTGCTGAAGTCGATCGACAACTTCAACTACGTCACGAGCACCGTCATCACGCCGACCTTCCTCGTGGCCGGGACGTTCTTCCCGCTCAGCGGGCTGCCGCAGTGGGCGCAGGTGCTCGGGAACTTCAACCCGCTGCACCACACCGTCGAGCTCGTGCGCCACGCCGCCTTCGGCTGGGCCGGCTGGGCCGACCTCGCCCACCTCGGCGCGCTCGTGCTGTTCGGGCTCGTGATGTGGCGCCTGGCGATCCGGGCGTTGGAGCGCAAGCTCATCACCTAGTGGGCCGTCCACTAGGCCGCGCCGCCGTCCGCCGAGGACCCGCCGGACGCTACCCTCGTGGGCTCATGCCGAACGTCCTGGACCTCGAACAGGCCTTGCTGCTCCTGGAGATCACGCCACCCCTCGACAAGCGCGCCGTGCAGATGGCGCGCCGCCGGATGGCGAAGGTCTGGCACCCGGACATCGCGCCCCCGGGCAAGCAGTTCGAGCACGAGCGCCATCTCAAGGCGATCAACGAGGCGGCCGACCAGCTCGAGCGCCTGGCGGAGGGCTCGCGCGGCGGCACGGTTTCGCGCAACGCGGTGAAGGTCAACGCCGCCGCCGCCCGCGCCGCCCGCGCCGAGGAGGGGCGGCGGGCCTACGAGGCGGCCGAGCGCGCCCGGGCGCAGGACGCCGACCGGCACGTGAACGATCCGTTCGGCAGCCGGGTCCCCGACCACTCGGTCGTGCACCGCTACGCGCGCTGCGTCACGTATCCCGAGTGGGGCGTCGGCAGCGTCACCGGCATCTACTTCACCGGCGGCGGCGACGACGTCCAGCAGTGGGCGCGCGTGCGCTTCCAGCCAGGGGTGCGCACGGTGCCCGCGGGGTCACTGCAGTTCGTCGACTTCTCCAAGCCCGATGTGGGCGCCGACCGCGTCGAGCGCTTCGTGACCGCGGCTCAGCACGCGACGTTCGAGGGCGATCACGCGCTCGCCGCGCAGCGCCTCGTCTACGCCCGCGACGCCGAGCCCGAGAACACCACGGTCCTGCGGCTGCTGACGCTCGCCTTCTGGCAGGCCGGCAACCTTCCGGCCGCCGGGCGCGCCGTGCGCGACTGGGCCCGCGTCGATCCGGACCGCCCCACCGCGCACCGATTCGCGGCGCGCATCTACGAGGACATGGGCGCGATCGACCTCGCCGCCGAAGCCGCCCAGCGCGCCGTCGTCCGCGGGCCCGAGGACGCCGACGCGTGGGAGCGCCTCGGCCGCCTGCGGCTGCGCCTCATGGACCGCGAGGGCTCGATCGCGGCGCTCGAGCACGCACGTGCGCTCGGTCCGTCGGTCGACGGACTGCTCGACCTCGCGCTCGCGTTCCACCTCGCCGGCGATCTGGGTGCCGAGGTCACGGCCTGCGAGCAGGCGACGCTGCTCGACGACGACAGCGGCGCCGCCTGGGCGCGCCTGGCCCACGCGCTCGCACGCACCGACCGCGTCAGCGACGCGATCGACGCCTGCGACCGCGCACTGCGGCTGCGCGGCGACCCGGAGGTCGCCGACCTGCTGGACCGCCTGCGCGACGAGCTGCCACGAGTCCTGCCGGCGGCGTAGGAGCGCGCCGCGCCGGTCAGGCTTCGACGACCGTGAACGCCTCGCGCGCGGCGACCCGGTGATGGACCCGCAGGCCCTTGAGCTGGGACTCCGCGCGGACGATGAGCTGGGCGAGCTCCTCGGGGTCGAGCCGGTCCTCGAAGGGCGCGATCTCCAGGAGCGCGTCCCAGAGCGCGAGCTTGCCCTGCACGCCGGCGCGCAGCCCTTCGAACTCGAGCACGCGGCTGAGCGGCGAGTAGCCGGTGAGCTGGTTGTTGGGCTTCAGGCGACCGAGCGTCTCGCCGACCTTGGCGGCGGCGGTCTTCAGCGCCGACCTGTCGATCTCGAAGCGGTCCATGATCTGCTCTAGGACCATGAGGTCCTCCCCGATCTCCTCGGCGAGGTGGGCGAGGAAGTCCTCGTACTGCGTCCCCTGGTTCTCCTCGTGCATCCGGCGCGCGAGATCGCTGCCCGCCTCGGCGCCCGCGCGGTGGTCCTGCAGGTAGGTCGACAGGTAGTCGGTCGTCGTCATCGCAAGAACGCTCCTGGTGGGTTACGAGCGGGGTACCCCCTTGCCGGTGAACGACACGCCCACCGCAACGGTCCGGCTGGACCGGTACGGTGCCGACCGTGCGCCTCATCGTCGCTCGCTGCGAGGTCCGCTACAGCGGCCGCCTGAACGCGGTCCTGCCGCACGCCCTGCGGCTGCTCATGCTCAAGGCCGACGGCTCGGTGCTCGTCCACGCCGACACCGGCGGCTACAAGCCGAGCAACTGGATGACGGCTCCGACCGTCATCGAGGAGGAGCCCACGCGGATCGTGGTGCGCAAGCGCGCCGGCGGCACGGAGGATCGTCTCGAGATCGAGATCGCCGAGATCGTCAGCGATGTCACACACGACATGGGCGAAGCAGCGGCGCTGGAGAAGGACGGCGTCGAGCGCGACCTCCAGGAGGCGCTCGCGGCGGCGCCGGCGCATTGCGGCGAGGGCTTCCGGCTCGTGCGGCGCGAGTGGCCGACGGACATCGGGCCGGTCGACCTCATGTGCCGGGACGGCGACGACGCGTGGATCGCGGTGGAGATCAAGCGCGTCGGGACGATCGACGCCGTCGAGCAGCTCTCCCGCTACCTCGAGCGCATCCGCCGCGACCCGGCGATGACGAGCTGCCGCGGCGTGCTTGCCGCGCAGGCGATCAAGCCGCAGGCGCGCGTGCTCGCGCAGGCGCGCGGGCTGGACTGCGTCGAGGTCGACCTCGCGATCCTGCGCGGCGAACGCGAGCCCGACCTCACGCTCTTCGCGGCCTGAGACGCGCTCCGAGAGCGCCACCGACTCATGATTCGCGGCCGATTGGACAGCAGGTCCAGCGCTGCTGGACGAGCTGCGCAAATCTCAGCGAAGCCATAGCCTGCGGCCTATGCTCCGCCGATGGACCGGCGCCCGCCTCAGATCGTCGCGTTCGGAGGCGGCGGGTTCTCGATGGAAGCGGGCAATTCGCTGCTCGACGACTTCGTGCTCGGACTCACGGGCGTCGAGCGACCGAAGGTGTGCTTTTTGCCATCGGCCTCCGGCGACGCCGACCACTACGTCGTCCGCTTCTACCGAGCGTTCTCGACCGTGCGCTGCGAGCCGTCGCACGTCTCGCTCTTCCGCCGCGACAAGGGCGCGGGCCTCGGCGCCGACCTCGCCTCGCACCTGCTCGCCCAGGACCTCATCTACGTCGGGGGTGGGAGCGTCGTGTCGCTGCTCGGCGTCTGGCGCGCGCACGGCCTCGACGACGTCCTGCGCCGGTGCTGGGAGCGCGGCATCGTCCTCTGCGGGCTCAGCGCGGGGTCGCTGTGCTGGTTCGGCGAGGCCGTGACCGCGTTCCACGGCCCGCCCCAGCGAGTGACGGGCCTGGGGCTGCTGCCGTACTCCAACTGCGTGCACTACGACGGCGAGCAGGAGCGGCGCGAGGCCTACCACCGCTTCCTCGCGGCGGGCATGGCGCCCGGGTACGCGGCGAGCGACGGGGCCGCGCTGCACTTCCGCGGCGGGTCGCTCGCACGGGTCGTCTCGTCGCGGCCGCAGGCAGCCGCCTATTGGGTCGAGGAGGTCCGTAGCGCCGTCTCGGAGGTCGCGCTCCCGGTCCGCTGGCTCGGCGAGTCGCGCGCGCTGACGGCGGCCTAGGCTCGTGACCACGAGACCTCGCGTGACCCGAATGAGGACGATCTTCGCCATGGGTGGCGGGGGCTTCACGGCCGAGCCGTCCAACCCCGCGCTCGACGACTACATCCTGTCGCTGGCACGGCGCCGCGAGCCGCGGATCCTCTTCCTGCCGACCGCCAGCGGCGACCCGAACGCGCAGATCGCCGCGTTTCGCGGGACATTCGGCGACCGCGCCTGCCGGCCCCGCCACCTGTCCCTCTTTCGCCTCGAGCGCGAGCAGGACGACCTGCGCGCGCTCATCCTCGCTCAGGACATCGTCTACGTCGGCGGCGGCTCGATGCGAAACCTCCTGGCGATCTGGCGCGAGCACGGTCTGGACCGCATCCTGCGCGAGGCATGGGAGGACGGCGTCGTGCTCGCGGGCCTGAGCGCCGGCGGGATGTGCTGGTTCGAGCACGGGATCACGTGCTCGACCGGGCGGCCCGCGCCGGTCCGCGGCCTCGGCTTCCTGCCCGGCAGCTTCAGCGTCCACTACGACGGCGATCCGACGCGCCGGCCCGTCTTCCTCGACGCGATCGCCCGCGGCGCCATGCCCGACGGCTACGGCGCCGACGACGGCGCCGGGCTGCTGTTCGAGGGCCGCACGCTCGCGCGGATCGTCAGCTCGCGGCCCGCCGCGCGGGCCTACCGCGTCGAGGCGCGCGCCGACGCCGAGGTCGACGAGACCGCGCTGAAGCCCATCCTGCTGGCCGGCGCCGCGGGTGCAGCGGGACGCAGCGTGCCCGCGGACATTCGCGAGTTCCGCGCCGCCCGCTACGGCGCCGGCGGACGGCGGCGCTGACGGCCGCTACTCGCCGGTGAGCGTCACGAGCAGCGAGCGGGGACCGCCGCGGTCGCGGTGCTCGCAGAGGTAGACGCCCTGCCAGGTGCCGAGCGCGAGGCGGCCGCCGGCGACCGGCAGGCTCAGCGACGCGCCCATGAGCGACGCCTTGACGTGCGCCGGCATGTCGTCGGGACCCTCGAGCGTGTGCGTCCACGCGAAGTCCTCGGGCACGGCGACGCTCAGCCAGGTCTCGAAGTCACGGCGCACGTCGGGCGAGGCGTTCTCGTTGAGCGTCAGCGACGCCGACGTGTGGCGCAGGAACAGGTGCGCGAGCCCGATGCGCAGGTCGCGCAGCTCCGGGACCGCGTCGACGATCTCCGACGTCACGAGGTGCACGCCGCGCGGGCGGGGCCTCAGCGTGATCTCGCGCTGGCTCCAGGTCACGGCGCTGAGGGTACGCCACCCCGCACGGCGCACCCACCGAGAGGTGTCGATCGGCGCTCGCGGGGTACGATCAAAACATGTCAATTCAGCCAGGAACTCACAAGATCGGACCCGACAACGGGTCATTGAAGATCAAGACCGGACGCGAGGGCGCGGCCGCCAAGGCGGGTCACAACCTCGTGCTCGAAGCGACGAGCTGGGACGGGACCGTCGAGATCGGCGACAACCCCTCGGTGAAGCTCAGCGTCGACCCCGGCAGCATCGAGGTGCGCGAGGGCAGCGGCGGCGCCAAGCCGCTGACCGACGATGACAAGGCCGACATCGTGAAGAGCACGAAGGAGAAGGTCCTCGGCTCCTCGCAGATCAGCTTCGAGTCCAGCGATGTGAAGATCGACAACGGCTCGATGAACGTCAGCGGCAACCTCAGCGTCGCGGGCGGCAGCGACTCGATCACCGTTCCGCTCACCGTCGGTGACGACGGCACCGTGAGCGGCTCGGTCCAGCTCAGCCAGAGCAAGTTCGGGATCAAGCAGTTCAAGGCGCTCATGGGCGCGCTGAAGGTGACCGATACCGTCGAGGTGGAGCTCGAGGCGAAGCTGCCGACCGCCTGAGCCGGTGCTTCCAGCGCCTTAGGATCGCGGCGTGAGCCGCGATCCGCCGGTGCTGTGGCAGCCAAGCGAGGCCTTCGCCCGGCACACTCGCCTGCGCGCGTACATGCGCTGGCTGGCGGCGGAGCGTGACGTCGACGTCGCGACCTACGACGACCTGTGGCGCTGGTCGGTCGACGAGCTGGAGGGCTTCTGGTCGTCGATCGCGGCGTACTTCGACGTCCGCTTCCACGCGCCGCCGCAGGCGGTGCTCGGTCGGCGCGAGATGCCGGGGGCGCAATGGTTCTGCGGCGCGGCCCTCTCCTATCCCGAGCACATCCTGCGCGGTCGCGACGACGCTGCGGTCGCGATTCGCCACGCGTCCGAGCTGCGCCCGCTCGCGGAGATGACGTGGGGCGATCTGCGCGGGCTCACTGCACGCATTCAGGCCGGCCTGCGCGACCTCGGCGTGGGGCGCGACGACCGCGTCGTCGCCTACATGCCGAACATCCCCGAGACGATCGCCGCCTTCCTCGCCGTCGCGGGCCTCGGCGCGATCTGGTCGAGCTGCTCGCCGGACTTCGGCGCGCGGTCGGTCGTCGACCGCTTCGCCCAGATCGAGCCCAAGGTGCTGCTCGCCGTCGACGGCTACCGCTACGGCGGCCGAGACTTTGACCGCCGCGCCGTCGTCGACGAGATCCACGCGCAGGTGGGCGGGACGCTCGTGCGCCTCGGCTACCTCGACGGCGGCGGTTGGCAGGAGGGGTTCCTCGGGCCCGAGGAGGCCGAGCTCGAGCTCGAGCCCGTGCCGTTCGACCACCCGCTCTGGGTCCTGTACTCCAGCGGGACCACCGGCCTGCCCAAGGCGATCGTCCACGGCCACGGCGGCATCCTGCTCGAGCAGGTCAAGAAGCTGAACCTCCACCTCGACGCCCACGACGACGACCGCGTCTTCTGGTTCACGACGACCGGCTGGATGATGTGGAACTTCCTCGCAGGCGTGCTGCTGACGCCGGCGTCGATCGTGCTCTACGACGGCAATCCCGGCACGCCGTCGCTCGACCGCCTATGGGAGCTCGCGGCCGAGGCCGGCGTGACGTGCTTCGGCACGAGCGCAGCATTCATCGCCGGCTGCATGAAGGCCGGCGTGCGTCCTGCCGAGGGGCGCGACCTGTCGGCGCTGCGCAGCGTCGGCGCGACGGGCTCGCCGCTGTCGCCCGAGGGCTTTCGCTGGGTCTACGACGAGCTCGGCCCGGACACCTGGCTGTTCTCGACGAGCGGCGGGACCGATGTCTGCACGGCGTTCGTGGGCGGCGTTCCGCTCGAGCCCGTCTACGAGGGCGAGCTGCAGGGCCGCTCGCTCGGCTGCGACGTGCAGGCCTTCGACGAGGCGGGCCGGCCGCTCGTCGACGAGGTCGGCGAGCTCGTCATCACCCAGCCGATGCCGTCGATGCCGCTGCGCTTCTGGAACGACCCCGGCGGCGAGCGGCTGCGCGAGGCGTACTTCGCGATGTACCCCGGCGTCTGGCGCCACGGCGACTGGATCGAGATCACCTCGCGCGGGACGGCGATCATCCACGGCCGCAGCGACTCGACGATCAACCGCGGCGGGGTGCGGATGGGCACGAGCGAGATCTACCGCGCCGTGCTCGCACTCGACGAGGTCGTCGACGCGCTCGTCGTCGACGTCCCGCGCGCCGGCGCCGAGAGCTGGATGGCGCTCTTCGTCGTCCTGCGCGAGGGCGCGACCCTCGACGACGAGCTGCGGGCCGCGATCGCCCGGCGCGTGCGCGAGGACTGCTCGCCGCGCCACGTGCCCGAGGAGGTCTACGCCGTCGCCGAGGTGCCGCGGACGCTCTCGGGCAAGGTGCTCGAGGTGCCGGTGAAGCGGATCCTCTCGGGCACCCCGCCCGAGCATGCGGCGAGTCGCGACTCGCTCGCCAACCCGGCGGCGCTGGACTGGTTCGTGGACTTCGCGCGCGGGCGGGCCTAGCGCGAGCTGGCCCGGAGGGGCGTCATCCGGCGAACGCAGAGCGATCGCGGGACGACACACCCCGCAGGACGCGGAAGGCGGCGGTCCACGCTGAGGCGTGCGCTAGCCTCGCCCGGTCGTGAGCAAGCAACGCGCGAAGAAGAAGCAGCGCCAGCGCGCCCGCGGCGCCGAATCCACCGCGGCGAAGCCGCTGGCCGCCGCAGCGCCCCGGGCCGCCGCGCCCGCGGGCGCACCGGCGCCGCGCCAGCGGCACCCGTCACGCTCCGAGATGCGCGACGGCATCCCGCGTCCGGACGCGATCTGGGCGCCCTTCCCGCTGACGGAGATCGCGATGGCCGTCGGCATCGTCCTCTTCCTCGCCGGCTTTGCGAGCGGCGGGTCGCGCGGCGTGTGGCTGCTGGCGACCGGCGTCGTCGTGCTGACGGTCGCCGTCGGCGAGCTCTGCCTGCGCGAGCACTTCGCCGGCTTTCGCTCGCACAGCGTCCTGCTCGGGCTGCTGCCGGTGGTGACCGTCCACATGCTCGTCGTCGTCCTCGTCACGAGCGAGTGGCGCGGCCCGCTCGTGCTCGTCGTCGACCTCGCGCTCGCCGGTGGCCTGGCGTGGTGGCTGCAGGGACGCTTCCGCCTGGCGCAGGCGCGCGCGCGCCGGTAGCGGCCACGCCGCGAGGCCGCGCGAGCTACCGCTCGCCGGGCGTCTTCACCGGATACAGCGAGACCGGAATCGAGAGGTCGAGCGCCGTCTCGATGATGCGCGACTGCTCGGCGACGTGGGCGGCCGGATAGCCCTCGCCGGTGCTCGCGCGCTCGGGGCGGCCGATGTAGCCGAAGCGCAGCTCCTCGGGGAGGATCTGCATGAGGCGCGGGAACATGTGCGCGCGGGCGCCCATGTTGCGCGGCTCCTCCTGCACCCAGACGACCTCGGTGAGGTTCGGGTAGCTCTCGATGAGCTCGAGGATCTGGGCCTGCGGGAACGGGTAGAGCAGCTCGACGCGGCCGATCGCGACGCCCTCGTTGCCCTTGCGCTTGGGATGGCCGACGAGGTCGTAGTAGATCTTGCCGGTGCACAGCGCCAGGCGCTTGACCTTCTCGGCCGGGACGCGGGGCTCGCCGAGGACCGGGAAGAAGCGCGTCTCGGAGAGGTGCTGGATGCGGTTGGTCGCCTGCGGCAGCCGCAGCAGCGACTTCGGCGTCATGAGGATGAGCGGGCGCTGCTTGGCGACGCGCGCCTGGCGGCGGATGAGGTGGAAGTACTGCGCCGGCGTCGTGACGTTGGCCACGCGCATGTTGCCCTCCGAGGCGAGCGTCAAAAAGCGCTCCAGGCGGGCCGAGGAGTGCTCGGGGCCCGAGCCCTCGTAGCCGTGGGGCAGCAGCAGCACGAGCCGCGAGGTCTGCCCCCATTTCGCCAGGCCGCTTGCGATGAACTGGTCGATGATGACCTGCGCGGAGTTGACGAAGTCGCCGAACTGCGCCTCCCACAGGACGAGTGTCTCCGGCGCCTCGGCGCTGTAGCCGTACTCGAAGCCGAGGCAGGCGACCTCCGACAGCGGCGAGTTGTGCAGCTCGAACGGCGCCAGCGCACCCGGCAGCGACTGGATCGGGCAGATCGTCTGGCCGGTCTTGGCGTCGTGCAGGACCATGTGGCGCTGGGAGAACGTGCCGCGCTCGACGTCCTGGCCCGTGAGGCGGATCGGCGTTCCCTCCGTCAGCAGCGAGGCGAAGGCGAGCTGCTCGGCGTGCGCCCAGTCGATCCCGCCCTCGTCGCCGAGGGCATCGCGGCGGCGCTCGAGCTGGCTGACGAGCTTCGGGTGGACCGTGAAGCCGTCGGGGACGCGCAGCAGCTCTTCGTTGAGGCTGCGCAACCGTGCGTCGCTCACCGCCGTCTTGACCTCGGGCGACGGCGTGCGGTCGAGCTGGTACTCGCCTGTCTGCTGCTCGACCTGGCCGACCTCCTGCGCGCGCTTGATCTGGGCCTTGAGCTGCTGGTGCAGGCGCGTGAGCTCGTCCCAGACCTCGTTCTTCTGGCGCTCGACATCCTGCGACGTCACGACGCCCTGCGCCACGAGCTGCTCGGCCCAGATGTCCGCGACGCGCCTGTGGTTCTTGATGCGCTGGTACATCTCCGGCTGCGTGTAGGCGGGCTCGTCGGCCTCGTTGTGGCCGAAGCGGCGATAGCCGATGAGGTCGATGAGCACGTCGTGGCCGAACTCGCTGCGAAACGCCCAGGCCAGGCGCACCGCCGACAGGCAGGCGCTGACGTCGTCGGCATTGACGTGGATGATGGGCACGTCGAAGCCCTTGGCGACGTCCGACGCCCAGCGGGTGGAGCGCGCCTCGTCGGGATCGGTCGTGAAGCCGACCTGGTTGTTCTGGACGAGGTGCAGCGTGCCGCCCACCGAATAGCCGTCGAGGCCCTGGAGGTTCAGCGTCTCGGGGACGACCCCCTGCGCCGGCAGCGCGGCGTCGCCGTGCAGGACGATCGGCACGGCGGAGTCCGTGTCGCGGTGGGCGTGCGGGCCCTGACGCGTCGTCTGCGCGGCCCGCGAGGCGCCGGTGACGACCGGGCCGACGTACTCCAGGTGCGACGGGTTGGACTCGAGGTTCACGAGGATCGAGGAGCCGTCGGGGAGCTGGTAGGAGCCCTGCGCGCCGTGGTGGTACTTCACGTCGCCGGTGCCCCCCTGCGGGATCGTCGTGACGGCCTCCAGCGTGGAGGCGCCCTCGAACTCGGCGAAGATCGTGTCGTACGGCCGGCCGAGGTTGTGGGCGAGCACGTTGAGCCGGCCGCGGTGGGCCATGCCGAGCACGACCTCGCGGCCGCCGTTGGCGGCCGCCAGCTGGATGAGCTCGTCGAGCATCGGGACCGTCATGTCCAGGCCCTCGATCGAGAACTGCTTCTGGCCGAGGTAGGCCTTGTGCATGAAGCGCTCGAGCGCGTCGACCTCGACGAGCCGCTTGAGCAGCGCCTTCTGCTCCTCCGGGCTCAGCGGCATGCGGTACGCCCCGGACTCGATCTTCTCGCGCAGCCACGTGCGCTGACGGTGCGACGCGATGTGCTCGATCTCGTAGGCGATCGTGCCGCAGTAGGTCTCGTGCAGGTGCGGCAGGGCGTCGGCGAGCGTCCCCCCGGGCACGTGCATGCGCAGGATCTTCGCCGGGATACGGGCCATGATCTCCGGCGTCAGGCCGATCCGCACCGGGTCGAGCGCGGGGTCGCCCTCGGGCTCGCGGCCGAGCGGGTCCAGCCGCGCGGCAAGGTGGCCGTGGGTGCGATGCGCCTTGACGACCGACGTGGCGGCCTGCACCGCCTGCAGAAGCTCCTCCAGCGCCTCGCCGGCGACCGGGGGCGCCGCGGTCGTCTCGCGCGCGGCAGCCGCGGCCGCCGCGGGGGCGGGCCGCGGTGGCACGGGGCCCAGGGGCGTGCCGAGCTGCTCGAAGAGGTCGTCGTAGAAGGCGTGCTCGCCCTGGAGGTACTCCTCGACGACGGCGAGGAAGCGACCGGACTCCGCGCCCTGGATGACGCGGTGGTCGTACGTGGAGGTCATCGTCATGACCTTCTCGGCGCCGATCATGTCGCCGACCGCTCCGAAGCCCACGGGGTAGTCGATCGCGCCGGTCGCGACGATCGTGCCCTGCCCCGGCATGAGCCGCGGGACGGATGCGATCGTGCCGATGCCGCCCGGGTTCGTGAGCGAGACGTTCGCGCCGGTGAGGTGGTCGGCGGTCAGCGCGTTGTCGCGGGCGGCTGCGATGAGCGCGCCGAAGGCGTCGAGGAACTCCGGGAAGCTCAGCCGGCCGGCGTCGCGGATGACGGGGACCATGAGCGTGCGCGAGCCGTCGCGCTTCTCGACGTCGACGGCGATTCCGAGGTTCACGGCGCTGTCGTCGACGCGGTGCGGCTTGCCCTCGATCTCGGCGTAGTGGTGCGCCATGACCGGCATGACGTCGGTCGCCGCGCGGGCGACCGCGTAGGCGATGAGGTGCGTGAAGGAGACCTTGTGGCCGGCGGCCTTGAGCTCGCGACGGCGCGCGTCCATGACCGTGACGGTGATCGTCCGAAACGATGTCGCGGTCGGGACCTGCCGCGAGTCGTCCATGTGGCGGGCGAGCATCGCCGCGCCGCCGCGCAGCTCCGTGGCCCCTGCCGGCCGTGCGGCGGGCGCCGGCCGTGGCGGGGCGGCCTTCGCCGCGAGCACGTCGGCCTTCGTGATGCGACCGGCCGGGCCGCTGCCCTGCAGGGAGGAGATGTCGACCCCTTCGACGGCCGCGACGCGGCGCGCGACCGGCGAGGCCGGCGCGCCGTTGGGAGAGGGCTCCGGTACCGGCGGGACCGCCGATGGCGCGGCGGCCGTGGCGCCGTTGGCGCCCAAGCCGGGGCGCATGCGCGCGATGACCTGCCCGACGGCGACCGTCTGCCCGGCCGCGGCGATGATCTCGGTGATCGTGCCGGCGGTCGGGGCCGGGAGCTCCATGTCGACCTTGTCGGTCGACAGCTCGACGATGGTCTGGCCGTCCTGCACCACGTCGCCGACCTGCACGGCCCACTCGAGGATCGTGCCCTCGGTGACCGACTCGCCGCCGCCCGGCGCGACGATGTCGACGAGGGGCGCATCGCCGGCGGGGCCGCCGGTCGTGGCCGGCTCGGCGCCGGCAGGCCCGGCGGCGGCCGGCTCGGCGGCGGGCCCATTCGGCGAGATCTCCGCCAGGACGGCGCCGACGGCGACCGTCTCGCCCTCGGCCGCGAAGATCTTCGAGAGCGTCCCCGCGATCGGGGCGGGCACCTCGGCGTCGACCTTGTCGGTCGAGACCTCGACGAGCGTCTCGTCGGCCGCAACGAGATCGCCCTGCTGCTTGTGCCACTCGAGGATCGTCCCCTCGCGGACCGACTCCCCCATCCCGGGGAGGGTGACCTGAACTGTCGTGTCCACTGCCATGCCGGCACCCCACTGTAGAGCACCACGAGCGGCTCGCAGTGAGATTGCACACTCGCGCGGCACGTCCGTTTGCGCCCGGCGGCCGTGGATCTGCTGCCTGGAGGATGACCCTGCCAGCGGTCGGCCCGTGCACGATCGACATCGTGTTGGACCATCGCGTGGGCGTCCTGCGAGGGCGCGCGCGGCCCGCGGCGATCGACCTGCTGCCGGCGGTCGACGAGCTCCTGCGGGACGCCTCGGCGGCCGGCGCGG
Source organism: Solirubrobacteraceae bacterium (assembly GCA_051005755.1). GTDB lineage: Bacteria > Actinomycetota > Thermoleophilia > Solirubrobacterales > Solirubrobacteraceae > CADCVQ01. The sequence continues at coordinate 15,697 of JBPCJA010000186.1, forward strand.
GTTGGCTGCCGGTGCCCCACCCGCGACTCGCGCTGCCCGTGGCGCTCGGCGAGCCGGTCGTCTTCGCCCGCCTGACCGGCAGGATCGACGAGCTGCACCCGCCGATCGGCCTTGTTGGATCGAGCGCGGCCCGGGCCGCCGCGCGACGGCGTTAGCGCTGCTGACCCGGACGGGCCTCGCGCACGCCCTGGACGCGCGAGTGGCGACGAGCGCCTGCCGCTGCGCGCCGAGGTCGAGGACCCGCTGCTCATCCAGCTGGAGCCGGACGCCCGCGCCGGCGCGGCGCTCGCCGCCCACGACGTGCTCTGGTCGGACGGGTCGCGCGTGCTCGTCGCACTGGGCGCCGACGCGGGCACCGACCTGCCGGCAGGCACGGATCACGGCCAGGTCAGCCTCCTCGCGCCCAGCCCGGACGGCGCGCGCACCTTCGCGGTCCATGCGGGCTTCACCGACCGCGCCGTGCGCGACCGCAACGTCCCGCTTGCCGAGCTCGTGGCCAACGCCGCGACGTCGTTCGGCCTCCCGTCGTGAGCGAGGACCGTTTCCCGCGTTGCCTGACGATCCGGCCGCGGACGACGCCGTCGACGCCGACATCACCCGAGCGGTCAGCATCGCGGTCACCGTCCTGGCGAGTCGCTGAGAAGCTGGTTCAGACGAGACGTCTAGGCGCGCGTCGGCGCCGCGCTCGCCGCACCCGCGCCGCGCCCGCGGCGACGCTGGCGCACGAACTCCAGCGAGCCGACGAACGGGCCGATCCCGCCGATCACCGCGACGGCGACGGCGAGGCGCAGGTCGATGACCCGCAGGCGCAGGGCGGCGATGCAGGCGATCGACATCGCGATCCAGCCGAGCCCGTGGGCCATCCCGAAGACCATCTCGAAGCGGTGCAGACCGGGGACGAGCCAGACGGTGAGCAGGACGGCGTAGATCGCCGAGTGGGTGAACGACGCCCACTTCAGGCGGTCGAAGGTCAGCAGGCGCGTCATGGCAGACCGGCCGCCAGGAGGGTCGCCATCCGCCGCAGCGGCTCGTCGGCCTCGTCGGGCCAGTCCGCGACGTCGGCCGGCCACCAGGCGTAGGCGTCGTGCTCCTCGTCCATCGTCACGTCGGCGCCCGCGGGCAGCCAGGCGAGGCCGACGACCATGACGAGCTCGTGGGGCAGTCGCACGAGCGCCTCGACCGTCAGCCGCTCCGGCTCGACGGCCCACTCCTCGCGCAGCTCGCGGGCGAGCGTGTCGGCCGGGCTCTCGCCGAGGTCGACGGCGCCGCCGGCGCCGAGCGCCCAGCGCCCGCGCCATGACGACAGCCACGCGGCTCGCCGGCCGGCGAGCCAGCGCCCGTCCGCGTCGCGGGTGACGGCGAGGGCGGCCATCGACCGGGAGGCGTCGCCCTCGACGAGCCGCAGCGCCCAGCGCGTGGGCTGGAGCTCGAGCAGGAGCCGGTCGCCCTCCTCGGCATGGGCGACGAGTCGCGCGGAGAGCCCGTCGTGGCTCGGTGAGCCGCGCTCGCGCAGCGCCGTGATCGCGGCATCGGCCGCCTCGGCGTGATGCTCGGGGGGCTCGTAGTGCTCCTCGCGCCAGCGCGTGTGCACGCGCTCCGCCGGCCAGTGGCCGCGCGCGAGGATGGCTGGCGCCTTCATGCCGCCAACGATAGATCGCCCGCAGACGTTCAGGCGCGCCACGCCGCGCCCGCGTGACGTCGGCAGACACCGCCGCGCATGCCTCGCGTGGGAGGATGCGACGACCGCGGTCGCGGCATGCGCCGCCCTGGACTAGCCTCGCGCTGAATGCGCCGGCGCAAGCACTGGGGATGGGGCTACGAGGACGACGCGTGGTCGCCGCAGCAGCTGCGCGCCGCCGCGCCGGGCCTCGAGGAGCACCTGCGGATCGCCGGGGGCGAGGTGCAGGAGCCCGTGGCGCTCGAGGACGTCGTGCTCCCCGCCCCGCGTGTCGCGCCGCCCGCCGCGCTCGCGTCGATCTGCGCTGCGGACGCACACGCGCGCGCGTCGCACGCGTGGGGATGCTCCTACGCCGACGTCGTGCGCGGCTTCCGCGGGCGCTTCGACTTTCCGCCGGACGTCGTCGCCCGGCCGCGCGGCGAGCGGGACGTCGAGGCGCTGCTGGAGTGGGCGGCGGGCGCGAACGTCGCCGTCATCCCCTACGGCGGCGGCACGAGCGTCAGCGGCGGAGTGCAGTGCGAGATCCCCGCGCGCTTCGACGGCGCGCTCTCGCTCGACCTCTCCGGGATGGACCGCGTGCTGCAGATCGACGAGGTCTCGCAGGCCGCCTGCATCCAGGCGGGCGCGCTGGGGCCAGCGCTGGAGAAGCAGCTGCGCGCGCTGGACCTCACGCTGCGCTTCTACCCGCAGTCGTTCGAGCTCTCGACGCTCGGGGGCTGGATCGCAACGCGGGCGGGCGGCCACTTCGCGACCGCCGAGACGCACATCGACGACCTCGTCGAGTCCGTCCGCGCGATCACGCCGAGCGGCGCGTGGCAGTCGCGGCGGCTGCCGGGCTCGGGCGCGGGGCCCTCGCCCGACCGGATGCTCCTGGGCTCGGAGGGGATCCTCGGGGTCATCACCGAGGCCTGGGTGCGTGTGCGCCCGCGGCCCCAGGCGCACTCGCTGGCAGCCGTGCGCTTCGGCACGTTCGAGACGGGGATCGACGCGCTGCGCGCGATCGCGCAGTCGGGTCTGCGACCCTCAAACTGCCGCCTCATCGACGCCGAGGAGGCGCGGATGACCGGCGCCAGCGACGGCACCGCGGCGTTGCTCGTGCTGGGCTTCGAGGCGGCGCAGGACGCGCTCGCCCCGGTCGGCGAGCTGCTCGACCGCGGCCTGCACCTCTGCGCCGAGGTGGGCGGGGAGTGGGACGAGGGCGCGGTGCGCCGCGGCGGCCGCGTGCCGGGCGCGGGTCGCGGGACCGGCGGCGACGCCGTCGGCGCCTGGCGGGCGGCGTTCTTCCGCGCTCCGTACCTGCGCGACGCCTTCGTCGCGATGGGGATCCTCTCGGAGACGTTCGAGACCGCGATCACGTGGGAGCGCTTCGCCGCCCTGCACGCCGCGGTGACCGCCGCCGCGGGCGAGACGATCGGCACGGGCGGGCGGATCACCTGCCGCATCTCGCACGTCTATCCCGACGGCCCTGCCCCGTACTTCACCGTGCTCGCGCCCGCGCGCCGCGGCGCGGAGCTCGAGCAGTGGGCGCAGATCAAGGCCGCCGCGACCGACGCGCTCATCGCCGCGGGCGGCACGATCACCCACCACCACGCGGTCGGCCGCGACCACCGCCGGTGGTACGACCGCCAGCGCCCGGCGCCGTTCGCCGCCGCGTTGCGCGCCGCCAAGGCGGCGGTCGATCCCGCCGGGCTGCTGAACCCGGGTGTCCTGATCGAGGCGTGAGGGGCCTCTCCCGGTTCGGATAGGCCCCAAGTCTGGATCCAGGCTGCGGAATCGCTACGGTTAAGCGCGATGGTCGATACGTCGAAGGTTGCCAAGAACCTGCGCGCGTTCCAGATCGGGGTCAACTCGCACGACCGCGAGAACCCGACGCACACCGCCTACGGCATCGGCTTGGCGGCGTTCGACATGGAGCGCCTGGGCTTCGACGAGGGCGAGGAGATCCTGCCGGGGATCACGATCCACGCCGACGGCGGCGTGACCGGCAACTTCCGCGTGCTCTGCGACGGCGACCACCTCGAGGAACGCGAGGCCGAAGAGGCCGAGACCGTCGACGCGGTGTCGACGCAGACGAGGATGATCCCCGTCGGCGCGCCGCGCGAGGACGACGCGCAGAACGTCGCCCGCCGGCGCTGACGCGCACGGCATGCTGAGCCGCGGTCTGTTCGTCGTGGTCGCGATGGTCGCGGTCGTCGCCACCGTGAGCGGCGTGCTGGTGCTGAGCGGTCGCGACGACTCGGACTCCGGCGGCGCCAGCGCGAACGCGGCGCCGGCGGATCCCGCGCTCGCCGCGAAGATGCGCCGGCTCCAGTTCTACGACTGGGAGCCCAACGTCATCGGCCCTCGCGGCCGCCCCGCGCCCGGGGACGCGGCCGTCACGGGTGGAACGAACGCCGGCCGCACGGGGTCGCTGTCGCTCTACGACGCGGTGCTGCGCGCCAGCCGTCGTCCGGCGAGGGTGGAGCCGGACAACGGCCGCACGACGAGCCTCTACTACGTCGTCGACCGCAAGCGCCGGCGCGTCTTCGGCCGCGGCGAGCCCAGCCGGGTGCGGGCGCTCGCCGCCGTGCCCGCGGCCCGGCGCGCGGTCGTGCGGGTGTACGAGGTCAGGCCGGGCACGGCGATCGTCGGCGCCGAGGGCTCCCCCCGCCGCTGGTACGTCCTCGAGGACGACGTCGCGCTCCGCGGGACCGAGCTGCGCAACCCGCGGCGAGCGACGGACCCGGTCACGGGCCGCCCGGTTGTCCTCTTCGAGTTCACCGAGCCCGGACGCGTGCGCTTCCAGCAGCTCACGCGGACGATGGCCCGCCGCGGCGCCGCGAGCTCGCTGCAGCGGATCAAGGATGACCCGTCCGTGCACAACCAGCATTTCGCGGTCGTCCTCGACCGGCAGATCGTCACGACCCCGTTCGTCGACTTCCGGCTCAACCCCGACGGCCTCGACGGCCGTGCCGGGGCGCAGCTGTCGGCGCGGCTGCCGTAGCCCTAGTAGATGCACCTCAAGCGCGTCATCCCCTGCCTCGACGTCGACGCCGGCCGCGTCGTCAAGGGCACGAACTTCATCGACATCCGCGATGCCGGCGACCCGGTCGAGCTCGCCGCGCGCTACGACGCCGAGGGCGCCGACGAGCTCGTCTTCCTCGACATCACGGCGACGAGCGACCGGCGCGACACCGTCGTCGAGCTCGCCCGTCGCGTTGCCGACGACGTCTTCATCCCGTTCGCGATCGGCGGCGGGATCCGGTCGGTGGCCGACGCGCAGGGCGTCCTCGACGCCGGTGCCGACAAGGTGTCGGTGAACTCGGCGGCCGTCGCGCGGCCAGAGCTCGTGGGGGAGCTGGCGGACGTCTTCGGCGCGCAGTGCGTCGTGCTCGCGATCGACGCCAAGCGGGTCGCCGACGGCTGGGAGGTCTTCGTCGCCGGCGGTCGCACCGCCACCGGCATCGACGTCGTGCGCTGGGTGCGCGAGGGCGTCGAGCGCGGGGCCGGCGAGATCCTGCTGACGAGCATGGACCGCGACGGGACGACCGACGGCTACGACCTCGAGCTCACGCGTGCGGTGAGCGAGGCGGTCAGCGTGCCGGTCATCGCGTCGGGCGGCGCAGGCACGCTCGAGCACCTTGCCGCCGCGCTGCACGCGGGGGCGGACGCCGCGCTGGCCGCCTCGATCTTCCACTACGGCACGTTCCGCGTCCGCGAGGCCAAGGAGCACCTGGCGGCCGCGGGGATCGCCGTGCGCCGCTGAGGCGTTGCGTACAGGGCGGACCTGATCACATGATGCACACGTGACCGACGCGACGGAGCCTCGAAACGCTCGCCTTTGGCGCTCCCGCAGATCGCGCAGCGGCCGCGGTCGGCGTCAGCGAGAACGCGTTCCTGTTGCGCACCGCTCCACTCCCCGGTGACGAACTCAAAGTCATCAGCGACGCCTTGGCCGTCAGTTGCACGCGCCTGAAACGTTCGAGATCGTTCGATCGGTGGCCGTCGAGCGATTGATGCCTGGGCGTTGTCCGACCTCAGGTACGGCGGGTGGCACCGTTCAAGCAGTCGTACTCGGCTGGCCGGGCAGCGAGGAGCGCTGCGCGTTGCTCGAGACTGCTGTCTCCGGGTGCTGGCCGGCGAGTCGGGGGCTGGGGTGGTCGATCGGCTCGCGCAGTAGGCGGACGATCGCTGGCGCGTCGGGGTCCTCCGCGCTTTCGGCCAGGAGGCCGGTGATGTTTCCGATCTCGGCGCGGGCGCGGGTGCCGGGCCAGTGGGCGGGCAGCAGCTCGGGTGGTAGCAGGGGGTCGCGTTCCATGATCGTGCTGAACTCGAGCACGGTGCGAAACACGGCGGCCAGGCCGGCCTCGGGGGTAGGCGGCGCTGGTGCAGAGAGGCGGCTGTCGAGGTCGGTGAGGAACGCGCGGTAGTCGCCGGCGAGCGTCTCAAGCGGCCAGAGGGTGCGGGCGAGGACGCGCGGCTCGTGCACGCCGCCGACCGATAGGTCGGGCGTGGTCAGCAGCGTCAGGTTGCGCTCGACGCCGGCGGTTCGCGCTGCCTCCAGGACCAGTTCCTCCCAGGCGTTGGGCGACGCGTACAGGCCGCCGTGGATGGCTGCTGCTCCGAGGTACATGAGCCGGTCGCGTAGGGTGTCGCGGGCTGTGCGGGCGGCCTCGGGCACGTTGAAGCCGACGAGGTGCCAGGTCTCATCCCAGGGGGCACGGCCGGCGTCCTGCTCGTAGGCGAAGTACACGAACTCCATGTCGGGCTGTTCGGCGGCGTCCTCGCGGAGCGGGAGGAACGTGGCCTGCTGGCCGCGTCCTTCCTGCTTGTAGCGGCCTTCGAGGACGAGGCGCCGCAGGCACAGGCGGACTTGCTGGCCGGACATGCCCGCTGCGGTGGCCGTGCGGTAGATCTCTCCTGCGGCGAGGGAGCCGTCCAGACGAGCCATGCCGAGCACGAGCGTCCGCGTGGGGATTGACGTGTCGACCTTCATGCCACCCAGGATAGCGTTTGCAATCGAAGTGTTCGTTTGTGCTACGGTCGTCAGCCGTATGAGCGTTATCAACATGAGACGAGGCCCTGTCGAGGTCGACGAGCGCGCCACGGTCGTCGTGCTTGAGCACTATCTGCTGCTGGACGGGACGTTGGGCACGTTGACGGGCGCGGCGTCGGTGGGGTTCAGATGGCCGTGGGCGGTGCAGGAGCTCTCGCCGTGGAGTGACCTGCTGGCGCTCCCGTGCTAACGATCGTTGTCTTCGGCGTGGTGCCGCTCCGCGCGTGGGATCGGGACGAGGCGTCGCCCGCGGCGCGGCGGCTGCGCGACCGGCGCGCACGGCGGCTTGTGGCCGAACGCGTCGCGCTGTGGTCACTGGCCGCGATCGGGACAAGCTTCATCAGTCCGCGGGCGATCGGCGTGCATTTCGTGCTGTCGCTGTTGGGACTGGCCTTCGGTGCGCAGGCGCTGGCGCTGCATCCGTGGGGCGAGCGCCCTCGCCCTAACCAGCCCGCCGACCTTGGAGACATGTCATGAGGGTTCTTGCTCTCGGCGGCGCGGGCGCGATGGGCCGCGCCGCATTGACCGCCGGCGCGCAACTCAGTGCCTGGACGGCGCTGACCGTCGCCGATCGCGACGGCGACGCGGCACGCCGGGTCGCCGCCGGGCTCCCGCACGCGATGGGCACAGAGGTCGACGCCACGGACGGCGTGGCGCTGCGGCTACTCATGCGTGACGTTGACATCGTGGTCAGCACCGTCGGCCCGTACTACCGCTTCGGCGACAAGGTGCTGGCCGCCGCGATCGAAGCGAGCTGCCACTACGTCGACATCTGCGCCGCGGCGTCTTCGCACCCGAGGCGAGCGTCGCGCCGCAGGCGTTCTTCACGCGACTGGCGCCGTTCTGTACCCAAGGCCGCGCGCGCAATGACACGGCCTCCGTCGTGCGGATCCACGAGGACGCCGACACATCATCAGCCAACGAGGGAGACCGCGAATGACGCCCGTACCCGACAGCGCACTCGTGGCCCGGACAAGCCGGCCGCGGCGCAGGCTGCGCCGACGCGTGGCCGTGGCTGCGGCGTTGCTGACGTCCTTGATCGTGGGCGCGGGTATCGTGTTCCTCGTTGCCAACGACTTCGCCATCGATGAGCAGCCCGTTCAGATCCCGGTCGACTCCAACGTCCTGCACACCAAGGGGAACGTCCGGAACGCCGACGGCAACGTCCTGCAGGCCGTGCTCGCCATGCCCGAGCGCCGCAAGCGACCGGTCGGCCTCGTCGTGTTCGTGCACGGCGACGGACCCACCAACGCGACCAACGACACGTTCTACCGGCCACTGTGGGAAGCCTTTGCGCGCGCCGGCTACGCCTCGCTGTCATGGAGCAAGCCCGGCGTCGACGGCGCCCCCGGCGATTGGCTGGCGCAGACCATGGACGACCGCGCACGCGAGGTCCAGGCAGCGATCGCATGGGCGCGACGCCGCGCCGACATCGACCCGCGCCGGATCGGCCTGTGGGGTGCAAGCCAAGCCGGCTGGGTCATGCCGAAGGTCGCCGGCCGGGTCCGCGGACCGCAGTTCGTGATCGCGGTCTCGACAGCGACCAACTGGCAGCGCCAGGGCCGCTTCAATAGCCACGCCGAGCAGCGCCACCGCGGCGACACGCCCCAACAGGTCACCGCGGAGGCCAGGCGCTCCACGCGTCGGTTGGCGCTGCTGCGCCGCGGCGCGAGCCACGCCGAGTACCGCCGCGCGCTGGGCGCCGACGCCGACCTCTCCGCCAGGCGCTGGACGTTCGTCCTCAAGAACTTCCGCTCGGATGCGACACGCGACCTGCGCGCGCTGCGCCAAACCCCCGTCCTGCTCATCACCGCAGGCCACGACCGCAACGTCGATGTCGCCGAGACCACGCGCACCTACCGGCGCATCCTCGACGTGCCGGCCATGCTGCAGATCCGCCACTACCCCGACGCGGTGCACTCCATCGAACGCACCGCGCTGGAGCAGAACAAGCTGCGCGAGCTGCTGACCGCGGTGTTCGCGCCCCGCTCGCTGTTCGCACCCCGATACCTCGAAGATCAACGACGCTTCTTGGCCGAACAATGAGGTCCTGCGCGTTTCGTGGAGGTGCCTGGGCGATCGGACTGGCGTTCCCGTTCGCCGCGATCTGCGCGTTGCTCTACCGGTTTCCGGTGCCGTTCGCGGGCTATGAGAGCGGGCTGGCAGCGATGCCGACGGCGAGCCTCGCCGTCGTCTTCTACGGACTTCTTGGAGGCTTCCCGGCACTCTTCGTGGTCGGTGGACTTGGTGGCGTCGCTGCCCACGCGATCGGGAACCCCGACATGCCTCGCATCCGGCGACTCACACTGGCGTGCAGCGCAATGACCGCCCTGCTCGGCGTCATATTCATGGCTGTCCTCGACAAGCTCATCGGCCCGTACTGATAGGCGCCGAGCGGGGTGGGTGCTGAGCATCGTCGCCCAGCCCAGCCCAGCAGGCCGCCGAGAGCGCGTGCGAGCATCCGCGCGGCCTCCCGCTCATCGAAAGCAGCCGGCCGACGGGATCTCGGACACCCATGAGGCCCGCTGCGCTTGAGGTCTGGCTAACCGTCCGAGTCGGTGAGGCGGCCGGGCTCTGACGAGCAGCGCCAGGAGGACGTCGTCACGCGGCGCGAGCGCGGCCGGATCACGGTTGCGTGAGGTGATCAGCACGAACACCATCACAAACCCCGCGCCCGAGAAGCAGGCGCGCATGACGAACAGATGCACCACCGTCGCGACACCGCGCAGCAGCACGGTCGCTTGTCCCCAGTCGACCTAGCTAGCTAGTCCACGAACCGCGGATGACGTCCGCGGCCCGTTCGGCGATCGCGACGACCGGCGCGTTCGTGTTGCCGCGCGGGATCATCGGCATGACCGAGGCGTCGACGACGCGCAGCCCCTCGAGGCCGAGCACGCGCAGCTCGCTGTCGACGACGCGGCCCATCGCGCACGTCCCGACCGGGTGGTACAGGGTCTGTGCGGTGGCGCGGACGTGCCGGAGCAGGTCGCGGTCGCTGCCGGAGGCCGGTACCGCGTGCGGGGTCTTGGCGTAGGGCGCGAGCGCCGGCTGGGCGGCGATCTCCAGCAGCCGCCGCATCCCATCCAGCAGCAGCTCGACATCGCGCCGCGCCGAGAGGTAGTTGTGCCGGATCCGCGGCTTGGCCGTCGGGTCGGCGGACGCGAGCGCCACGCTGCCACGGCTTTCGGGCTGCAGCACGCAGACCGTGAGCGTCACGCCGTGGTCGACGATCTCGCCGAGCCCCTCGTCGGGGAAGGCGGCCGGCACGGCGTGGACTGGCGGTCGGGCGCTGGCAGGTCCGGGTCGGAGCGCTCGAAGGCGCCGGCCTCGGCGATGCAGGACGTCAGCGGACCGCTGCCAGACTCCTGCAGCTCGCGCAGGCAGCGCTCGGGCTCGAGCGTCGCCACGAGCAGCGAGACGGGCGCATCGGTCGTCCAGACCGCGCCGGCCGAGAGGTGGTCGACGAGGTTCGCGCCGACCTCGGGTAGCTCGGCGGTGATGGCGATGCGCTGTGAGGCGAGCTGCGCCGGATCGCCGATGCCGGAGAGCATGAGCAGCTGCGGCGAGTGGTACGTCCCGGCGCAGAGCAGCACCTCACGCTCGGCGCGCGCCCGCAGCGGCTCGCCGAGGCACTCGCCCTCGACACCGATCGCGCGCGTGCCGTCGAAGACGATGCGGTGGACCTGTGCGCCGGTGAGCAGCTCGAGGTTCGGGCGCTCGACGACCGGATGCAGGTACGCGACGGCAGTCGAGCAGCGCAGGCCGTCGCGCTGCGTCGCCTGATACCAGCCGGCGCCATCCTGCTCGGGACCGTTGAAGTCCTCGTTGCGCGCCATCCCCGCCTGTACGGCGGCCTCGATGAAGGCGGCCGCGATCGGTTGCGCGAGCGCCCGTCGCTCACGCGCAGCGGCCCGCCGGCGCCGTGCCACTCGCCGGCGCCGCGCTCGTTGTCCTCGGCGCGCTTGAAGTGTGCGAGCAGGTCCGCGAAGCCCCAGCCCGCGCAGCCCATCTGCGCCCAGCCGTCGTAGTCGGCGCGGTTGCCGCGGATGTAGATCATCGCGTTGATCGAGGACGAGCCGCCGAGCGTGCGCCCGCGCGGCAGGTAGACGCGGCGGCGCTGAAGCTCGGGCTCGGGGTGGGTCGCGAGGTCCCAGTCGACCTGCGTGCGGAAGCTGCGCGTGAAGCCGAGCGGGACGTGGATGTTCGGGGAGCTGTCCGGCGGACCTGCCTCGAGCAGCAGCACGCGGACGTCGGGGTCCTCGGTGAGACGGCGTGCGAGGACGCAGCCGGCCGAGCCGGCTCCGACTACGACGTAGTCGGCCAGCAGGCGGTTACGAGATGGTCGTGGAGTCAACCATCCAGCTCGACGGTGATGCCGTCGGCCTCGAAGCAGACGAGGCCGGCGATCTTCATCGCCTCGGCGCGCGGCAGCTCGTAGCTCCGGGCCGCATCGGCGTAGCGCTCGCCGCCGGCGTGGACATGCCAGTGGATCGCGTCGCCGATGTAGGGATCGGTCGTGCGTGTGTTGCTCGGCTGCAGGTGGCCCGCGACGACATCGCCGCGCGGCAGGTAGGCGCGCACGGGCATGCTCGTCTCGAAGACGAGCGTCGGCCGCGAGCTCTCCGCGATGAGCTGATCGCCGGCGCTCACGCGAACCGGTCGCGAGCTGACGTGCACCTCGACGCGGTGGTAGGGGTCGCGCAGCCAGCCGGCGACGGGCTCGTCCTCGACCATCCACCTGTCGGCGCGGTCGAAGGCGAGCGCCGCGAACCCGCGCAACCACGCCGCCTGCTCGAGCGGCTCCTCGTAGGTCCAGACGGCGTCTTCGCGCACATCGCCGTCGACGCGCAGCGACCAGTACGAGGCGTCCCCCTTGAACGGGCAGTGCGTCGTCGTCTGCGTGCGCTCGAGCAGCTCGGCGTCGAAGTCCTCGAGCGGCACGTAGGTCACGGGCCGGATGCCGGTCTCGTGCAGCAGGTGCGCGCGCGTCGTGTCGAGCACGACGCGGTCTGCGACGAGCGCACGCAGCCGCCGTGAGTCGGGCTCGAAGAGGATCCGGTGCGCGGGCGCGTCGATCGTGTAGTTCGACTCCGCCGGACGGCCGCCGAGCGGGCCGCTGCCCTGGGTGAGGCTCATGGTGAGAGACTCCGATTCTTCTCCGAGTGGACGTCGGTCGAGCAATGGCGCGCTGTCATCGCGAGCGCCTGCCTTCCGGCTCGACGCCGGCGACGGTCGAGCAATGGCGCGCTGTCATCGCGAGCGCCTGCCTTCCGGCTCGACGCCGGCGACGGTCGAGCAATGGCGCGCTGTCATGCCTGCGCGGCCGGAGACGTACTCGGTGCAGATCATCGCTTGTGCTCGCTACGTGCGCGTCAGGCGCTTGTAGGTGATCCGGTGGGGGCGGTCGGCCTCGTCGCCGAGCAGCGCGCGGCGGTGCTCCTCGTAGGCCTCGAAGTTGCCCTCGAACCACGTCACCTGCGAGTCGCCCTCGAAGGCGAGCACGTGCGTCGCGACGCGGTCGAGGAACCAGCGGTCGTGGGAGATGACCACCGCGCAGCCGGCGAAGGCCAGCAGCGCCTCCTCGAGGGCGCGCAGCGTGTCGACGTCGAGGTCGTTCGTCGGCTCGTCGAGCAGCAGGACGTTGCCCCCGGCGCGCAGGAGCTTGGCGAGGTGCAGGCGGTTGCGCTC
>JBPCJA010000187.1:0-4544 GCA_051005755.1 Solirubrobacteraceae bacterium
GCTCGAGCAGGTCTTTTCTGTTCCGGTCCGCCCTGGGGAATCGCTGCCCCCCCTCCCTGTCCCCGCTGGGCGCGGCCGCCCCCTCCGCGGCCACGAGCGCCGGCTCGTCGAGCCCGAACGCCGCGCCGACCGCCCGCCGTAGCCCCGGCACGTCGCCGCTCCCGAGCCGCAGCACCGCGGCCGTCAGGCCGCGCAGCTGGTCGCCCTCGGGCGCCTGGCCGAGCACGTGCAGCCCGTCCTTGACCTGGATGTCCTTGACCTCGCAGAGGTAGCCGTCGATGTGCTCGACGAGCGCGCCGAGGTCGTCCGGGCGCTCCTGGACGTCGAGGTCGCTCTGGAGGTTCGCGCGCTCGATCGCCGACCAGATGCGGGCGGCGAGGCCCGGCAGCTTCGACGGGTCGAGCACCTCCAGCCGGGCGTACTCGTCGAGCAGCGCCTCGAGCTCGGCGAGCTCGTCGTACGTGTCGGCGCGCATCATCGGCGGGACGAGGTGGTCGACGATGACCGCGTGCGCGCGGCGCTTGGCCTGCACGCCCTCGCCGGGGTCGTTGACGACGAACGGGTAGACGAGCGGCATGTCGCCGAGCGCGGCGTCGGGCGCGCAGGCGGACGACAGCGCGAGCGTCTTGCCGGGCAGCCACTCCAGCGTCCCGTGCTTGCCGAGGTGGACGATCGCGTCGGCGCCCCAGGCCGCGTCGATCCAGCGGTAGCAGGCGAGGTAGTGGTGCGTCGGCGGCAGCTGGGGGTCGTGGTAGATGCCGACCGGGTCCTCGCCGTAGCCGCGCGGCGGCTGGATCGCGACGAGTACGTGGCCGAGCTGCAGGCCCGCGACGACGAAGTCCCAGCTCCCACGGTCGCTCTTCGTGAGATAGCGGTCGCCGGGCGCCGGGCCCCAGCGCTCCTCGATCGCCTCGCGCAGCGCGGCCGGCAGCGTCGCGTACCAGTCGAGGTAGTCGGCCGCGGGCAGGCGCAGCGGCGCGGCGGCGAGCTGGTCGTCGGTGAGGAACTCGGGGTCGTGGCCACCCGCGGCGATGAGCGCGTGCATGAGCTCGTCGCCGTGGCCGAACGGGCGCTCGACGTGCATCCCGTCGGCCGCGAGCGCGTCGAGCAGCTTCAGCGCGCTGGCGGGCGTGTCGAGCCCCACGGCCATGCCGACCTTCGCGTGCTTCGTCGGGAAGCTCGTCAGCAGGATCGCGACCCGCCGCCGCGCCGCCGGCAGGGCGCGCAGCCTGGCGCTGCGCACCGCGAGGCGGGCGACGCGGGCACAGCGCTCGAGGTCGGGGACGTAGCGCGGGACCGCGACGCCGACCGGCGAGGCATCGGCGTCGCGCTCCTTGAACGAGACGACCCCCGCGAGGATGCGCCCGTCGAACTCCGGGATCGCGACCTGCGTGGCGGCGTCGAGCGGCGCGAGGCCGGTGTCGGTGGCCTCCCACGCCGCGCGTGAGGCGGTCGCGCAGACGGCCTGGAAGACCGGCACGTCGAGCGCCGCGAGCGCCGTCGCGTCCCAGCCCAGCCAGTCGTCGCCGAGGTCGGCGGCGCCCGAGCCGCCGGTCGCGAGCATCGTGACGAGCAGCGCGTCGACGTGGCCGTCCACGAGTGCGAGCGCGGGCACCCGCCCGTCGCCGTCGCGGCGCAGCGTGTAGCTCCACACCGCGAGCGCGTTGGCGCCCGCGTCCTCGATCGCCGCGCAGAGGGCGTCGACGAACGCGGTGTTGCCGGTCAGCCGGTGCGAGCGGTAGAAGCAGACGCCGATCGTCGGGCGGCGCGCGTCGTGGCGGGCGAGCGCGTCCTCGAGCGCCACGTCGCCGACCTGCGGGACGTAGACGCCGAGGTCGGCGACCTCGCGCGGCGGGTCGAAGCCGTGACCCTCGAGCAGGAACGTGTCGGCGAGGAAGCGCAGGAGCTGCTCGACGTTGCCCACATCCCCGTGGCGCAGGTACTCGCCGGCCTGCGCGACCGCTCCCGCGGGCGCGAGCGACAGCGCCGTCATCTCGGCGTCGGGCGCCGCCTCGCCACCGAGCGCGAGCAGCGCGACGCCGCGCTCGCGGCAGCGCTCGCGCAGCAGGTCGAAGCCGCCCGGCCAGCCGCGGCGACCGCCGAGGATCCGGCACAGGACGACGCGCGCGCCGTCGAGGATCTCCTCCACGAGCGCCGCGTCGTCGGGCGCCCCCGCCGGATTGGCGCAGCGCACCTCGCAGAAGCCCGCGGGCAGCCGAGCCACGGCGCTCGCCGTGGCGAGGATCTCGGTGTCGGCGGTCGTCACGACGCGCAGCACGGGCGCACCTCCGTTCGGATCGTGGGCAGGTCGGCGGGGACGCCGCCGTCGATGAGCGCCGTGAGGCGGACGGTGTCGACGTGGTCTGCGACGAGGTCGCCGAGGACGTCGAGACGCGCCTCGCGCGCGGCGGCGAAGGAGCCCGTGCCGGGGACGAAGCGCCGGCCGCGCGCCGCGGCGACGCGCGCCAGCAGCGCGCGGCGGAACGCGTCGTGCTCGAGCGCCCCGTGCCAGGAGGTGCCGAGCACGTCGCCGAGGCGGCAGCCGTCGGGCTCGCCGCCGTCGCCGGTCAGCAGCGACTCGCCGCCGACGCGCTCGACGCGCCCGTGGCGGATCTCGTAGCCGCTCGCCGCCGTGCCGAGCCACGCACAGCGGCCGGCCCGCCGGCGCAGGAGCTTGTCGCGCTCGAAGGTCGTGACGACCGGCAGCACCCCGAGCCCCGCGACCGTCCCGCGGCGCGACTCGACGCCGTCGACGATCCGCTCGCCGAGGAGCTGGTAGCCGCCGCAGATGCCGAGGATCGGGGCGCCCGCGGCGGCGCGCACCTCGATCGCGCGGTCCAGCCCGGCCGCGCGCAGGCGCGCGAGGTCCTCCACGGTCGCCTTCGTGCCGGGCAGCACGAGCAGGTCGGTGCGCTCGACGTCGGCCGCCGAGCGCGTGAAGCGCACGCGCACGCCGGGCTCGGCGGCGAGCGCGTCGAGGTCGGTGAAGTTGCTCATCCAGCGCAATCGGATGACGACGACGTCGAGCGTGTCGGCGCCGGCCGCGTCTGACTCGGGTCGTGGCGCCTCGAGTGCGAGCGAGTCCTCGACGTCCATCCAGAGGTCCTCGACGTGCGGCAGGACGCCGAGCGTCGGGCGGCCCGTGAGCTGCTCGATCTGCTCAAGGCCGAGCGCCAGGATCGACGTGTCGCCGCGGAACTTGTTGATGACGAAGCCGGCGACGTGCGCCTGGTCTTCGCGCGACAGCAGCGCGAGCGTGCCGAACAGCGACGCGAAGACGCCGCCGCGGTCGATGTCACCGACGACGAGCACCGGCAGGCCGGCCGCGCGGGCGAGCCCGAGGTTCGTCAGGTCGGCGTGGCGCAGGTTGATCTCGGCGGGGCTGCCGGCGCCCTCGCAGACGACGACGTCGAAGCGCTCGCGCAGCCCCGCGAGCGCGCTCGCGACGATCGGGCGCAGCTCGTGCTTGAGCTCCTGGTAGGAGCGCGCGTCGGCGTCCGCGTACGGCTTGCCCATGACGATGACCTGGCTGTGGCGCTCGCCCGAGGGCTTGATGAGGATGGGGTTCATCGCCACCTCGGCCTCGACGCGCGCGGCGCTCGCCTGCATCGCCTGCGCGCGTCCCATCTCGAACCCGCCGCGCGTGACCACGGAGTTCAGCGCCATGTTCTGCGCCTTGAACGGCGCGACGCTGACGCCCTGGCGGTGCAGCCAGCGGCACAGGCCGGCGGTCACCACGGACTTCCCGGCGTCCGAGTGCGTGCCGGCGACCAGAAGCGCGCCCTTCATCGCGCGCGCATCCCGCTCACGGCGCCCCGGAGCGCCGCGCACGTCAGCGTGGCGGCGGCGCCCACGGCGAGCGAGAGCCGCGTCGCGCGATGCACGTCCTCGGCAGTCGGTGCCCGTCCGTGGCCCAGGTGCGGGCGCAGCTCGGCGACGCCGGCGTAGGCGAGCGGACCGCCGAGGCGGACGCCGAGGGCCCCGGCGAAGGCAGCCTCGACGCGGCCCGCATTCGGGCTCGGATGGCCGGATCCCTCGCACCACCACGTGCGCAGCGCCGCTCGCGGGGAGCCACCGACGAGGGGTGCGCAGACGACGGTGAGCGCCGCGGACAGGCGCGCAGCCGGCCAGTTGAGCGCGTCGTCGAGCCGAGCGGCCGCCCAGCCGAACGCCCGGTAGCGCGCGCTCCGGTGCCCGACCATCGCGTCGAGCGTGTTCGCCGCGCGGTGGGCCGCGACGCCGGCGGGCCCGGCCAGCGCCCCCCACAGCAGCGCCCCGACCACGGCGTCTGAGGTGTTCTCGGCCACCGACTCCAGCGCCGCGCGCGACAGTCCCGCGCCGTCGAGCGCCTGCGGGTCGCGGCCGCACAGCGACGGCAGCGTCCTTCGGGCGGCCTCCAGGTCCCCGGCCTGCAGCTCGCCGGCCAGCCGGTCGGCGACGCGCGTCAGCGAGCGACCGCCGAGGGCGGCCCAGGTGACGACGGCCAGGACGAGGGAGCGGCCGAGCCCGGCGCGCGCGGAGATGCGCGTCAGCCCTTCTCCCCC
>JBPCJA010000188.1:0-3891 GCA_051005755.1 Solirubrobacteraceae bacterium
GCCGGGCGAGCTGCCCGGGCGCGCCGACGAGCGGGGGCGGCGGCGGGGGCGGCACCTGCGCGTAGAGCGCGGCGGCCGCCGCCGTGCGAGCGGCCTCGGCCTTCTTGGCGGCGGTCGTCGCCGGCGACAACGGCTGGGCGACGACGCGGCGCTGGGCGTCTGCCTGCACGCGCTGCTCGTGCTCCGCGGCGCGCTCCGGCGCGCGCCCGGCCCACTCGCGCAGCCGCTTGACCTCGCGCGCCTGTGCGAAGTACAGCAGCGACAGCACGCCGAGGCCGGCGACCGCGGCCAGCCCCGCGTAGGATCCGATCCGCTCGATCGTGTCGCTCAGCGAGACGGCGATGAGCGCCGCGCTCACCACAACGCGCCGTTTGCCGGAGTATCAGGAGCAGAGAGCAGGACAGGTCCTCGCTACGACCGCGCCGTTGCTCGTTGGGTGTGATTGGCGGACAGCATGCGCACGTCGTCGCTACGACCGCAGGATCCTAGTCGTCCAGCCCTCGGCAGTCGCCGAGAGCTCTGACACCTTCGCAGCCAGCCCGGCAGCGTCGCCCTCGAGCACGAGCAGGCCGATCTGGTCGAACATGTCGTCGACGGCCAGCGGGGCGCGCGGCTCGCGCTCGGCGCGCAGGATCTTCTCCGCGGGCGTCGGCTGCGGTCGCTCGTAGGGATTGAACAGCTCCTCGTGGAGCTTCTCGCCCGGGCGGCGGCCGATGATCTCGACCGCGATGTCGCGCTCGGGGTCCAGCCCGCACAGCTCGATCATCGTCCGCGCAAGGTCGATGATCTTCACCGGCTCGCCCATCTCCAGGACGTAGACGTCGCCGCCGGGGCTGTGCTCCTCGGCGTGGACCGCGCCCGCGGCCTTCGTCAGGCCGCCGGCCCGGATGATGAGCTGGACGGCCTCGGGGATCGTCATGAAGTAGCGCGTCATCCGCTCGTCGGTCACCGTCACCGGTCCGCCGAGCGCGATCTGGCGGCGGAAGATCGGCACGACCGAGCCCGACGAGCCGAGGACGTTGCCGAAGCGCACGGCGCAGTAGCGCGTCCGCGGGAAGCGCGCCTGCTCGGCCTCGAGGGCGAACTCCGCCAGCGCCTTGGAGGCTCCCATGACCGTAGCCGGCGAGACGGCCTTGTCGGTCGACACGAGCACGAACGCCTTCACCCCGGCCTGGCCGGAGATCCGCGCCATGAGCCGCGTCGCGATCGCGTTGTTGCGCACCGCCTCGACCGGGTTCTGCTCCATGAGGCCGACGTGCTTGTAGGCGGCGGCGTGGAAGACGATCGTCGGCCGGTAGGCGTCGAAGACCTCGCGCATGCGCTCCTCCTCCTTGCAGTCCGCGAGGACCGCGTCGAGCGTGGAGGGATGCACGTGGCGGTCGTGCTCGAGCTCGCGCTGGATCTGGAAGAGGTTGTCCTCGGCGTGGTCGAGCAGCAGGAGCCGCCGCGGCGCGACGCGGGCGATCTGGCGCGAGAGCTCCTTGCCGATCGAGCCGCCGGCACCGGTGACGAGCACGACCTGGCCGTTGAGGTAGGCGCCGACGCGATCGAGCTCCATGCGCACCGGCTCGCGGCCGAGGATGTCCTCGACCTGCACGTCGCGCACCTGGCGGACGAAGTTGCCGCCGGTCTGCAGGAGCTCGAAGACCGTCGGCAGCGTGCGGACGGGGATCCCGCGCTCGCGGCAGTCGCGCACCACGGTCGCGCGCAGCGTGCCCGGCGCCGACGGGATCGCGATCGTGACCTCGTCGGGCTCGACCTCGTCGAGGATGCGTGCGAGCTCGCGCGTCGTGCCGAGCACGCGCACGCCGTCGATCCGCAGCCGTCGCTTCGTCGGGTCGTCGTCGACGAAGCCGACCGGCTTGAGCCGCAGCTCGGGGTTGCGCAGGATCTCGCGCAGGACGAGCCGGCCACCGTCGCCGGCGCCGACGATGAGCAGGCCGCGTGCGTCCTTGCCGGCGCGGAAGCCGCGCAGCGGGCGCTCGTAGACCGTGCGCGCGACGAAGCGCGCCCCGCCGACGAAGGTCAGCATGAGCAGGAGGTAGAGGGCGAGCACGCCGGTCGGCGCGGTGACGGGCGTCTCGCCGACGGCGGACGACTGCGTCACCGGATGGGCGAGCGCGATGTAGCCCGGCAGCAGCAGCGAGGCGATGACGACCGCCTGGACGATGGCCGTGTAGTCGCGCTGCGTGGCGTACCGCCACCACTTCCCGTAGAGCCCGAACGTCGCGTAGGTCAGCAGCGAGCTGACGACGACGACGGGCAGCGTCGCGTCGAAGAGCTCCCGATAGCGCGCGGGCACGTCCGACGGGCCGTCGAAGCGAAGCCGGTAGGACAGCCAGTACGCGAGCGCGACCAGAACCCCGTCCACCACGATCTGCCGCAGCGAATGGCGGTGCAGGGGGAAGGCCGCGGAGCGGATCCGTCGGCGCATCGGTGCGGATTGTAGGCAGGCAAGCGGCGTGAAGGACCTGTGATCAACGCCCGGCTGGACGCAGGAGCAGCTCGGTGAGCAGCGCCGGGTCGCGGCGGACGCGCTCGCGGGGCCCTGCTCCCGAGGCGCGCTTGGCGAGCACGACGTCGTCGGCGCTGCGCAGCGCGCGCAGCCGTCCGTCGGCGATGAGGCGCTCGTCGACGGCGCCGAGGCGGCCCTGGAACGTCGTCCACACCGGCGTGCCGAGCGCGACAGCCTCGCGGTTCATCGTCCCGCCCGCCGAGACGACGAGGTCGGCGTAGGCGATGAGCGACTGCGCGTCGATCGCGCGCTCGGGGACGATGAAGCCGTCGCGCAGCTCGGCGCGCTGCTGCGGCGTGCGCGGCAGCACGACGGTCTGGCGCCCGCGCAGGCGCTCGAGGACGGCGCCGAGGACGTCGTTCTCGAAGCGGTGGTAGAGCGAGACCGCGGGCGGCGTGCGCACGACGGCGATCGGCTCGCCGGGATCGAGGCCGAGCTCGCCCAGCACCGCCGGATCGGGCTCGAAGTCGGCGAGGTAGTACTCCTCCTTCAGGCCGGGGTAGGCGCCGATCTTCCCGTTGGCGCCATAGCGGGCAAGGCGCCGGGGCGGGATGACGTCGGGCACGACGACCGCCTGTGCGAGGCGGCAGTTCACCGTGTGCTGGACCGTCGCCCACTCGTAGTCGAACATCGTCGAGCAGGGGATCCGCAACAGCCACGCGGCGACCGTGACGTCGTTGGAGCCGTGCCCGAGGGCGAGGTCGAAGCGCCGCCCGCGCGCCCAGCGGGTGAGCGCGGTCGAGCGCGAGGCCAGGCCGAGCCCCTTCGCCGCCAGCCTCCCGCCGCGGTGCCGGCCGACGACGGTGTGCTCGATCCCGAAGCGCTCGAGCAGCCCGAGCGTCTGGGCGAAATCCCGCGCGGTGATCTGGACGTCGTGGCCCCCCGCGCGCAGCGCCGCGACGATCGGGCGCAGGACGAGCACATGGGGGCTGTTCGTGAGGTCCACCCAGACGCGCATCGGCTGGTGAGGCTAGATGGTTGATTCCGCGACCCGCGCAGGACGCCGACCGCGTCTGGCGGCGCAGGATCGCCACATGCCAAAGCGGCGGTGCCGCCTGAGTCGACACGACCGCTCGCGCGCCCTGCGTCGGCGCGGCCGCCGCCATCGTTTGGCGAATTCTTCGGGTTGGCAGCCAGAAAGTCGCCACTGGTGCGGCGGCGAGCCATGCCAACGCATTTCGGGCGCGCATCACGGCGTAGCTGCGCCGTTCAGCCCTACGCCCGATCCAATTGCTGCCTGCGAACGCTTACTCGGGTTTCGCAGTTTTGAGGGTGTGAGCGGTGGCCTGGTCGGGCGCGCGAGCGTGACCGGTCTGGGGGGCTGAGCGGGCAGGACGCCGGCTGATGGGCAGGAGCATCGGCGGCTTCCGCGAAGT
>JBPCJA010000189.1:0-8877 GCA_051005755.1 Solirubrobacteraceae bacterium
ACTTCGCGGAAGCCGCCGATGCTCCTGCCCATCAGCCGGCGTCCTGCCCGCTCAGCCCCCCAGACCGGTCACGCTCGCGCGCCCGACCAGGCCACCGCTCACACCCTCAAAACTGCGAAACCCGAGAATCAATGAGCAGAGGAACCTAGAAACCCGGTCTCCGCGAAACCCAGCCCGCCTCAGCTGGACCTGCTCGGCGGCGCAGGCGAGGCGGTCGCGGGGATCGGCTCGGGTGCGCCTTTGTCAGCTGACGCGTAGCCTCGCCTACCCCGGGCCGCGCGCGGCGTCGCGAGCGGCGGTCCCCTCCGCCTTGAGGTGGCATCGAGCCGCGGTCCACGAGGTAATCTCCGCGGGAGGCATTACGGAGAGGGGGAGGGTCGGCTTGGGTCTTGATGCTGCGGAGCTCCGCCAGTACGCGCGGCTCATCGGCAAGCGCATCGACGAGGGCAGGGTCATTCCGTTTTTGGGCGCCGGCGCCAACCTCTACGATCGGCCGCCGACCGCCGACTGGCACGAGGGCAGCTACCTACCGAGCGGGACCGAGCTGGCCTCCTACCTCGCCGCCGAATACGAGTATCCCGGCGCCGACAGCCGCGATCTCGTGCGGGTCGCGCAGTACGTCGATCTGGTCACGGGCGGCGAGGGGGCGCTCTTCGACGAGTTGCATCCCGTGTTCACCGGGACCTATCGCCCGACCGGCCTGCACCGGTTCCTTGCCGAGCTGCCCGCGCGCCAGCGGGCCGCCGGCGGCCAGGCGACGTACCCGCTCATCGTCACCACGAACTACGACGATGCCCTCGAGCGAGCGTTCGCCGACGCCGGCGAGGTGGTCGATGTCGTCTACTACGCCGCCGAGCATGACGAGCCCGGTCGGTTCGTTCACCTGAGCGCCGACGGCGAGCGCCGGCCGATCCCCAAGCACACGGACTACCGCGGGCTCGACCTCCAGCAGCGCTCGATCGTCTTCAAGATCCACGGTGCCGTCGATCGCAGTGACCAGAGCGCCGACAACTACGTCATCACCGAGGATCACTACATCGACTATCTCGCCAACGGCAACCTCTCCAAGCTCATACCCGCCTATCTCATGGCGCGTATGAGAAACAGCCACTTCCTGTTTCTCGGCTATGGCATGCGCGACTGGAACCTTCGCGTGATCCTGCACCACATCTGGTCTCAGCAGGTGCGGCGCTTTGGCTCGTGGGCGATCGAGCGCGATCCCGATCCGATCGACGAGAAGTTCTGGCAGCGCCACCGCGTCGAGATCGTCGAGGCGCGCCTGGAGGACTGGGTCGACGCGATGAACGAAGCGCGCTCTTGAGCACGTCTACGCCCGGTCGCGACCAGCCTGCGAGCGAGCGCTCCAGGCGAGGGCCCTACCAGGGACTCATCCCGTACACCGAGGACGACGCCGCGTACTTCTTCGGCCGCGACACCGCGCGCGACATCGTCATGGACAACCTGCTCGCATACCGGATGTCGATCCTCTACGGGCCGAGCGGCGTGGGCAAGAGCTCCCTGCTGCGCGCCGGCGTCGTGCGCCATGTACGAGACGAGGGCCGCCGGCGCATCGAGCACGGTGAGGCGGTGGAGTATGCGGCGATCGCGTTCAGCGCGTGGGCCGAGGATCCGGTGGCCGGGCTCAAGGAGGCGATCCGGGGCACGCTCGGGCAGCAGCTGTCACCGCCGCTTGCGGCCGACGTGCTCGACGGCTCGCTTGCGGATGTGGTCAGCGCCGCCGCCCAGCGACTGGATGGCTCGCTGCTCATCATCCTCGACCAGTTCGAGGAGTACTTCCTCTACCACGCCGCCGACGGGCCGTTCGTCGAGCAGCTCACGCGGACGATCGCGCGATATGACGTGGCGGCGAGCGTGCTCATCTCGATCCGCGAGGACGCGCTGGCGAGGCTCGATTCCCTGGCGGGCCACATGCCCAGCCTGCTCGACCACCTCGTGCGGATCGATCACCTCGACCGCGAGGCGGCGCGCGAGGCGATCGAGGCGCCGCTCGAGCTCTGGAACAGGGAGGAGGCTCGGTCCGGCGAGCAGGTGCGCATCGAGCCGGCACTCGTCGAGGCGGTGCTCGACGGCGTCCAGGCCACCGGCTTGGACGTGGGCGAGTTCGACGGCATCGGCGGCGAGGCTGACCGCGGGACCGGCGCGAGCATCCAGACGCCGTACCTGCAACTCGTGCTGACGCGCCTGTGGGAGGAGGAGCAGAGCGCCGGTTCGCGGGTGCTGCGCCTGCGCACGCTCGATCGCCTCCACGGGGCCCAGCGGATCGTCGCCACGCACGTCGACGCTGCGATCGCGACGCTGTCGCCCGCCGAGCAGACGGTGGCCGCGCGCGTCCTGCGCCAGCTCGTCACGCCGTCGGGCACGAAGATCGCGCTGCGAACTGCGGACCTTGCCGAATACGCCGAGCTCGACGAGCCCACGGTGACGGCGGTCCTCGAGCGCCTCACGCGCGAGGCACGGATCCTCCAGGCGATCGGCGACTCACGCTACGAGATCTACCACGACGCGCTCGCCCGGCCGATCCTCGATTGGCGACGGCGCTGGCAGGCAGACCAGGATCGCGCCCGCGAACGCCGGCGCAGCCGCATCGCCGCGTCGATCGCCGGTGGGCTGCTGTTGACGGTCATCGTCGTCGGCGCGCTTGCCGTGCTGGCGGTGCTCGGGCAGCGCGACGCTCGCCGCCAAGAGGCTGAGGCGACATCGGTCGCGCTCGCGTCCGCGGCCCGCGACCAGCTCGACGCTCGGCCCGACGTCTCGCTGCTGCTGGCCTTGGCAGCACTCGAGGCGAAGGATCGTCCCGAGGCACGGAACAGCATGATCGCTGCACGCGAGGCCGCCGGCCCCGGCGCGGCCGTGGGCATCATGCGCGGCCATACGGACGTCGTACATGGCGCGGCATTCGTGCTGCGCGGGCGCGCGATCGTCGCGGCCGGTGAGGACGGCAGGATCCTCGTGTGGGACGCGGCGACGCATCGTCGCATCGGACGTCCCTTCGCGAGCGCGCCCACGACGTTCACCGCGCTGGCCGTGAGCCGCGACGGAAGCACGCTCGCGGCCGGCGCCAGGGACGGCAGGATCCGGCTGTGGGATGTCGCCTCGCGCCGCCCGCTGGGGAGCTTCGTCGGCAGCCGTCATGAGGTCCTCAGCGTGGCGTTCAGCGCTGACGGGCAGACGCTCGCCAGCGCCGGCGTTGAACACCGGATCCGGCTGTGGGACGTGGCCGCGCTCAAGCCGCTCGGTCCCGCGCTCAGGGTCCCCGACCGTCGTATACACCGTGTCGCGTTCAGTCCCGACGGCCGCACGCTCGCCTCAGTGGGGAGCCTCTCCACGGTTCGGCTGTGGAGCGTGAGGTCTCGCCGCCCGCTCGGGCGTACGTTCAGCGCCAAGACGGGGCTCACGAGCGTCGCATTCTCGCGAGACGGACGCACGCTTGCGATCGGCGGCGCCAAGATCTGGCTGTGGGATGTGAAGTCCGGCCGCAGGCGGCCGCTCTCCGGTGTCGACGAACCGGTCAACGACATCGCCTACAGCCCCGACGGACGGCGGCTGGCCGGCGCGGGCGACGACGGGAAGACCCGGCTGTGGAATGTGGCGTCGCGGCGGCCGCTGGGTCCGCCGATCACAGGCCCGACAGCGTCTCTCGAGAGCGTCGCGTTCAGTCCCGACGGGAGGAGACTCGCGTCGTCCGGCGATGATGAGCGGGTCTGGCTCTTCGACGCCGCGATCCCGCGGGTGCTCGCGCGCCACCGCGATGCCGTCTACGACGTCGCATTTGACCGTGCCGGCCGCACCCTCGCCACCGCCGGCAACGACGGCAGGATCTGGCTCTGGGATGTCCGGTCGCGGCGAGCCGTTGGCGCGCCGCTGGTGGGCGCGGGCGCGTTCAACAGCGTTGCGTTCAGTCCGGATGGGCGCACGCTTGCGTCAGGCGGCGACGATGCGCGGGTCCGGCTCTGGAATCTGAAATCGCGCCATGTCGCCGGGCCGCCGCTCGCCGGTCATACGGATCCGGTCGACGGCGTTGCGTTCAGCCCCGACGGGCGCCTGCTCGCCTCCGGCGCGTATGACGGGACGATCATCCTGTGGGACGTCAGGTCGCATCGCGCGATCGGCGATCCCCTGCGCGGTCACGAGGGGCCGGTCAACGGCGTTGCCTTCAGTCCCGACGGCCGCACCCTGGCCTCCGCGGGTTCCGACGGGCAGGTCCGGCTGTGGGACGTAAAGACGCATCGCCCGCTCGGACGGGCACTCGCGCGGCACACCGACATGGTCAACGACGTGGCGTTCAGTCCCAACGGTCGCACGCTCGCGTCCGCCGGCTCGGACGGAAAGATCTGGTTGTGGGACGCCAAGACGCGCCGAGCGAGCGGCCAGCTCAGCACCGGCACCGCTGCCGTCCTGAGCATCGCGTTCAGTTCGGACGACCGCACGCTGATCGCCGGAAGTGAGACAGGACCGATTCAGCTCTGGGATGTCCAGGATCGTCGCCGGCTCGGTCGGGAGCTCGGGCACACGCAGGCCGTCAACGCCGTCGCAGTCAGCGCGGACGGGCGGACGTTCGCCTCGGGCAGCTCGGACACCGCGGCCCAGTTGTGGCCGCACATCATCTGGCGCGACAAGCGGATGCTGACAACCGAGATCTGCGATCTCGTCGGCTCTGGCCTCAGCCGTGCGGAGTCGGCTCGGTACGCGCCAGACGTTGCCTACAGGTCGGTGTGTGACACATGACATGCAATGCGCCGCGCGTTTGTGCTCTGATGCTCATTCGCCGTCAGGCCTGGACAGGGGGAATCCACACGTGCACACCATTCGCGCGGGCCGCGCCGTCGCGCTCGCCGTCGTCTTCATCGCGGCTTCGCTGACGGTCGCCTCTTCGGCCGAGGCTGACACGAACAAGCCGGTCTGGAAGTGCCGCGCAAGCGCGGGCTACGTGATCCTCAACGGAGGCGACCGTGCGGAGCCGGTCGTCGCCAACGGCAACGTCGACACCGCCAACGGCACGGACCCCGACCGCGCGCTGTGCGCCTCGGGCGAGGCGGGTGCCGGCAACCTGCCCGCGCCGCTTGGCATCCCCTCCGATCTGCTCGCGGCGAGCACCACCAGCGCGATCACGTCGATCGATCCCGAGCTGGGCATCCCGAGCGAGCAGAAGGTCAGCGCGACCGGGCGCATAGAGAACCTCACGCTGCGACTTCCCCAGGGCGGCACGATCACCCTCGGCGTCACGGCTGCCGATTCGGTCGCGACCGGACAGTGCGCCGGCGCTACGCCGCAGCTCGCGGGCTCGAGCCGCGTGCTGGGCCTGACGCTCGGCGGCGTACCGATCAGCGCCGATCGGCTCGTCGAGGCGCTGACGAACGCGCTCTCGTCTCTGGCGCCGCTGGTCACGGTCACCCCGAACGAAGAGACCCGCACGGCGGACTCGCTGACGGTTCGAGCACTGCACATCGTCGTGCGTCTCGGTGCACGGACCCTTGTCGACGCGGTCGTCGCGGAGTCGAAGGTCGGCTTCGACGGAGCTGTGTGCAGCCCGCCACCGGACGTGGGCGAGATCTGCCCCGAAGGGTCTGACTACATCCCGCCCCGCAACCTGTGTGTCATCTTGGCCAGCCCGGAATCGAGCTTCGGCGACATCATCGTCGGCACCCCCTCAAGATCGCCCTCCGGCGGGACCGTCGTTCCGATCGACACCGCGCGCCGCCGCTACGGGAACAGTCCGTGCCTCTCAGGACCCGGGCGCAAGTTCGCCATCGTCGGCACGCGTAGATCCGACCGGTTCACCGGCACCAACCAGGCCGACCGGATGCTCGGTCTCGCCGGGGGCGACACCCTCGACGGCGGCCGTGGCAACGATTGCCTCGACGGCGGCGACGGCGGCGACAACCTGTCGGGGGCTGTGGGCAACGATCGTGTCTACGGCCAGCGCGGCAACAACCGGCTCAACGGCGGCCCAGGCACCGACGTCCTGGTGGGCGGCCCCGGCAACGACACGATCAATGCGGCATTCGGCGCCGACCGGATCTCGGGCGGGCCGGGCCGCGACGCGGTCAACATCAGCACCGCCGGACCACCGGCGAGCGCCAACTGTGGAAGCGGCAGGGACAAGATTCGCATCAACCGGCGCGAGCGACGCAGGATCCGCGGGTGCGAGAAAGTCTACGAGCTTGCGGATAGGTGACGCGCGTCGAGGCGCTCTCCACTCGGCTACGCTCGCATCCAGATCACAGGAGTGAGGTAGCGCGGATGCACATCCTCGTCGCAGGGGGATTCGAGAGTGAGGACGACGTGATGAAGCCGCGGGTCGGCGCGTTCTGCGAAGCACTGGGCAGGGCTGTGAGCAGGCACGGGCACGTCCTGCTGAACGGCTGCCGAACCGAGCTCGACCGCATGATCGCCGAGGCCGCCTACCAGGACATGCAGGAGCGCGGCGACCCCGATCCGGACAGGCGTGTGATCTCCTACCTGCTCTCCGGCCTGCAGCCCCTGCACGACTACGGCACGATCATCAGGTCGCGCCTGACGGACTGGGACATCAAGGGCGAGTCCTTCTACGTTCCCGAGCAGGTGCAGCAGGCCGACGCCGTGATCCTCGTCGGCGGCTTCGAGGGGACCTTCCGCGCCGCGAACTGGGCGCGCATCGCCAAGAAGCCGTTGCTGCCCTTCACGGCCTTCGGAGGCGCGGCGGAGAAGATCTACGCGCAGGAGCTCAACGACTTCGGTCAGAAGTACGCCGGGCTCGTCGAGCAGCTCGAGTACGAGCGGCTCAACAGCGTCAAGAGCGACTGGGACGAGCGCGCCGCCGACATCGTCACGCTGGCCGAGAAGGTTGCGCAATCACGCTCGGTGCTCGTGATCATGTCCTACGCCGGTCTCCCCGACGTCGAAGACGCCTTCGATACGTTCGTGCAGGTGTGCGAGGAGCTCGGCTATCGCTGCGAGCGGGTCAACGAGGAGAACGCCGGTGACCGGATCCTGCCCGACATCCTCGAACGAATCAAGCGAGCAGCTTTTGCGATCGTCGACCTCACGGACCTGCGACCGAACGTGTTCTACGAGCTCGGCTACGCCGACGGGCTGGGGACGAAGGTGATCATCACCGCCAAGGAGGGCACCGAGTTGCCCTTCGACGTCAAGGACATGCCCACGATCTGCTGGAGCGGCCAGCGACAGCTCCGGGAGAATCTGAGAAAACGCATCATCAGCGTCGTCAAGCCAGCCACGGCGGTTGCCTCCCCGCCGATCGGTCAGCGCTGATCGCGGCGCGACGCTGTGAGTCGATCGTTCCCGCAGCTACGGAACGCACAGCAGGTGCTGCTCGGCCACCGGTCCCAGGCAGTACCGAGCAGTCCGGCGGCGTCCGAGCGTGTTGGCGGGCGGTAGACGCTTCGCGGGGATCTGCGAAGTCCGCGATCTTGGTTGTAGAAAACCAGGCGGGTCGGACGGCCCGGGAGCAGGCGCCACGTGGGGGAGAGGCCTACGGATGGTTGTGCAAACGCGGATTCACAACCATCTCGGAAGCGCTGGGCGCGGCTGACGTTGGTCTCTGCGAAATGCCGATTCGCACCAGTTCTGGCAGGGCGTGAGATGGTGAGGGAGGTTTGCGATGGAGGAGGCTGCTGCGGGTCACGTCGGCGAAGCGTCGCCAACCAGCCCACTCGTCAACCCAACGCTCAGAGTCACGGTCAGCCACGACGGTAGAAGTGTCTATCTCTCCGGCGCCACGGTCGCGGTCTTCGACCGCCCGTAGCTCCGACCGGGTTTCTGACCTGATCGCAGCTCCCGACTAACCGAGCTACCATCAACCCGCTGCTCAGATGCCCCAGAAGCATGCGGCCACGCTTCCGCTAACACGCGGCGGCGGCGCGCTCTGGACTTCCACCACCGGCAGCCGTGGTACGCGACCCGCCACCACCGCCGGCCGATCGCGGCGAGCTCGAGGACGAGCGCACGCGGATCCTCGCCCGCGCCGTCGACGACCACCTGCCCTACGTGTAGAGCGACGGTCAATGACAGTGGACGGCGGCGGCCCTGAGGTCGACTCGGGTTCTGCTCAGAAGCCGCCTGGCGCTTCTGAGTTAAGAGGTTCGGAGAAGTCGAGATTTTGGGGTCGGGCCTGAAGCGCCTCCGTCCGGGAGGTGATCTCGATCTCGGGTCCCATCATCTCGACGTTGAGGTCAGAGATCCAGGCCTCACCTTTGCCGATGAGGAGGACACCGAGGGCAATCGCCTGCGCTTCGGCTGGAACGTCGAGAACCACCTCGTAGTGCGCCCAGTCGGTAGTTCCGCGGATCGGCCGATCCGCCATGTTGTCGAACGCCAGCGGCTCTGTCCCCACCTGCCCGTCGACGCGCATCCAAAGCCCAACCCTGTCTTCAACGTCCTTGCTCTTGAGCGCTCCGGAGAAGCAAACACGCTGCCCGCGGAACTGCTCGGCCAAGAAAGTCTGCATGAGCGTGCCGAACCCGTCTGCCCGGTCCACCACGCACCGCAGCTCGGCGACTGGTTGTCCCTCGTAGGTCAAGTCGCCTGCGAGCGCATGCTCGTACTGCCGCGGCTGACTGCCTGCCATGTGCCATCCAGCCATGGTCGTCCTCCTCTGTGGTTGGAGTTGCTGGTCCTGTCCCACCATGCGGCGAAGCTCCGCGCGGGCGTCGTGCAGGGTGCGCTTGACGGTTCCCCTCGCTGAGACCGAGCCGATATGCGGTTGCGCCCACGGAAAGGTGTCGCCGTAGTAGCCCGAGTTCGACAGCTCGGCGGGTGGTTGGGACGCTCTGCAATCAGGAGTATTGAGTGTTGATGGCGTCTGGGGTGGGGTTTCTGGGGTCGTGGGACACGTGTTCATAGGTAAACGCTGTGGTG